>JBBARD010000137.1:0-1027 GCA_040399965.1 Methylocystis sp. | reverse complement strand
GCGCAGGACAAGGGGACTCTCGATCCTAAACCCTTGCCGCCGCTGGCCAATCCCGCCGATCCGGCGACGCCTGCGAAAGAGTTGTTCGGGCGGGCGCGGGAGGCCGCGCCGCTGGAGCCTGATCCCATTGGTTTTTATTCGCGCGGCTGTCTGGCCGGGGGCGAGCAATTGCCGATTAACGGCTCGCATTGGCAGGTGATGCGTCTGTCGCGCAACCGCAACTGGGGCCACCCCCGGCTGGTCGCCTTCCTCAAGAGCTTCGCGCCCAAGGCGGCGGCGGCGGCCGGCTGGCCCGGCCTGCTGATCGGCGACATGTCGCAACCGCGCGGCGGGCCGATGCTGACGGGTCACGCCTCACACCAGATCGGCCTCGACGCCGACGTCTGGCTGACGCCCGCGCCCAATCGCGAACTAACGCCGCTGGAGCGCGAGGAAATGTCGGCGACGGACATGGTGCGCGACGATTTGCTCGACGTGCGCGAGGGCGTCTGGACCGACGGACAGCTCGCCGTCGTCCGCACCGCCGCGATGAACCCGCAGGTGCAGCGTATTTTCGTCAACGCCGCGATCAAACGCGCCATGTGTCGGGCGGCGGCGGGCGAAGCGTGGATGCGCAAAGTGCGTCCCATGTACGGGCACAATTATCATTTTCACATCCGTCTGTTCTGTCCGGACGGCTCGAACTGTCGCGACCAGGACCCGACGCCGGCGGGCGACGGCTGCGACGCTTCGCTTGCCGCCTGGTTCAGCGAGGAAATGTTGCATCCAAAAAAATCGCACAAGGTTTGGCCGCCAATGACCATGGCGAAGCTTCCGACAGCCTGCCAGACCGTGCTGCGGGCCAGATGATCAGTTGGCCGCGTCGCCGCCCGGGCAGGCGACGCCGGACCCGCCGAGACCGCAATAACCGCCGGGATTTTTGGCCAGATATTGCTGATGGTGGGCTTCGGCGTAATAAAACGCCGGCGCTGTCGCGATTTCTGTGGTGATTGCGCCATAGCCCGCCTGCGTCAGCGCCTTCTGATAT
>JBBARD010000136.1:0-1031 GCA_040399965.1 Methylocystis sp. | reverse complement strand
CAACGGCCTTGTTGACGCGCTGGATCGAGACCGAGCCCTGGCCTTCCGTCTTCGATCGCTATGTTCTGATGTTTCAAAAGGAGGTGGCGTTGCGCATTGTCGCGACGCCTGCGCAGCGCGCCGATTATGGCCGCCTCGCCGTCCTGTGCGGCTGGCGAACCCGGGCGCGGATTCTCTTCGACGTGTCGCCCTCGGCGTTCAAGCCGCCGCCGAAAGTCGTCTCCTCGGTGGTGGAGATTGTGCCCGATCCGGCGCCCCTGTCCTGCGACGCGAAAACGCTGGCCCGGATGACGCAGGCGGCGTTCGGTCAGCGCCGCAAGATGTTGCGTCAAAGCCTGAAGTCGGTTGCGGCCTCGTTTGGCGTCGCGCCGTCGCTGTTGCTGGCGGCGGCGGGGATCGATGAAACGAAACGCGCCGAAGAAATCGATGTCGCGGGGTTTGTGGCGCTCGCCAACGCCGTGACCAACGCCATGTCCAACGCCTGAAGGCGCAAAGGCAAGGCGGAGATTATTCGCTGAGTAATTTTTCGACGAAAGCCTCCATTCCGCGTTCCCGACGCGGCCGGCGCTGGCGTTCGGCGCGCAGGATGGCGATCAGATCGTCGAAGGAGCGCTGCAGATCGTCGTTGACGATGACATAATCATATTCCTTCCATCGGGCGATTTCCCGGCGGGCGTTCTCAAGCCGTTTCTCGATCACGTCACGGGAATCTTCGGCGCGCCGTTCGAGACGCGCGCGCAATTCCTTCATCGACGGCGGCAGAATAAACACGCTGACCGTGTCGGCGCTCAGTTTCTCGCGCACCTGACGCGTGCCCTGATAGTCGATGTCGAACAGACAATCGCGTCCCTGCGCGAGAATCGCCTCAACCGGCGCGCGCGGCGTGCCGTAATAATTGCCATGCACCTCCGCCCACTCCAGCAACTCGCCGGCGTCGCGCGCCGCGATGAACTGTTTCGCGCCGATGAAGCGGTAGTGGATGCCGTCGACTTCGCTCGAGCGTCGCGCCCGCGTCGTCACCGAGATCGACA
>JBBARD010000135.1:0-1057 GCA_040399965.1 Methylocystis sp. | reverse complement strand
ATATATTACGTTCACGTACCCGACAAGAAGATGGCAGAGGAAGCGGTCAAGTGTCATATCTCTGCTACGCAAGACGCAAGAATAGAAGCCCTCAAGACTTTGGCGCATAAAGTAATGGTCGAGGAAAAAATTGCGGAAGGCGCTGCCAAGCGGTGGATGTAAGAACTGACTCATTACTCGTCTTGGAGTTCTTCGATCCTCTGTCCCGATGGTCCCGCGTCGGCTGATGCGCGACAACACCAGTGACGCGGATGACGCGCTCCCGTCGGATGGTCGACGACATGCCGGCGACGCTCCTGTGATCGATGCGTGATCCTGCCCGGCGGTCTCCCGATGACGACGCCTCGATCCCGGCCATAAAAAAACCGCCGACTCGATGGCCGGCGGCAAAGTTGGCAAGGATGACAATTTCCGAAAAGTCGAAGTTCAGGCGACGGCTTGGAACATGCCAAGATTTAGCGCCCATATTCCGATGGCCAGCGACCACGCTGCAAAGTTGGCGGCGATCAGTTTTGCGGTGGTCATGGTCGTTTCCTTCAATGCGTTTTTCGATGATTGAAGGATAGGCGCGGAATGTTCCGGCGAATGTGCGACGGCGCACAGTTCACGTCGATCACCAAGGGCCAGGACTGGGCCAGATCGGGTAAGGCTATCGGTAGGGCGACACCTGGATCTGGACGAAAAAATTCCGGTTTTAGCTGGTTGTTTTTGAGGTCGAACGATCACCGCTCCTTTTCGACATGGAGTCGATGACAGAGTCGCCCATCGCCGTCGGAATAATTACTCGCCTGACAAGCGTCCGCCGCCGCTTCCCGCGCACACTCCTGGAGTCGGGTATCGATGACTGCGGGCGGTCAACGCCGCTGGCGTTGGCGCGCGCGCCATAATCACGCCTGAATATCAACATGTAATGCCTGATCGAGTGATCCGGAGCGACCGGCGGAGAGAAAGCGAGATCGGCATGATGGTTTCGACCACCTGTGATATTGCGGACTACCGTATCGTTCGTCACATTGGAGTCGTTCGTGGACTCACAGTCCGCTCGCGTTCAATTGTC
>JBBARD010000134.1:0-1093 GCA_040399965.1 Methylocystis sp. | reverse complement strand
AGCGATCCGAGCGTCATCCATCAGGAAGAAGACGCCTATCGCGAGATGCTCGACCGGCAGGCGATTAATGACGCCTCTGTCTCGGTCATGCTGGCTTATGCCACTGGCGCCGATCTCGATAATCTCGCCGCGCTGCTTGGCCTTCGACGGCTCATTGTTACGCCCGCGACCGATACGACGCCCGCCGTCCTGCAATCCGACGACGAGCTGCGCGCCCTGTGTCGCGTGGCGCTGGAGGGTTCGGCGGTCGGTCTGACGGGCGGCGGCTATCGGTTGATCGCCCTACAGGCGGCGCCCGAGGTGAAAGCGGTTGGTTTGGTCAAAAGCCCCGGCGGCCGGGTCGACGTCATTCTGCTCGGACGCGGCGCCGACGGAATGGTCGCGCCTGACATCGTCGCCCGGGTCAATACGATTTTACAGGCCGACGACGGCGGCCAGCTAACCGACATCGTCACCGTCCGCTCCGTGACGCCGCTCCCCTATGACATCGTTGTCGACGCCATCATTCCGGCGGGTCCGTCGCCCGCGCCAATCCGAGCGGCCTCAGTTGCGGCGCTCGCCGCCGCCGCCGCGCGGTTACAGATGATTGGCGGCGTCGTGCCGACCGATGCGCTTATCGCCGCCGGCCGGATTGCGCCGATGACCAAGTTCATTCTCGTCTCGCCCGCCGAGGATGTCGTCGCTGCGCCGGACGCCGCGCCCTACGCCAGATCGATCACGGTCAATTTGATCTCCACATCGTGAACGAGGACCTATCGCTTCTCCCGCCCAATTCGACGCCATGGGAGATCGCGCAATCGGCTGCGTCGGCCGCCCGCCGCCCGCTCGACGCCGACATCATCCGGCGGTTGTGGAATCCGCAGAACTGTCCTGTCGAGTTCCTGCCATGGCTGGCTTGGGGACTGGGTCTTGAAGTCTGGAAGGACGACTGGCCGGAAGCGAAGAAACGCGAGGTCATCGCCAGCATCTGGAAACTGAAGCGGCTCAAGACGACGCCGCAAGGGATTAAAGATTACGTCAATCTCGTCGATGCAGACGTTATAAAGTTCGTGCGGCCGCGCGACCGGATGTGGTGGGTTCCCGCCATGTCGGA
>JBBARD010000133.1:0-1115 GCA_040399965.1 Methylocystis sp. | reverse complement strand
GAGGAGGCCATGGAGGCATTGAAGGCCGACGCGGCCGCCATGATCGGGGACGCGCCGGGCGGGGTGGCGCCGGGGTACCGGATCTCGTTCGCGCCGCAGGTTTCGCAGCGGATTGACGCCGCTGCTCTGAAGAAACAGTTCCCGGACATCTACGCAAAGGTCGTGAAGCCGAGCGTCAGCCGTCCGTTCCGCGTGTTCCCGGCGTGACGGGGAAGAGGAGAAATAAATGAGCACACTCACAGAACAGATACAGGCAGCGCAACCCGCTGCTGCGCCAGAGCAGCCAAAGCGGTCGCTGCTGGACGACATCACCGATGCGACGCTGAAGAGCCGCGCCGACCAACTGCGTATCGACGCCTTCGAGGCCGGGCGGCGTTCGCAGGCGCTGGGCATCCCCGCGCCGCAGATTGAACTGAAGTATATGTACGGGCGCGATTACGGCTTCAACGAGGCGCAATCTCTTCAGTTTATCCACCTCATTCCGCAGGGCGGGATGTTGATCCCGGCGCTTCACTACAAGGGCCGCGCGGTGTTGTTGCGGCGCGGCGGCTACAACTGGAAGCTCGTTGAGCACAACGAGAAGGCCAGCGAATATGCCTTCTATTTCATGGGCGAGCCCATGACCGACGAGGCCGGTAAGCCGATGCGGATTCGCTACACGCTCGACGACGCCACGCGGAGCGGGCTGGTGGCGCGGTCGCGAGGCAAGGACAACAAGCCCGGAACCTACGACCAGTTCGGGCACGAGATGCTGTTTGCCCGGATGCTGTCTCGGTTCCATGCGTTCCACGCGTCCGAGGTCGCGGGCGGCGCGGCGGTGGATACCAGCGATTCGCTGATTCAGTCGGTTGTTGAGGAAACCGAAAGCCGCATGGGAGCCGCCACCGCCCTCGCCGACAAGTTGGCTGAAATCAAGGGGGCTGAATGATCGCCCAGAACTTGCAAGACAAGACCTGGTACGACGTCCGCATCGTCGGGCTGCGAAAAATCGAGTTGGGCCAGAACGGCACGCAGGCGCTTGAGGTCGTGGTGCGGTTCGCCGACGATTCGCAGGCCAGCGCGAATCTGTTCTTGACGCCGAAGGCCATTGCGGGCACGCGCAAGCGTCTCCAGGC
>JBBARD010000132.1:0-1203 GCA_040399965.1 Methylocystis sp. | reverse complement strand
GCGCTCACACCCGTCATTTTACGGGCGCTCAGGCCCGCCGGCGGCGCGGCTTGCGCGCGGCCTTCATCAGATCGGGGCCAGGCAGGGCAGGGGGCCGCGCCCCGGCGTCGGCCCCCAGACGGTCTTCCGACACGCGCTCGAAGTCCGGACCGTCGGGACCGAGCCGCGCCTGCCGGCCCGTCAGCCTCTCCCAGCGCGTAACGATCACGTCGCAATAGACCGGGTCGTATTCGACAAGCCGCGCCTGTCGCCCGCAGCTCTCCGCCGCGATCAGGGTCGCCCCGGAGCCGCCAAAGGCGTCGAGAACGATCTCGCCGCGCCGCGAGCAGTCCTTGATCGCGTCGGCGACCAGCGCCACAGGCTTCACCGTCGGATGCATCGCCAGCGCCGCGTCACGTTGCGCGCCGATACTGCTGACGCCGGGATAGTCCCAGACATTGGTGCGATAGCGTCCCGACTCGCCCAGACCGAAACTGTTGGTGTGGGGGGCGGTCCCGACCTTGAAGACAAAGATCAGTTCGTGTTTGGACCGGTAGAAGGTCCCCATGCCGCCATTGGTCTTGTTCCAGACGCAGAGGTTCTTGAGTTCTGAAAAGGCGGCTTCGCCCGCCTCGCTCACTTCGCGGAGATGACGCCAGTCCATGCAGACGAAGGCGATGGCGCCGTCGCGACAGATGCCGGCGGCGTTGGTCAGGGTCGTTGTCAGAAATTGCGTAAATTGGGCGCGGGACATTTCGCCCGAGGCCATGGCGAACTCGCGATGGCGGATACGGCCCAGTCCGGTGACGTTGCCATCGATGGCGACGTTGTAGGGCGGATCGGTGAAGATCAGATCGGCGCGTTGGCCGCCCATCAGCGTTTCGAAATCCTTTTTCTCGCGGGCGTCGCCGCAGATCAGCCGATGGTTTCCCAAAAGCCAGAGATCGCCGGGACGACTGACGGGCCGCGTTGGGGCAGGCGGCAAATCGTCGAGCGCGTCCGGGGTCTCGGGGGAGCGCTCGCGTTTCTGGTCGATCACGAGATCGATTTCGGCGAGCGAAAAGCCGGTGAGGGAGAGATCGAAGCCGAGATCGCCGAGCGACAGCAACTCGTCGGCGAGAATGTCGAAATCCCAGCCGGCGTTAAGGGCGAGTTTGTTGTCGGCGATGACATAGGCGCGGACTTCGTCGGGGGAGAGGTTGGAGAGGCGCAGGGTTGGCACGC
>JBBARD010000131.1:0-1327 GCA_040399965.1 Methylocystis sp. | reverse complement strand
AAGTGCGGCTGGTTGTGGATCACTACAAGCCATAACACGCAGGATCAGCGGCGGCTTTGCCGTCCGCTGCATCCGCTGGTTCGCTGGCGTATCGTATGGGAAAGACGACGCGAAACGGAGGATTGCGAATATGTTTGTGGAGTGGATTCCGGTGACGGAGCGGCTGCCTGAAAAGGGCGTCCCGGTGATCGGCTGGTTTCCCGGCGCGACGCATTCGTTCGAGTGCGCCCTCAACGAGCATGACGGAGTGTGGTGCGAGTGGGGAACAGGGATTTACCTGTACGAGGATGAGCGGCCGACTCACTGGATGCCGTTTCCGGATGGGCCAACGGACGCCAAGTAGCCAGCGAACGCCAAAGATCAGCGGCTCCCGGCCACTGATTCACCAACTTGAACGGCGGATACCGGGAGTCCGCTGCATCGCGTGGTTCTCACTTTTACATCAGGAGTTTTCTAATGCGTACCGTTTTTGCTTGCGGTCTTTCGGTTCTTTGCGCTCTGTGTGTCGCGGCTGCGTGGCCGTCGCCGCTGGCTATCGACGCCAACGGAGACAACAAGTACGTCTTTTTCGGCAGGCACAACCAGCACGTTACGCTGGCTGTTGACGGCAAGTCGGCGTGGGTGGGAGCGCGCAGCCAAGACGGCATCTATGGCTGGGCGATCATCTCTGAATCGGACGGCACGGCTCGCCTGCAAGTGCGAGACGAGAACGGGGAGGCGGTCAACGTCGATCTGCTCAAGGCCGCGCGGGTTTTGCGGTCGCTGGGTGCGGGGGATTGAGAACACGCAGGATCAGCGGCTCGCGACCGCTGACGAAACTACACCCGCAGACGGAATCGCGAGTCCGCTGCATCCGATGGTTCGCTGGCGCAGAAACGAGGCTGAAAGATGGTAGTTGACCCGGCAGTGGTCGCCGCAATCGCAGCATCGGCGGCAACTCAAAAACAAAGACGCGAGGGCGAGCCGATAACGCTTCGTGATCTTGTATTTTCGTTTGCCATTGTGTTCGGTATTGCAGGGCTTTTGGTCTTGTTAATCGGCGCTTATACCCAAATGGGTATGCGTCGATAGGCGCAGGAGGTCGGAAATGGCTTACCCATTGGTCAAGGATCGCGCCGGGCGGCTTGCCAGAGTTGTCGGCCGGTCGCCAAAGGGATTCATTCGATGCGCGATGTGCGACAAATCAGGCCGCGCAAATGGCAGATTTGGCTACTACCTGTTTTCAGAATTGCGGCCTGCGACTGTTCGGAAAAGTCGGGCGAAGTAGCCAGCGAACACGCAGGATCAGCGGCTCGCGACCGCTGACGAAACTACACCCGCAGACGGC
>JBBARD010000130.1:0-1350 GCA_040399965.1 Methylocystis sp. | reverse complement strand
TGACCTTGCCCTCGTTCAGCGTCTCCCATAGCCGAACAATTATGCGACGAGCCTTTCTCCTTCGACAAGCCGCTTTTTCTCGAAGTCCATTGGGCTGAGATACCCGAGCGTCGAATGAAGCCGCCGGCAGTTGTAGAAACGCAGCCAATCGATCACTTCGTCTTTTGCCTGACGGCGTGTCTCGAAGCGCATCCCGTGTAACCGCTCGACCTTCAATGAGCCGAACAGCGTTTCGGTCACGGCGTTATCCCAGCAATCACCCTTTCGACTCATCGAACCGCGCATGCCGAAGGCCGAGAGCTGCTTCTGGAAGTCGCCGCTGGCGTATTGGCTGCCGCGATCCGAATGAAAGATCAGTTCCGCTGCGGGTCGTCTGCGGAACCAGGCCATGCGTAATGCATCGATGACCAGTGTCCGCGTCATGCGTTCGCTCATCGAGAAGCCGACGACTTGACGGCTGAACAGATCGATCACAACCGCGAGATAGAGCCAGCCTTCCTCCGTCCACAGATAGGTGATGTCGCCGGTCCAGACACGGTTCGGCGCTTCGACACAAAAGTCGCGCTCCAGCAGGTTCGGCGAGACCGGAAGCCGATGAGAACTGTTCGTCGTCGCCTTGAACTTGCGCTTGCCACGGGCTTGAAGACCATGGGCCTTCATCAGCTTGCGTACGCGCTCCTTCCCCGCCCGAACGCCGCGCGCCAAAAGCTCCCGCCAGACACGCGGCCAGCCATAGGCTCCCTTCATCTCATTGAAAATCGCCTTGATGTGAACCAGCAACGCGGTGTCGCTGATCCGGTGGCCCGCCTGAAGGGAACCCGCATCTCCCGTTTGACGCGCGCGATATTGATGAAAGCCGCTGGCGCTGACGTTCAGCGCGCGACATTGCGCCGCCACCGGCCAGACTTTGCGATGTCGCTCGATAAAGGCGTATCTCACCGCGACTCCCTCGCAAAATACGCCGCCGCTTTTTTTAGGATGTCGCGCTCCGTCCGCGTTCTGGCCAGTTCCGCTTTCAGACGGGCGATCTCCATCTGCTCGGTGCTGATTGCCTTGCCGGCGACGTCGCGCAACCGACCTGCCGCATCGGCTTTCACCCAATTGTGCAGCGTCTGACCCGAAATCCCCAGGCTCTTCGCCACCGAGGAAACGGATTCTCCGCCTCGAACCAGCCGAACAGCCTCCTGCTTAAACTCGAGCGTATATTGCCCTCGAACCGCGTCTTTCATGCAAATCCCCTCCAAAACCGATCCTATACGATCAGCCTTGGGAGACGTTCTTCGGGGGCAAGGTCACGCCTCAATCAGACTAATGCTACGTAAACTATGTAATCCAGCATGAAGTTTCCGG
>JBBARD010000129.1:0-1475 GCA_040399965.1 Methylocystis sp. | reverse complement strand
GACGGTGGAGGATGGCACATGGGGGCTGGTGCGCGCCTCCTCGAACAAGCCGGAGTTGGTTGTCGTTGTCGAAAGTCCAGCGTCGGAAGCCAGGATGCGCGAGATGTTCAAGGCGATCGACGCCATCCTGCGGGAAAATCCGGAGGTCGGCGCCTATAACCAGACCATCTGATCGGCGATAAAACGCGCCTTTAGATTCTTTCCCGGTCTGATTGAATCAAACCGGAATTCTGAATCTTTTGTTTGGTTGCTCTTTCTTGCGCCGAACCGGTTTCCACTTCGGCGGAAAGCGCTCTAGAGACCCGGACTATTTGCAGTTCACGCCCTGGCCGCTGTTATTAGCGATGTGGCCATTGGGAAGACTGGCGTTGCTGCTTGGACGCAGATTGCGCGAAACGGCGTAATTCGAACGCTTGAAGGTCCAGGAATAATTTTCGAACCCGGGAGCGGGCGTGAAAGGGTAGTTGACGTCGACAATAATGATTGCGCCAAGCGGGGCGGTGGCGGCGCTGAAGCCTTCAGGCAAGACCGGGGCCGCATTACATTCGCGGATAGAGCCGTTTTTCGTGATCGACCAAATGGTTTCGACCTTGCGATTTGCTCCGTTCTGAAAAACGCCGACTTCCGACACGGTAATCTTGAGATCGGCGTTAGATAAGGGCGACAAAAGAATCCCCGCCGCGTCGAAGACGTCTTTCACATCGCTGGCGCTCAGGCAGGCGCTCTCGGCATTGCCGCCGCATTCGGTGGTGCGAGCGGTCAAATCGGCAAGACTGTGCGCAATGAAATCGATTTTTTGCATGGCGTAAAATCCACGCGACAGGGCGAAGCCGCCGAAAAAAAGCGCCAGCAAGATAGGAAGCACAAAGGAAAATTCGATTGTCGCCACTGCGCGACGATCCGCGCGGAAAGATCGGACCGCCACGAAACATCCGAGCTCTGAGATGTGCGAAGCGATTCTCACTCTTTTCTCTCCACACGAAAAGCGGCGATGCCCATAATCATGCGCACGCGCTGGCCATTATGCTCGACAACGCCGGTGTTCGGCGCGCCGATAAGTCCCGCGAACTCCGGAAGCGGATAGCCGATACGCAGAATGCTGATGCTTCCGGCCGCCGCCGGATTGATTAACGCAGTCCTATTATCGTCCAATCCGGCGTAATCGTTGGAGACATCCGCCGCGCTCCAGTTATCCGGACGACCGATCTCGACGCGTAGTTTGGAGCAATCCAGAAGACCTTTCAGCAGCCCGCCGCTCTGACATAACTTATTGTCGATAAATTGTTGAACCGTCGTTCCCGACGCCAGGGAGCCCGTCAACAGTTCACGGCTGGCGATCTCCGCAGCCATTTGCAGTTGGTTCGAATAAAAGTAAAAGAGTCCGATTTCCAATGTGGCGAACAACAATGTAAAAAAAGGAAGAGCGACCAGCGCAAACTCCAGCGCCGCCGCGCCTGATGCGCTCCGGACAAAAT
>JBBARD010000128.1:0-1557 GCA_040399965.1 Methylocystis sp. | reverse complement strand
GGGAATGACAAGGGCAAGGTGGAGGGTCTTGTCGGCTTCGTCCGTCGCAACTTCATGACGCCTCTGCCCGTCGCCGAAAGTTTTGACGCGTTAAACGCCAGGCTTCTGGACGGCTGCATGAAGCGTCGACAGGCGATACTGCGCGGTCATTCGACATCAATCGGCGAACGCATGCAGGCGGATATCGCGGCTTTCCTGTCATTGCCGCCGGCGCCCTACGACGCCTGTCACAAGGTCGCGACCCGCGTTTCGTCGATGGCGCTGGTGCGCTATCGCCAAAACGATTACTCGGTTCCGACGCGCTATGGCCATCGGGAAGTTCTGGCGAAAGGCTACGTCGATCGGGTCGAGATCGTCTGTGGCGGCGAAACGGTCGCCGTGCATGCGCGCAGTTACGACAAGGGGGAGTTCATCTACAACCCACTGCATTATCTCGCCTTGCTCGAACACAAGAGCCGGGCGCTGGATCAGGCTGCGCCGCTCGATGACTGGCGTCTCGCCGATTGCGTCCACCGTCTGCGGCGACGGATGGAGGCGCGCATGGGCAATAATGGGCGTCGCGAGTTCATTCAGGTTCTGCGACTGATGGAGGATTTTCATCAGCATCAGGTCGAAGAGGCGATTACGGAAGCCCTGGGTCTTGGCGCCATCAGCTTTGACGCGGTGAAGATGTTGCTGCTGGCGCGGCTCGAAAACCGTCCCGCGCGGCTCGATCTGACATTTTATCCCTATCTGCCGGCGGCAACCGTCGGCGCCACGGACCCGCGCGCCTATCTCGGGCTCATCGCCGGCGTCATGGAGACGAATGCGGGAGGCCAGGCATGACCACCATGCATGAACAGGGCTCATCGACGATTGTCGCTCCGCAGGTGTTGCTCGGCAATCATCTCAAGGCGCTGAAGCTTCCCACCTTCGCGCGCGAGTATGAGAAAGTGGCGCTGGAGTCGGCGCAGGATCGCGTCGATTACCCGCGCTATCTGCTCCGCCTGTGCGAGTTGGAGCGGATTGATCGCGAGCGCCGTAATGTCGAGCGCCGCATCCGTCTTGCACGCTTCGCACAGATCAAGAGTCTCGACACCTTCGACTTCACGGCCCAGCCCTCGCTCAACAAACCGCTGGTGCTGGAGCTGTCGCGGTGCGACTGGATCGAGAAGCGACAGAACTGCATCGCGTTAGGTCCATCGGGAACCGGCAAGACGCATGTCGCGCTGGCCCTCGGGCTCGCCGCTTGTCAGAAGGGATACAACGTCGCCTTCACGACCGCCGCGTCACTTGTGCATGAACTCATGGAGGCGCGCGACGAGCGGCGCTTGCGCGCGCTGCAAAAACATCTCAACACCGTCAAGCTGCTGATCGTCGACGAACTGGGCTATGTGCCCTTTACGGCGGTGGGTGGGGAGTTGCTCTTTGAGGTCTTCAGCCAGCGCTACGAACGAGGCTCCACGCTGGTGACCAGCAATCTTCCCTTCGACGAATGGACATCCGTCTTTGGCTCCGAACGTCTCACCGGCGCGCTGCTCGACCGGCTGACCCACCATGTCCACATTCTGGAGATGA
>JBBARD010000127.1:0-1717 GCA_040399965.1 Methylocystis sp. | reverse complement strand
GCGTCCAGCGCGATCTGTTGCCGCTGATCGAGGGCACAACGGTTTCGACCAAGCATGGACCGGTTAAGACCGACCATGTGCTTTTTATCGCCTCCGGCGCTTTTCATGTCGCCAAACCGTCCGACCTGTTGCCAGAATTGCAGGGGCGACTGCCGATTCGCGTTGAACTCGCCTCGTTGAATGAGGAGGATTTCCGGCGCATTCTCACTGAAACCGAAGCCTGTCTGACAAGGCAATACGTTGCGCTGTTGGGCACAGAAGGGGTGAAGCTGGAATTCGCGACCTCCGCGATCGACGCTATCGCCAAAGTGGCGGTACAGGTCAACACCTCTGTCGAGAATATCGGCGCCCGACGTCTGCAAACCGTGATGGAGCGGGTGCTCGACGAGATCAGCTTCACGGCGTCAGATCGGCCGGGTGATAGAATCGTCATCGACGGCGATTACGTCGAAAAGCACATCGGCGATCTGGCGCGCAACCGGGATTTGAGCAGGTTTGTGCTTTAAACCCTGTTGGAAAGCGACGCCAGCTTCGAGAGTTGGCTCGCCCTTAGCCCTTGCGCCCCGGTCCCGGCGTTGCGATAAGTCCCGCCGAACTCACGACCTCTAGATGGCGGCCCCATGACGACCTTTCCCCAGCGCGTTTTCTCCGGCGTGCAATCCACCGGCAATCTGCATCTCGGCAACTATCTCGGCGCCATCGTCAAATTCGTTGAATTGCAGAAGAGTTTCGACTGTCTCTATTGCGTCGTCGATCTCCACGCCATCACCGTGCCGCAGGACCCCGTCGAACTGCGCAGCAACACCCGCGAAATCGCCGCCGCCTTTATTGCCTGCGGCATTGATCCGAAGAAAAACATCGTCTTCAACCAGAGCCAGGTGCCGGAGCACGCCGAACTCGCCTGGGTGCTGAACTGTGTCGCGCGCATCGGCTGGCTGAACCGCATGACGCAGTTCAAGGACAAGGCCGGCAAGGATCGTGAGAACGCCTCAGTCGGCCTGCTCGATTATCCGGTGCTGATGGCCGCCGATATCCTGATCTATCGCGCCACCCATGTGCCGGTCGGCGACGATCAGAAGCAACATCTGGAGCTTGCGCGCGACATCGCCCAGAAATTCAACAATGATTTTGGCCCGTCGATCGAGCGCAACGGTTTTGGCGAGGCTTTCTTCCCGCTACCTGAGCCGCTGATCTCGGGGCCGGCGACCCGGGTGATGAGCCTGCGCGACGGCTCCAAAAAAATGTCAAAATCGGACGCCTCGGATTATTCGCGCATCAATCTCTCAGACGACGCCGATCAGATCGCCCAAAAGGTGCGCAAGGCCAAGACCGATCCGGAGCCTTTACCTTCGGAGGAGATAGGGCTGGAGGGTCGGCCCGAGGCGGATAATCTCGTCGGCATTTTCGCAGCGCTCTCGGGCCGCGCCAAAATCGACGTGCTCTCCGAATATGGCGGCGCCAATTTTTCGACCTTCAAAAACGCGCTGGTCGACGTCGCCGTCGCCAGGCTGGCGCCAATCACGGCGCAGATGCGTCGTATCCGCGAGGACGAGAGCTATATCGACGGCGTATTGCGGGACGGCTCCGAGCGGGCCCGCGCCATTGCGCGCGAGAATATGAACGCTGTGAAAGATATCGTCGGTTTTTTGCGCTGAGCGCGCCGTCAGCGCTCCCCGAGCGCTTCCGGCCTCGGGCCGCCGCTGGCCCAGTCGAGCAA
>JBBARD010000126.1:0-1757 GCA_040399965.1 Methylocystis sp. | reverse complement strand
GATTTTTTTCCTTGACAGCGTTACGATCTTCACGTAGACATACAGCATGCTCCGAAATTGCGCTTTTGAGCGGATTGAATTCCTTCTTAATCGCGCTCCGGAGCGCATGACCGAATTCGCGGAACAGCAACGCCCACCGCGATAGAGGCCGGCGTGAGGAGACGCCGGTCCGTTCCAGAAGGCCCGCGCCCATGACCCAAGCAATGACCCAGTCCAAGAGCCAGCTAAAAACCAGAAACGCCGCCCCCTCGTCGGAAAAAGTCGCGCAAGCGCGTCTGCTTTACGACTCCGGCCTGACCCCGGTTTCGGAAATCCGCGCCCTGCTCGGTATGAGCGCCCACAGATTTCATGCTTTCCGCATTCAGAACGGCTGGCCGCTGCGACCGAGGCTCGGCCAACCGGCCGACACCGCCGCAACGGAGACGGCGCCGCGCGATGCGCCCGCAAGCCCGCCGCGCAACGACACCAATGTGCGGCCGATCAGGCCGGAGCGGCTGCGCGAAGTTCAGATGATGATCATGCGGCTGGAGGACGCCGTCACGCGCGAATTTGTTCGCGCCGAAACGGCGCTCGCCCGGCAAACGCCGAAAAACGCCGAAACCAGCGCCCGAACGCTTTCGAGCCTCGTCAAGACGCTGGTCGAACTCAAGAAAATGCCGCCGCCCGCAGCGGCGGCTCCGGTGGACGAAGAAGAGGAAGAGGATGACGATCCGCCGCCCCGCGACATCGACGAGCTGCGCGCCGAACTTGCGCGACGGCTTGAGCGCCTGGAACGCGAAAAATCGTCTCAATGAGCTTCTCGACGGTTTCACCGCGCGCGAAGTGGCGCGACTGCTCGACGACTGGACGTTCACCGCCCGCGGCGATCAGTGGCCGCCGCCAAAAGGCGACGGCGCGCCCTGGCGGGTGTGGCTGATGCTAGGCGGTCGCGGCGCGGGCAAAACCCGCGCCGGGGCCGAATGGGTAAAAGGGCTGGCCCTCGGCCAGCCCGAGTTCGCGCCACGCCCGTTATCGCGGATCGCGCTGATCGGCGAAACCGCCGCCGATGTGCGCGAGGTGATGGTCGAGGGCGTCTCAGGCCTGCGGGCCATTCACAAAAAGACTGATCGACCGCGCTGGGAAGCCACGCGGCGCCGGCTGGTCTGGGACAATGGCGCGATCGCGCAGGCCTTTTCGGCGGAAGACCCGGAAAGCCTGCGCGGTCCGCAATTTCACGCCGCCTGGTGCGACGAGCTGGCGAAATGGCGCTACGCAAGGGAGACGTGGGATATGTTGCAATTCGGATTGCGACTGGGCGACTGGCCGCGTCAGATGGTGACGACGACGCCGCGCCCGACGCCGCTGGTCAAGGAATTGATCTCCGCTCCGGCGACGGCGCTGACCCGGGCGCTGACGCGCGACAACGCCGCCAATCTCGCGCCCGGCTTTCTCGAAACCATTGTCGCCCATTACGCCGGCACAAGGCTCGGACGACAGGAACTGGACGGCGAACTGATCGACGAGCGCCGCGACGCGCTCTGGACCCGCGACATGCTCGAAGCGGCGCGAGCGCCGCAGGCGCCGGCGCTAACGCGCATTGTCGTCGCCGTCGATCCGCCGGCGAGCGCCTCGAAACGCGCCGATCGTTGCGGCGTCGTCGCCGCCGGCGTCGACTCCGGCGGAACCGTTCATGTGCTCGCCGACGCCTCGCTCGGCCCGGCGCGCCCGGCGCAATGGGCGCGCGCCGCTATCGCGCTCTATCACAGGCTCAAGGCCGA
>JBBARD010000125.1:0-1871 GCA_040399965.1 Methylocystis sp. | reverse complement strand
GTGTAGCCGTGGAAAAAGGTCCGGTAGAGTTCCTCGCCCACCATGCTCAGTCCCTGCTCCTCGAAATTGGCGGGCTCGGCGATGTCCTTGCGCGCCCGCGCCGCCACGAAAGCGCGCGCCTGGGCGGGATCAAGGGTTTGGCCAAAAAACTGGTTGATGGTGAGGAGGTTGATCGGCAGAGAAAAAACGCGGCCGCCCGCCACCGCCATCACCCGGTGGCGATAGGGCCGCATCTCGGCGAAGCGGTTGACGAACGCCCAGACGCGGGCGTCGCCGGTGTGGAAAATATGCGGGCCGTATTGGTGAACCATGACGCCGGTGGCGGCGTCGCGTTCCGTGTGGCAATTGCCGGCGATATGGGCGCGTTCGTCGAGCACGTCGGCGAAGCAGCCGTTTTCTGCCAGGACTCGGGCGATGACAGCGCCGCTGAAGCCGGCCCCGACGATGCAAAAGCGCCTCATGAAGCTATGTCTTTTGCCGGTGTGCGCGGGATTTCTCGGCCAAGAATCGTCTCCCAGCTCTCCCATGATGAATAGGCCGGAGCAGCCTCCGCATAGGCCTCTCGTAGTCGCCTCGCATTCCGCCGCCATGCGCGCATGGCGCGCAGAAAGCGCAGGGCGAGCGCCCACGCCATACGGCTATCGCGCTTGTAGAGGTGGTATTCGCCCTCGTGCGGATCGTGGACGACGACGCCGCGTTCGCCATAGGTCCAGGGCCAGGAGAGGCGATCATGATAGATGGTTTTTGCAGTTGCAGCAGAAAAGTCGCCATCTCCGACGAGCCCATGGATGAAGCTCCAATAGATGCAGAGCGCGTCCTTGAGGAAGGAGGGCATTCTTGGCGGCAAGGTCTCCCGCGGCGCCGGATCGGGTCGCTGGGCGCAGGCGAGCGAAAGCTTTGGCGCCGCTACGGGCGCGAGTGCAGCGAGCAAACTCTTGTGACGTTCCGGGAGCGCGTCAAAGAGTTTTTCGGGGCCAAGAAGATAGTGTTCTATCGCCAGGCAGGTCGCCAGCGCCTCATCGTAACGGAAGGCTTTGAGCGCATTCCAGAAATGATAACTGTAGCGTTTATCGAGCCGGCGCGCCTGCGGCGCGGCGATGTTACATAGGATGAGATCGTTGCGCAGCGAGTAATAGGACATCCAGGCGATTTGTTTGGCGTCGAAAGGTTTGTGCCAGACGAAAATCCCTGGCAGCTGGATCAGCTTTTCACCGGCGCGGGTCGCGCGGACGCCAAATTCGGCGTCGTCCGTACGGATGAAGAAAGGCAAGGGCAGGCCGCGACGTTCGAAAATCTCGCGCGGAAAACAGCAAAACCACCAGGCGTTGTAGGTTGGTTGATCCATCTCGCACATTTGCGCGAGGCTCTCCGGGTGCCGGCAATCAAAATCATAAGGGGGAAGACGCTGACAGCCGCCGTTTTCAAAATCGAACGTCTCGGCGCAGGCTGCGGCGCGGGTAGGGCGATAGAGATCGAGCATATGCCCGCCAATGATCGGATTATCCCTCGAATAGCCGATCAGAGCGACAAGACGTTGCAGGATGCGAGGCTCCAGGACGATGTCGTCGTCGAGCAGAAGAATATGGGACTCCAGTTCGGACGACAGCGACTCCATGACCCCGCGCGTGAAGCCGCCGGCGCCGCCAAGATTCTCCTGCTCGACAATGCTCAGCGCGCCGGATCGTCGCAGCGAATCAAGAACTGGATCGTCAGCGATGGCGGCGGCGACCCTGTCATTGCCCTGATCGACGACATGAATGCGGCGGATTTCGGGGACGGCGTCGTGGATCGCCGCCAGCGACCGCAGATTTCGACGCACATAGGGAACCTTGTTGAAGGTGCAGAAAACGATGTCGAGAGCGACGGCGCGC
>JBBARD010000124.1:0-1984 GCA_040399965.1 Methylocystis sp. | reverse complement strand
GCGACATTGCAAAAGCCGCAGGCGCGGGTGCAGACATCGCCCATGATCATGAAGCTGGCGTGCTTCTGCTCCCAACAGGAGCCGATATTCGGGCAGGCCGCCTCCTGACAGACGGTCGTCAGCCCGACCCCGGAGAGCAGCGCGCTGGTCTCCCGCCAGAGCGCCGAACCGGGCGCCTTGACCCGCAACCATGGCGGTTTGGTCAGGGCCGGCTGTTCGGGCCGCGACGCCTTCTCCGGGTGCCGCGCCGCGCCAGTCCGTTTTCGGGGATCGTCGTTGAGGAGGTCGATGACGGGCAATTGTTCTTCCGCTTTCAGGTCCATCATAGACGTTGCAATGGGAGCGGCAAAGGGCGCGAGCGAGGCCTCAATGACAGGAATTCCTGTCCATCGAAATTGCGCCGGGCAACCAAGGATGGTCTGGCGCGCAAGGGCGAGCGCGGGGCAAAGAGGTATGAAGGCGCTTCTTTCTAAAGTAGAAGATGAATATTTTTTCTTATTATATTCAATACGCTAAATTAATTTATTAATTTATTAAATGAATTCTCTTACAAATACTCGACCTCCAGCACGCCTGGGATTTCGCGCAGCGCGCTCGCTGTCGCGGCCGTAACGGCAAAGCCTCCGGGCAGGCGAATTTCGATTTCCTCGGGCGCCCTGTCCCGTTTGAACAGGATCGACACCTCTCCCTCTCCGCGTCCCGTCAATCGACCCTTGATGCGGGCGACAGGTTCGGGATCGCGCAGCACGATGCGCAGTCCTTTCCGCGCCCGGGCGGCCGCCTGCTCAAGCGGCTCGACCGAGACGATCCGCGCGCGCACGTCCTCGCCCTCAATCGAGGCGGAGAGCGTCACCAGCACCGCCGCGCCCTTTTCGAGGTCGTCGCGATACTGGTTGAGCGCCTCCTGAAACATGATGGCCTCATATTGGCCAGTTGTGTCAGAGAGCTGGACAATGCCCATTTTCGAGCCGGATTTGGTGCGACGCTCGGCGCGGTCGAGCACCACGGCGGCGAGTCTGCCGGCGGTCGCGCCGCGCTTGACGTCGGCGACGAATTTCGTCCAGCGCGACAAGCGCAGCTTGTCGAGCAGGGCGGCGTAGGCGTCGAGCGGATGGCCGGAGAGGAAAAATCCCGCCGCCTCATATTCGCGCCGGAGGGTTTCGGCGACCGGCCACGGCGGCGTTTTCGGCAATGGCAGATCGGCGACATCGTCCGCATCGGCTCCATTGGCGCCAAAAAGCGCGTTCTGTCCGGCGTTGCGATCATGGGTATGGCGATTGGCGGCGGCGAGGATTGGCTCGATGGCCGCGAAGGCCGCCGCGCGATTGCCCTCCAGTTCATCGAAAGCGCCGCAGGCCGCAAGGTTTTCCAGAACCTTCTTGTTGACCTCTCGGGGATTGAGACGCCGGGCGAAATCCGACAGGCTGCGAAAAGGCCGATCGCCGCGCGCCCGCACGATCGACTCCGCCTGCCCTTCGCCAACGCCCTTGATCGCGGAGAGCGCATAACGAATGGCGAGCTTGCCGTCGGCCCTTGGCGACACGTCGAAATCGACGCCGGAGCGACGGATCGACGGCGGCTCCACCGTGATGCCAAGCCGCCCCGCCTCGTCGCGAAATTCCGCAAGCTTGTCGGTCTGGCTTTTATCGAAGGTCATCGAGGCGGCCAGAAACTCCGCCGGGTAATGCGCCTTGAACCATGCGGTCTGATAGGCGATCAGCGCATAGGCGGCGGCGTGACTCTTGTTGAATCCATAGTCGGCGAACTTAGCGAGCAGATCGAAGATCTCGTTCGCCATTTGGTTTGTCAGCCCGCGTTCAACAGCGCCTGAGACAAATCGGTCGCGCTGGGCGTCCATCTCGGATTTGATCTTCTTGCCCATGGCGCGGCGAAGATTATCCGCCTCGCCCAGAGAATAGCCCGACAAAACCTGCGCGATCTGCATCACCTGTTCCTGATAGATGATGACGCCGAAGGTCTCCTT
>JBBARD010000123.1:0-2096 GCA_040399965.1 Methylocystis sp. | reverse complement strand
AAGCCCACAATGCACTAACGTTTGCCGTGGACCCGTCACTGGGGGCCGATCAGTGACAGACCGGTATTCGTGCCCGAGATAGGAAACGGGCCATTGCAGATCGATTGTTTTCAGACGCGGACGATCGGATAGAAATCGCGGCGCTTCTTCCATGATTTTTCCCCTTGGCAATTCTTACCCGATACGAAGAATTGAATTTGTCTGCGCCAGCTGGTTGACGCCGTTCACCCGCCAGACGCTGCCGAAGAAATCGTAGTAATAGACCTCCGCCTTGTCCTCCCACAGTTCGTAATGGGTGATCTCGGCGATGCGATGGTCCTGATCGACCAGCTGCCCGCGCTGAAACTCGTTCTCGGCGACTTCGATCATCCGGCCGAAGACGACGATCTTGCGTTCGATCATGCGCCCGCCGTTCTTGTCGCGCAGCGCGCCATAAATGGTGTAAGGCCGCTGGCCATTGGCGCCGATCCCGAACAGCGCCTTGGTCTGGGCGTCGGAGCCGGTCAGCTTGAAGGTGACCTCCGGCGGCTCGAAACCAAGCCCGCCGATGGTGATGGCGCCGATGCCGCCGCCGGGGTGATGCTCCTGCGTCTTTTCCTTGGGCTGCCACAGCTGGATGTTCTGGATGGTGAGATGTTTGGAGTTGGCGGCGCTGTCGTCGCCGGCGAAGAGGTTTGCGGCCTCCCAGACAATGAGAGATGCGGCCATGAGCGGCGTGTCCTTTTTCTGTTACTGGAGATATTGGGCGGGCAGCGTCGCGGCCTGCGCGACCAGCGTGCCGAGTTCGGCGACGAGAGCGTCGTAATTGGGCCGCGAGTCGATCGTGACCTGCACGATGGGCGCAGGTTCTTCGGTGGCGAAAAACACCCGGAACTTTCCCTGTCGGAGATCATCGGGGCTGTTCTTGCTGGCTTCGAATCCAACCTTGAAGCCGACCGAGCATTGGTTGCGGATCAAATTCTGGCCGATGGCGACCATGTCGTTGAGGACCGCCTGAACGCCGTGCGGCGTGACATTATCGACGCCAAGCCGCAGGCGGATCGATTTGAGGAGCGCCAGATGCGCCCAGTCGCGCCCGCGCGTCTTGTTGTAGAAGTGTCAGAGAGGATCATTGTCGGCGTTCCAGACGCCGGCAAAGACGAAACCGTTCGAAGCAATGGCGGTATCGACGCCGGCCTCGCCTCGGGCGATGGTGCCGATATGGAGGGCGAGCAGTTCCTGTCCGACCGTAGCGCCGTCGAGGAGCGAGAAGGGGTAGTAGTTTTTCAAGCCGATGGTGCCGTTCACCTGCTGTCCGGAGATCGACCAGAAGGGATAGCCGCCGTGCTGAAAATCCACCCGCGCGGCGAGACCGAGCGCCGCCGCCACGCCGTCCTCAAGTCGGGTGGACGATCCGTCCTGGACTTTCCGCCATGCGTCGATGGCGATCAGACGTCCGGAAGTGAGCGTCTGAAACCAGTTGACAGCGGCTGCGACGCCAGCGCCGGGGCCGCCGACGATGGCGTGCGCCAGCAGCGCCGAGCAGACGGACGGCAGCGCCGCGCAGATGGCGTTGAGCGCGAGTCCAACCGCGTTGTGCTCGCGGATCTGCGCGATGGTCGGCGCGGTGTCGTGACGGGAGTAATAGATCGCCCGCGCGGCGTCGCAGAAGGAGGCGTCGCTAATCGCGGAGGAAGGGGTCGTCGTCTGGCACCCGCTCACGGTCGCGAGTAACATCGGCGCGCACAGTCTCGCGAGCAGACAATGCGATTTTCGAAGCATCGATCTGGCCCTTTATGCTGTCGAGCTGTTGTTGCGTGCGACCCGCATCGACAAGCTGGCGGCGCTCGAGAAAGGCGATGAAGGAGACGGCGAGCCTTGTGAGCCCGCCGATCAGATTGAGGATTGTCGAAATCACAGCGACTTCACGCCGCCGGTGACGTTGAAGTCTTTGGCGCCGACAAGGCCAATGCCGACCAGCGCGTCGACGAGTTCGTCCCAATTGACGGTGCGAGTCTGCCAGACGGTGAAGAGCACCAGCACCAGCTTGGCGACGCCGGCGGTGGTGGTGATCGGGCTGGCGAGAATGGCGGAAAAGTTCATCGGTATCTTCCTTG
>JBBARD010000122.1:0-2276 GCA_040399965.1 Methylocystis sp. | reverse complement strand
TATTCGACGACGAAATATCTCGGCGGCCATGGCACCTCGATTGGCGGCGCGATCATCGACGGCGGTAATTTCGACTGGGAGCAATTTCCGCAACGTCAGCCCGCGCTGACGACGCCCGATCCGAGTTATCATGGCGCCATTTGGACCGAGGCCGTTAAGCCTATCGGCCCTGTCGCCTACGTTATCAAGGCGCGCACTACGCTGCTGCGCGATCTCGGGTCTGCGCTCTCGCCCTTCAACGCTTTCCTGACGCTTCAGGGAATCGAGACTGTCACGCTGCGCATGGAGCGTCATGTGCAGAATACGCAGAAGGTTGTCGACTTTCTCGCCAGTCGCAACGAAGTGATCAAAGTCATCCATCCCTCGCAACAGACTGGCGAGATGCGTCGGCGCGCCGACGCCTATCTCAAAGGCGGCTATGGCGCGCTTCTTGGCTTCGAGTTGAAAGGCGGACTGGAGGCAGGCCGGCGCTTCATCGATGCGCTGACGATGTTCTACCATGTCGCAAATATCGGCGATGCGCGCAGCCTCGCGATCCACCCGGCAACGACGACGCATTCGCAGCTGGCGGAAGAGTCGCAGCTGGCGAGCGGCGTCACGCCGGGCTATGTGCGGCTCTCTATCGGCCTCGAACATATCGACGACATACTCGCCGATCTGGAGCGCGGCCTGGCTGCGGCCGGCAGGGGTTAAAACGGATCAATGCTCTCTATCCCCTCGGGACATTGGCCTGCGGGGGTAGAGAGGACTCTGGCTCTTTTTCTTTTATTGACTAAATTTGTAGACTATATATAGAAACACGCCTGTTCCTCGGTTTATGGGGTGGGGGCGTTTCTTGGATTTTATCGATTACAAAATCCTGGCCATTCTTCAGGAGGATGTCTCGGCCTCGGTCGCCGATGTCGCTTCGCGGGTTGGCCTGTCGCAAACCCCGTGCTGGAAACGCATTCAAAAGCTGGAATCGACTGGCGTCATCGCCCGGCGCGTCGCCATTTTGTCTCCGGAGGCGGTTGGTTTGGGCCTGACGGTTTATGTCTCGATCGTCGTCGGCGAGCATTCAGAAGAATGGCTGGAGAATTTCACCAACCAGATCAATAACATGCCCGAGGTTGTCGAATTTTATCGGATGGCGGGCGATATCGACTATATGCTGAAGGTCATCGCCGCAAACATCGCCCAATTCGACGAGTTCTATAAAAAACTGCTGAAAATCTCGACCTTCAAGAATGTCGCCTCCCGCTTCGCTATGGAGCGGATCAAATCGACGACGGCCCTGCCGCTTGGCCCCCATCTGAAACGCGCCGGGGACCGTCAGGAAAGAAAACCGACCGATCTCGGCGGCAGGTGAGCTTCCAGAGCCACGAGCGTCGCAAAGGCGTCCCCCCGCACCGCTGAACAGTTTTTTACCCGAGGCCGCAATTATTTGCGACTGGTCCAGGCCGCGTGCGTGGAAATTCAGCGGATGGGCGACATCATAACCATTGTGCAAAAATTTCACAAAATCCAGACAAGTCTCCAGACTCCCCTACCGGTCTATGATGACACTCAACGATTATCTTCTGGCGGCAGACTCCTGCATGGCGAATTCCCGCCTCCATGGTCGACAGGGCGCGCCAGCCGTCGTCCGGGCCTTCGAGGCGGTCTTACCGGAAATCGCCCAACGCGCGTTCAAGGATGGCGTAAGACTCGATTATTTCAGTCAGATGATTGCGGATTTGTTCGATCTCATCAACGATTTCTATGCGGCCACACGAAGGATAATGCCGACATCCGCCGCCGACAGTCTCTGGATCCACCAGAAAATCGACCTGTTCGATAATCTCGACCCGAGAAATGACATCGACATAAAAAAAGTAAAGGAAATTGCCGAACGCTACGCAGCAAAGCCCTTTATCAAAAACGACTACTTCAGCTGGTGCCTTCTCGACAGCATGATGTGTTCGGAAATCAGGATGTTCGCGCGGGTCATGGCGTCGACGCAATTCGGCTCCGCGCCAGCGAATCCCGCCTATTTTCTGTCAAAAGGCGACCCAGCGCGCTACCGACTCCTGAAGCCGCTATTTTTTATTCTTGGTATCATTGCGAACTACGTCACGCCGGCGCTTGTTGGTTACTACGCCATCGATCATGACCACGAAATCATTGGCGCCCTGTTTTACGCAATTGCTGGCGTCGGCATATTCTCATTCCTCGCGACCTATAGAAAAAGGCAGGCAATCCAAGCGCGCAACCAAGCCTTGCTGGAAAAGGTTCAGGAACTCTACGCCGCTCTGGAC
>JBBARD010000121.1:0-2389 GCA_040399965.1 Methylocystis sp. | reverse complement strand
TCGAAGCCCGCGACCATCAGGAGTTGCTTGAACTGCTGCGGCGCCTGCGGCAGGGCGTAGAACTTGCCGGGATGCAGGCGCGACGGCACGAGGAAGTCGCGCGCGCCCTCCGGCGAGGAAGCCGTCAGGATCGGCGTCTGGAACTCAAAGAATCCGCCAGCCTTCATGCGACTGCGGATCGAATCGATGATTCTCCCGCGCAACATGATGTTGGCGTGCAGCTTCTCGCGACGCAGATCAAGGAAGCGATATTTTAGTCGCGTGTCCTCGGGATAGTTCTGGTCGCCGAACACCGGCAGCGGCAATTCGTCGGCGCGGCCGAGCACCTCGATGTCGGCGACATAGATTTCCACCTGACCGGTCGGCATCTCGGCGTTTTCGGTGCCGGCGGGACGCTTTCGGACCTCGCCGTCGAGACAAATCACCCATTCCGAGCGCAGTTTTTCCGCCGCCGCGAAGGCCAGCGAGTCCGGATCGACGACGCATTGGGTCAGGCCGTAATGGTCGCGCAAATCGATAAACAACACGCCGCCATGGTCGCGAATGCGGTGACACCAGCCGGAGAGCCGGATTTTTTGTCCGACAAGCGTCTCGTTGGGCTGTCCACAGTTGTGCGAGCGGTAGCGATGCAGTTGTCCCTGATTCATGGAGCGCTTTCGGTTGGAAAACGGGTGAGCCGAAGGAATCCGGCGACGCGGGCAGGAAAAAGCGCCAAGGGCGCCGCGGAGTCAAGCCGAGCGCGCCCCGCCGCTGGCGACCCGGCGAGCGCGCGCCGCCCGACGGGAGCCAATGACGACGCAAGTCGAATGTCGACGACGTCGGCGCCGATACGCGACTGCGACCTTGGCGTCAGAAGATGCTATAGACCCTTGAAACCACCTCAAGCGCGCCCGGAAAACGCTGCACGGCGCTTTCCGACAACCGGAAAAAGACGCGACATGACGAAATGGGTCTACAGCTTCGGCGACGGAAAAGCCGAAGGCGCCGGATCGATGAAGGATTTGCTTGGCGGCAAGGGCGCCAATCTCGCCGAGATGTCGGCGATCGGCCTGCCGGTGCCGCCCGGCTTCACGATCACAACCGAGGTTTGCGCTCATTTCTACGCTAATGGTCATGATTTCCCGGCCATGCTCGCCGAACAGGTCGACGCCGCGCTGGTCGAGACCGGTCGGCTCGCCGGACACGCCTTTGACGATCCGAAATGGCCGCTGCTCGTCTCGGTGCGCTCCGGCGCGCGCGCGTCGATGCCGGGCATGATGGACACGGTGCTCAACCTCGGTCTCAACGATGACACCGTCGAACGCCTTGCCCGCTTCTCCGGCGACGAGCGTTTCGCGTGGGACTGCTACCGGCGTTTTATCGAGATGTACTCCTCCGTCGTGCTGGGCGTGGACCATCATCTGTTCGAGGAGACTCTCGACGAGATGAAGGACGCGCGTGGCCTGTCGCTCGACACCCAGCTTGGCGCCGAGGATTTGCGCGCCGTCGTCGACGCCTTCAAACGTCTTGTCGAAGCGCACGTCGGCGACGCCTTTCCGCAAGATCCGCGCAAGCAGCTCTGGGGCGCGATCCGGGCGGTTTTTTCCTCATGGAATAATCATCGCGCCATCGTCTATCGTCATCTGCACAATATTCCTGACGACTGGGGCACCGCCGTCACCGTACAGGCGATGGTGTTTGGCAATATGGGCGCGCAATCGGCCTCTGGCGTCGCCTTCACCCGCAACCCCTCGACCGGGGTGCGCGAACTCTACGGCGAGTATCTGATCAACGCCCAGGGAGAGGACGTCGTCGCAGGCCTGCGAACGCCGCAGCCGCTCACCGAGGTCGCCAGCCGCGCTACGCGCGGAGAGAATATTTCGCTCGAAGCGACGATGCCCAGGGTTTTTGCCGAATTCCGCGCTTGCGCCGAGAAACTTGAACGCCACTACCGCGACATGCAGGACATGGAGTTCACCATTGAGCGCGGCAAATTGTGGATGTTGCAAACCCGCACCGGCAAACGCACGGCGCGCGCGGCGCTGAAACTCGCCGTCGACATGGCGAAGGAACAGTTGATCACCCGCGATGAGGCGTTGCTGCGCATTGAGCCGACTTCCCTCGAACAACTGTTGCACCCGACCATTGATCCGGCCGCGAAACGCGAGATCATCGCCACAGGTTTGCCCGCGTCGCCCGGCGCGGCCTTCGGCGAAATCGTCTTCAACCCTCAAGAGGCCGAAACGCTCGGAGCCGCCGGTCGCAAGGTCATCCTCGTGCGCACCGAAACGAGCCCCGAAGACATCGGCGGGATGCATGCGGCCGAAGGCGTTCTGACCGCGCGCGGCGGCATGACCTCGCACGCCGCCGTCGTCGCGCGCGGCATGGGCAAGCCCTGCGTCACCGGCGC
>JBBARD010000120.1:0-2423 GCA_040399965.1 Methylocystis sp. | reverse complement strand
TCCCGGATTCGGATCGCTCTGACCCGATAACAAATCTTGACCGAAGCTCGGACCGTCCTCGCCCACGCTCCCTGTCAACGCAGATGCTACTGGCGGCGCGTTCATCAGCGCGCCAATGTCGAGACGCCCGCCGGTGACGGTCTTGCCGACAAGCGACGGGGTGGAGGCCGTTGTCGACAGCAGGGCGCTTCTTAATTGCGAAGCGCTATACTCGGGATTCATGGACGCCAGCAGCGCCAACGCCCCGGTGACATGAGGCGTCGCCATGGAGGTGCCGCTGGCGGAAGCGTAGCGGCCTCCTGCGATTGTTGACCAGATTCCCGAACCCGGCGCGGCAAGATCCACGGTTGTTGAGCCGAAATTCGAGTAAGACGCCAGTGAGCCATTGTTCGCCAGCGCAGCGACAGCGATCACCGCTTCATATCCGGCTGTAGTCAGAGTGCTGAAGTTCGCAGGATAGCTCGGCGTGTTGTCGTTATTCGCGCTGCTGTTCCCGGCTGCGGCGACAAAAAGCAGATCCTGCTCGGCGGCGCGTGTGATCGCGTCCTGCAGGAACTGTGTATAGCCTCCACCGCCCCATGAATTATTGGTTCCAACAAACTCCGACGCCCAGCCGGTGGACTGATCTCTCACTGCGGCGTCGGTGTAGTAGTCCAGCGCCTTCACTGCGTCGGCCAGGGTTCCCGCGCCTTTGCCGCTGAGAAACTTCAGCCCCATGATCTGGATGTTCCAGTTGACGCCGGCGACGCCTGCGCCGTTTCCTCCCATCGCGCCTATGGTCCCTGAGGTATGGGTCCCATGGTTATGGTCGTCATAGGGATTATTATCGTTATTAACGAAATCCCAGCCGATCAGATCGTCAATGTAACCATTGCTATCATTATCGAGGCCGTTCGCCCAGCGAGTGTCGGCAAGAAGATCGCCGGCCTCGATCCGTCCATTGGCGTTCAGATCGGAGACAAGGGCTGCGTTGGCGATATTGTTGAGATCACGGAAGGTAATTAAGCCGTCCGTATCCGCATCGACCGGAGCAAAACCGCCGGGTAATTCGCCCTGATTGAGCCACACGTTAAGATACAGATCTGGATGCGTGTAATCTATGCCGGTGTCGATGTCGCCAACCACTGTCGTCGTTTTGCCGATAAATCCGGCCGCCCAAGCTTCGCCGGCCTGAGAGCCGAAGGCGTTGGAGATCGATGTTTGATCGCCATACATCCCCCACATGCCGCCGTTGGCGTAATATGTGTCGTTGGAGACGAACTGAACGCCCATCACCCTGTTCGGCTCGGCGTAGGCGACGATTTGACTTGATCGGAGGGCTTCAATGACCTTGCCGGCAAGCTGGACGCCGATATCGATGATCGCCGTCTCGCCCTGAGCGCCGTCGTCCGGGCGTAAGGTTTCCCTGATGACGCCATTGATCGAAGCAAGCGCGGCGGCTTTTCCTGCGGCTGTCGCTCCGGTTACGAAGCGGACGATGACCCCGTCACAGGTAACGGGGGCGGAGTCAATCGCCTGTTCGGGGCAATCGCCGGGGGCGCCAATCGCGTAGCGCGTGTCAAAAGAATTCGAAGTTCCGGCGGTTAATGTGACAAGGGTTGAAGCATCGCTGGGGTTTTCGATTGTCGTCGAACTCGATGCGCCATTCCCCCGGGCATCGGCGGCTGTAGATCCGGTTCCGGCAATGGTCGCAGCGATCGACAAAAGCGCTCTGGAGGGACCGGTTACCGGGATATTTCGCGCCTCCAGACTGGCGTGCGCAAGGGGGAGATCTTCCTCCGGGCCATTGAGGTGCTTTGTATTTTTTTTGCTTGTGGAGATGTTTTCCGCCGGCGACCGGTCGAACAAGTTCAAGCCCATGGCGCTACCTAACCTTCGGATCGACAGTAACACGCCAATCGATATTGGCGTTATCCTACACCAGGACAAGGATTTTCCAAAGCCACGCAGGCGCGGCGACCAGCGCCGCCAAGCCGGGAAAGCGAGACTTTCAAGGCTGATCGTCGCGCCGGTCGACCGGATTGTCGCCGCCGCTTCGGGCGCGTCCCGGGCGGAAGCAGGCCGCTTGATCAAGGCCGGACACGAAAGGTTTTGCGACGGAGAGTTAATGATTGGCGCTATCGATCTGGTCGAGATGTGTCATGCCGGGAAAAGGCGCGCCTGCAATTTTTATGTTCTGATGGGTCTGGAAGCTGTAGTCTTCGATGAATTGTTTTGTTGGACGCTGAAGGCTTTCTCAACGCTCGTAAAGATGGCGCTGGAAGCCCAGAAAGGCGTCGCGGATCGGCGCCATGCCCCCAAATCTGTTTTGCGCGTCGCCGACTGTCCCGTATTTTAGCTCCACCAGTTCGGAAAGTTTTTCGGGGTCCAGCTCCACCTCGCCGACCTTCACATATTCGCCAAGCACGAAATCCAGGAAGTCC
>JBBARD010000119.1:0-2527 GCA_040399965.1 Methylocystis sp. | reverse complement strand
GGCGCCGGTCGGGCTTCTTTCAGCCATTCCGCAAAATCTTCCGCATTTTCTATCCGCGGTCCCGCGCCGCTCGTCTCAACCTCTTCCGCCACGCCAAACATCCCCGCGCGCAATAAATCTCTCGCCAATGCTCCTGTCTGTATACCACAATCGCCTGTGGCTTTTTGGCCACAAACCGGCGCTTACGCCGCGCTATCCCCAGCCCGCCCTTTACATTTGCTCGAATGAGGGCGCAGACTTGGTTTTTCGCCGATTGGAGGGTGTCGCCGATGTTCAGCAAGCCGGGTCCCGCCACAATGTTTGCAGACACGCTGGCCATGAGCGCAGATACGCTGGCGATGAGCTATGCGGCAAATATAGTCATCGCCATGCGCCTGACCAGAATGACGCTCGGCACGGTAGACCCCCATCGGGAGGGGGCGTTGATGGTCTCGGAGAAGATCGACGCCGCTACAGAGGCGACGATGGCCATCGCCCATAGTTTTATGGGCGGCCAGCCGGGACTTGCGCCGTCCCGGGCGATGGCTGTTTACAACAGGCGGGTGCGCCTTAATCTGGATCGGTTGACCCAACCGTAACCGGAGCTTTTGCCTCGGCGGCAGACGACGCCTCCGCGCGACGGCGCGACAATCCCCAGAAACCGAGACCGCCGACGCCCGCCGCCATCGTGCCCAGCATGGCGGCGAAATACCAGTTCTCCGACGGGCCGACCGAAAAGAAGTATTCTCCGATATATTCCTTGCCGCCATCGTCGCTGGTCGCCCGAACCACGGCGATGTAATCGCCGGGTTTCACAAAATCATGCTTGAAGTTGACCGTGCTGCGTTGCGCGAGATGCTTGCCTGTCGGGAAAGCGACCACATTGGTTTGATCGAGATCGTCGCGCCAATCCTTCTGGCCGATGTTGCGCACAATGCGTATCTCGACGTTCATATCGCGCAGCTCGGACTGGCGTGCGTCGAAGATCAAAATGGTTGGGCCGATATCGGAAATATTGGTGCAGAAGATTTCGTCGCCCTTTTCCTGAAAGGCGCTGAACATCATTTGGGTCGGCCCGACGTTCATCACGCAATTGCGGGGATGCTCGGCCTTGATCTGGGCATGGGCCGCGCCGGTCAGCGCAGGAGCGGCGAGGACAGCGCCGACAAGGGCGAAAAGCATAGATTTACCCGACATGACGACCCCCCGAACCGACGATTAAATAGTTTGCACAAGTCGATATCTGGCGCGCAGCCGCAAATTCGCCAGAGCCCCGGACGAATTCGCCAAAATCCGAGCGTCGGGCGAGGTCAGTCCGCCGCCGCTTCCGCCGCCGCTGCGTCGCGTTCGGCTTCGAGAAGGCGGGCGCGGGCTTCGGCCGCCTCGCGCTGGCGGTTCCACATGCCGGCGTAATGGCCGCCCAGCGCCAGAAGCTGCGGATGGGTTCCGCGCTCGACGATGTGTCCGTGATCCAGAAACAGGATCTCGTCGGCGTCGACCACGGTAGAAAGCCGATGCGCGATGACCAGCGTCGTGCGGCCTTTGGCGACGCGGCGCAACGCCTCCTGAATTTCGTGCTCGGTGAAGCTGTCGAGCGCCGAGGTCGCTTCGTCGAGGATCAGAATGGGCGGCCCTTTCAGGATCGTCCGCGCGATGGCGACGCGCTGCTTCTCGCCGCCCGAAAGCTTGAGTCCGCGTTCGCCGACCTGCGCGGCGTAACCGTCCGGCACGCTGTCGATGAATTTGTCGATCTGCGCCAGTTGCGCGGCCTCGCGCACCTCCGAATCGGCGGCGTCCCAACGGCCATAGCGGATGTTGTAGCCAATACTGTCATTGAACAGCACCGTGTCCTGGGGCACCATGCCAATGGCGGCGCGCAGGCTGATCTGCATTACCTCCAGAATATTCTGGCCGTCGATGGTGATGCGGCCGCCCTGCGGTTCGTAGAAACGGAACATCAGGCGGGAGATCGTCGATTTGCCGGCGCCCGAGGGGCCGACGATGGCGATGGTCTGCCCCGGCTCCGCCGTGAAGCTGACGCCGCGCAGGATCGGTCGCGCCGGCTCGTAGTGGAACTGCACATCCTCGAAGACGATGCGGCCGGCGTTGACGACAAGCGGTTTAGCGTCCGGCCTGTCCTTGATCTCGGGGCTCTGGGAGAGGATCGAGAACATGGTTTCGATGTCGATGATCGCTTGTCGCACCTCGCGATAGAAGGTGCCCATGAAATTCAAAGGCTGCGACAGCTGAATCATCATCGCGTTGATCAGCACGAAATCGCCGATGGTGTTGCTGCCGTCACGGATTCCATAAACGCACATGGTCATCATGACGGTGACGCCAACAATATAGATCACTGTTTGCCCGGCGTTGAGTACGGAGAGGGACACGTAGGAATAGGTGCTCGCCTTCTCGTACTGGATCATCGATTTGTCGTAGCGCGCCGCCTCGCGTTGCTCGGCTCCGAAATATTTCACAGTCTCGTAATTTAGAAGGCTGTCGATCGCCTTCTGGTTGGCGTCGGTGTCGCTGTCGTTCATCTGGCGCC
>JBBARD010000118.1:0-2751 GCA_040399965.1 Methylocystis sp. | reverse complement strand
TTCTCCAGCGCGTCGGCGGCCATCATGCAGATTTCGGCGTCGGCGGCCGGCGAGGCGGAGCCGACGGTGTCGGCGTCGAATTGCATGAACTGACGGAAACGTCCCGGTCCCGGCTTCTCATTGCGATAGACCGGACCGCATCGGAAGGAGCGGTAGGGTTTCGGCAGACGGTCGAAATTCTGCGCCACGAAACGCGCCAGCGGCGCCGTCAAATCGTAACGCAGCGACAGCCATTGTTCGTCGTCGTCCTGGAAGGAGAACACGCCTTCGTTGGGGCGATCCTGATCGGGCAGGAATTTGCCGAGCGCGTCGGTGTATTCGATCGCTGGCGTCTCCAGGGCCTCGAAGCCATAGCGCTCGTAGACCGAACGGATAACGTCGAGCATCCGATTGGTGGCGGCGAGCTCGCCCGCCTCGCGGTCGGCAAGGCCGCGCGGCGCGCGCGCCTCGACCTTGTATTTCGTTTCGTTTGACGTCGATTCTGTTTTGGACATGATGCGCCGGTTGCAGCGGAAGCAGCCGTCTTCCTAGCATTTTCCCGCACCGAGGGAAGCCGGCGCGCGGCCTGAAATCGACCTGAGGATCAGGGCGAAGAGTAGCCCGCGCGCGGCTCCGGCCTTGCGGCGGCGAGCGGGTGGCCGGCGGCGGCCCAGCCGTCCGTTCCGTCGGGATACCAATAGATGTGCGCGTAGCCCAGTTCGAGGGCGCGTCTGGCGGCGTTCCAGGACATCCAGCAATTCCTGAGACAATAAAAAACCAGCGGTCGCTGGCGGTCGCCGCCGCTCGCCTTCTCCAGGCCCTTCTTGAAATACGCCAAAGTCGCATCGGACAGCGCGCCGTAGCCAGTGTCGGGCAGCCAGAGACTGTCGGGAACGTTGTCGCGCGGCGTCTCCCGCCATACCGCGTTTTTCGGCAGGCCGTCGGGTTTTGGCGGATGCGGCAGCGCGTCGATGAAGGTCGCCGCGCGTCGGCTCCAAAGATCGAACGCCTTGGCTGTGTCGATCGCCGTTGCGCCTTTCAGCGTGGCGGGCGTCGGCGCGCGATAGGCGTCCATTCGGTAGGCGTCGGGTTCTGGCGGCGTCGCCGTCAGCGACGGGTCGGCGAGGGTCATGCCGGGGAGAAACAGGAGCGCCGAGACGGCGGCGATCAGGACTGGCTTCACGGCGTGTTCCGGGAGATCGGCTTACCCTCCTCGTCGATCAGCGGCACACCGTAATCGAGCAGGATCTTTTCCAGCTCGGCCTTGTTTTGCGCAATGAACTGATTGAGGTCGCGCTTCCAGTTCTGGTCGGAGTGGCGCACGCCGAAGGCGATTCGGAAGGCCATGCGCGTCCCCGGCGTTTCGCCCAACGGCGTCGCGACGAGTTTTGCATGAGCGTTTTTTGCGTAATAGCCGGCGATTGGCCCCCATAACAACGCGAGGTCGATCTCGCCGTTTTCCAGATCGCGGATCATTGCGGCGCTTGATGAGTCGAAACGGGTGTCAACCATCAACGGATAGGGTTTGACGTTGCCCATCAATCCCTGACGGGCCAGGATGTTGCCCGGCGGCGTATTGGCGACGAGGCCGATTTTATGCGCCTTCTCCTTCAGCCGGGGATCGTCGAGGGCGGAGAGCCCGTCGAGATCGCCGCCGGCGCGCGTCACAAGCGCGTAGGTCGTGCGGTAATAAGGATTGGTCGGCTGAACGAGATCGTTGCCCTGCGGGATGCCGAGAATCACATCGCAGAGATGCGCGTTCAGGGTGTTGCGCACGAAGCCGGTGGCGCCGGGGTAAAAGGCGTAGGCGAGCTCCTTGCCAAGTTTTTTGGCCAGGAACTGCGCGATTTTATTCTCGAACCCCTCACCTTTCTCATTGGAGAACGGCAGATTGTTCGGATCGGCGCAAACGCGCAGCACATGCGGGTCGATCAATTCGATCGAGCCCTTGTTGTCGTCGCCGCGCGCGCCGGCGTCGGGACCCATGTGTTGCGCAAAAGTCGACGCCGCCGGGACAATCGTCACGACGGCGCCTGTCAAGAACAACCGCGCGGCTCTTGCGCCGCGCCGGAGAATGTTCGGATTCTTCGTCATGCGAACCTGATTGCTTTGGCGGCCATATTATTTGGCCGCCATATTACTTGGCGGCCATATTACTTGGCGGCCATGCATTCGGCTTCCGCCTTCTTGAAGGCTTCCGGCGCAGGCTCTTTCTTCTCTGGACGACCCGGCTGCACCGCGCCCGTCGACAGCGCGCGCAGGTAAACGTACAGATCGTCGAGATAGCATGAGGCGTTCTTGTTTTCAGCGAAGGCCGGCATGACGCTGTTGCCGTTCTGGCGACCGCCGATGACGATGCCGGCGAATTCGGCGTAGTTATAGCGCTTGACCGATTCCTTCAGAGCCGGCGCATAGGTCGAGCCGCCGCCGTTCGGGCCGTGGCAGACGTGACACTCGGCGTGATAACGGCGATAGCCCGAGAACGTATACCAGTCCACCGCGCCGTCGGCGCCGACGTTATAGGTGGGGTCGCCTTTCGCGTCGAAATATTTGCCATCCGTCGATTTAACGGCCTTGGGATCGCCGGGAGCCTCGGCCATAGCGGAGCCGCTCACAAACATCAGGACTCCCAGAGCCAGCGCTCCGGCAAGCGACGATTTCATCACACTCTCCCTTTAAGATGTCCGGGTCTTGCGCCGGAGTTCTCTAAATGATGACGCCCGGCGATCCTTTTAAGGTTCGCCGAGCGTTTTCTGGATCGGCTCTGTCGAA
>JBBARD010000117.1:0-2953 GCA_040399965.1 Methylocystis sp. | reverse complement strand
GTCCTGTCGCGAGCAAGGCGTTCTTGCCTCGCCGCAAGCCCTCCCCTATAAGCCTGCCCGAGCGCCTTGTTTCCGACACCCCTGGAGGCGAGCGGCGCTCTTTTCTTTTAAAAAGGACACCGATCATGGCCGAGACCAAAAAGCTCGCGGCCACGGTGCGCAGCGGGACCGGCAAGGGGGCCGCCCGCAGCGTTCGCCGTGAGGGCCGTATACCAGGAGTCGTCTATGGCGGCGGCGAGACGCCGACGCCGATTTCTCTGGACAAAAAACAGGTGACGCAACTTATTTTTGCCGGTCACTTCCTCACGACGATTTTCGAACTGGATATCGATGGCAAGAAGGAGCGGGCCATCCCGCGCGACTACCAACTCGATGTCGTCAAGGACTTCCCGCTTCACGTAGATTTCCTGCGCCTGAAACCGGGCTCGCGGTTGCGCGTCAACGTGCCTGTTCACTTCATCAATCAGGAAGCTTCGCCGGGCCTGAAGCGCGGCGGCACGCTCAACATCGTCTATCACGCTGTCGAGATGTGGGTGCCGGCCGATAACATCCCGGAGGCGATCACCGCGGATCTGACCGGTTTCGAGTTCAACGACTCGCTACATATCTCGGCGATCCCGCTGCCGGAAGGCTGCAAGCCGACCAATCCGGACAAAAACTTCACCGTCGCCAGCCTCAACCCGCCCGCCGGCGGCGCTGATGAGCCGACCGCGGCCGCGCCAGCGAAGGACGAAAAGAAGAAGTAAGCGCCTCGCCGCCTGTTGTGTTAATGGCCGGGCTGTCCCGGCCATTTTCATATTCTGGGGTTTTTTCATGTTGCTGTTTGTCGGGCTGGGCAATCCGGGCCGCGGCTACGCCCGCAATCGCCACAATATTGGCTTCATGGCGATTGACGCCATCGCCCGTCGGCATGGTTTTCCCACGCCTCGCGCCCGGTTTCAGGGGCTTGTCAGCGAGGGCCACATCGCCGGACAACGGGTGATGCTGCTTCAGCCCCAAACCTACATGAACGAGAGCGGACGATCAGTTGGGGAGGCGGCGCGTTTCCACAAGATCGGTCTCGACAATATCGTCGTCCTGCACGACGAACTCGATCTCGCCCCGGCCAAATGCCGGATCAAAACCGGCGGGGGAGTCGCCGGACATAACGGCCTGCGTTCCATCACAGCCCATGTCGGAAATGATTATAAACGTCTTCGGCTCGGCATCGGTCATCCCGGCGACAAGGCGCTGGTTCACGCTTATGTGCTGAATGATTTCGCCAAAAACGAAGAACCCTGGGTCGAGGCGCTGTGTGACGCCATCGCCGACAATGCGGAACTGATGGTCAGGGGCGATGACGCCGGTTTACAAAACCGGCTGCATCTTGCGCTTGAGGCGAAAGGCTTCGGCGGCGTCAAACGCGTCGGCGAGGCGTAAGGCCCCTTTCGCAAAACCACGTAACGGCCTATATTCCATTTGCCGGCGCAAGCCGGCTATGGCGATAAACGGACATCGTAATAAACCATTCGGACCCGGGGGCGGTACCCGGCGCCTCCACCCCAGCCCATGCGTGCTGTCGACGGCATGGGTTGCGGCGGGGGCGAAACAGGATCGACGAGGGTGTAAAGGGTGATTTTTCGCTCGGCATGATACCGCCGTTATCGGGTCAAACCTTATAGTTGCCAATGACAACTATGCTCCGGTGGCCGTCGCCGCGTAATGCGGCGCCCATACCGGGATCAAAGCCCTAGGGGTTAGCACTTCTAGGCGGGGCCCGGAGGCGCCTGGCAACAGAAGCCTCCACTTCATTCGCGCGCAACCGGCTTTGGAGCCACGCGCGGTCCACAGACAGGCGCAGCGTCGATGGCGGCAGATATCATTCGCTACGATCTCCTCGTGCAGGACGCGATGCGCGGCGTCATGCGCAAGGTGTTGAGCGATGTCGCCGAAATTGGCTATCTGCCGGGCGAGCATCACTTCACCATCAGTTTTCTTACCCATGCGCCGGGCGTCGAAATCTCGCGCCGACTCGCCGAACAATGGCCGCATGAGTTGACGATCATTCTCCAACATCAATATTCGAATCTTGAAGTCGATGCGGAGGGATTTGGCGTGACGCTGTCTTTCCGATCGATGCCTGAACATCTCTACATACCCTTCTCGGCTGTGACTGGCTTTTTCGACCCTTCCGTCGAATTTGGCCTGCGTTTTGAGACTGCTGATGAAGCGACGGAAGAAGAAGCCGAGAGCCCGCCGCCAGCCGGCCCGGGACTGTCCGCCCCCGACGCGAAGACTCAGCGCGCGCCGGAGTCGCTGCTCAAACCGGCCGCCGAAACCGCCGCCAGCAACGCCACGCAGGGGGAGGAGTCGCCTAACGAGGCTAAAGTGATCTCGATCGACGCCTTTCGCAAAAAGACCTGAGAGACAACCAGGAAAAGACGATGGGAGAAGTCGTCAATCTGCGCCGCGCCCGAAAATCGCGCGATCGTCGCGAGGCGGAAAAAAAGGCGCAGGAACATCGCGCCGCTTTCGGACGCCCCAGGGCCGAACGCGAACTGACAAACGCCCTGTTACGAAAAGACGCCTCAAAACTCGAGTCGCACCGGCGGACGCCCCCGGCGGACAACGATAAGTGAACGATGCGGCCTCACTGGACGCTGCGCCGCCTTCAACGGCGCGAGTCGTCAAACGCTCCATCGTCATCGCCGGCCATCGCACCAGCGTGTCGCTGGAGGATGCCTTCTGGCGCGCGCTGAAAGTCATCGCCGCCGAAACAGGTCTGTCCATCGCAAGGCTTGTCTTGCAGATCGACGCGGCGCGCGGCGAGGCGAATTTATCCTCGGCGATACGTGTCTTTGTGCTCGATCATGCGACAAGGACTAAACAACTATCTTGACCTCGGAGCAAGAAAAGCCACCGGCTTGGCCGGCTTGAACGCCGCGTTCAAATTTCCGCCCATGTCCTCGTCGCC
>JBBARD010000116.1:0-3609 GCA_040399965.1 Methylocystis sp. | reverse complement strand
GACGCATGGGCGCGCGACGTCGAGCGTCGCTGGGAGTTGTGGGCCAACACGCCGCTCGAATGCGATGCGGCCGGAAAGAACGACATTCATCAGCTCTGCAAGGCGGCGTTGCGGAGCTATTTCGCGCATGGCGAATGGGTCGCCTGGTATCGCTGGCTGCCGAGGCGGGAATCCGCGACGGCGACCAAGATCCATCTCGTGCCGGCGCATCGGCTGGTGCAGAACTCAAACGGGCAGGATCTGTTTCAGGGCGTGCGCATCGATAAGACCGGGCTGCCGAAGGCCTACCAGCTGCGCCTGACCAGCCCGATCATGGAGACGGGCCAGATTCTGGAGGTGGCGGCGCGCGATAGCGGCAATCGGCCGGTGATCCGGCATTGTTTCGACGGCGATGTGGGACAGATGCGCGGTATTTCTGTGTTCGCGCCTGTGTTGCAGGTTTTGCGCCAATACGACCAGCTGTCCAACGCCACCCTGTCGACGGCGTTGACGCAGGCCATTGTCGCCGCGACGATCGAAAGTCCCTCGCCGACGCAGGATGTGTTGCAGGCGTTCGAGACGATGGATGAGCAAGGGCTCGGCGGCAATATCGATAGCTATTTCGACGCCCGCGCCGGCTGGTATGACAAGACCACATTCGATCTTGGCGGGCTCGCCCGGATCGTCCATCTGTTCTCGGGCGAAAAGCTGAACTTTCAGCGCAGCGAAACGCCCAATTCCAACTACGAGCCCTTCGTTCGTTTCCTGCTGCGCGAGACGGCGGCCTGCGGCGGCTTCACTTTTGAAGATGTGACCGGCGACTATACCGGCGCCACCTATTCCTCGATCAAGATGTCGACGACGACCAACTGGCCGATCCAGATGTGGCGGCGCTCGCATATCGCGGCCCCTTTCTATCAGTCGGCCTTCGAATGCTGGCTCGAAGAGGGCATAGAGCGCGGTGTTGTTCCCTTTCCGGGCGGGATCGACGCCTTTCTCGCCAACCGCATGGCGGCCTGTCGCGCCGACTGGCGCGGGCCGGCGAAACCTATTCCCGACGAGGTGAAGTTCGCGACGGCGAACGAAAAACTCTACGGCCTCGGCGTGATCACGGCGGAATATATCGCCGCAGAACTCGGCCAGGACATCGAGGATAATTACGACCAGCTCGCCCGCGAGATGGAGATGCGCCGGGAGCGCGGCTTGCCGGAGCCGCAAATCATCGCGCCAGAGCCAGTGATCGACGAAACAAGCGAGACGGAGCCCGCCAATGACCGATCAGGCCGTTGATTGGACGAAGCCCTGCGAACGTTTCGCGGCGCTGAGCAAAGCCTACTACAGCCTTGTCACCGGCGCGCTGGAAACAGAGATCCGCACCCGCACCCTCGACGCCGAGGAGATGGTGCGCTTTTCAAAAGCCGATCTGAACACGCTACGGAGCGAGATGCGCGCGGCGGAAACGGCGTGCCGCGCCGAGTTGGGACTGCCGAACGCCAACCGGCGCTTCGCCATCGGCTGCAGCTATCGCTCGACGCGCCCGCCATCAAGCTACGATCCGACCGATCCGCGAGGCTGATCTTGTCAGAGACCTTTCTCCTGCGGGTCGCAGATCGGGTTTTGAATAGACCGCTGCTGATCCTGCCGGAGAAGCTCGCCCTGATCACGCAAGTGCTCTCGGGCCGCATCGGCGTCGAAGGGATCGGGCTGCCTGAAAGCTCACGCTTTGTCGGCGACGCCAACGAAACGGATGGTGCGGGACGGCAAGTCGGTAAATTGCCCTATCGCCGCACGGCGGAAGGGACGGGCGTCATCACCATCACCGGCTCGCTGGTCAATCGCGGCGCATGGATCGGCGCCCAGTCCGGCATGACCAGCTATGAGGGGATCGCGCATCAGATCGAGAGCGCGGTTCGAGACAGAAAAGTCAGAAACATTCTGCTCGACATCGACTCGCCCGGCGGCGAGGCGGTCGGCGCGATGGAGACGGCGGCGCTGGTGCGCAGGGCGCGAGAGGAAAAGCCCGTCTACGCCATGGTCAACGGCATGGCGGCTTCGGCCGCCTACGCCATCGCCTCCGGCGCAAAGGCGATCTTCTCGACGCAGTCGGGCGTCTCGGGATCGATTGGCGTCGTGCTGATGCACGCCGACTATTCCCGCGCGGTCGATCGCGCCGGGATCACGCCGACGCTGATCCACGCCGGCGCGCACAAGGTGGACGGCAATCCCTACACGCCGCTGTCGACGGGCGTGAAGGACGATCTGCAGGCGGAGGTCGACCGTTATTACGCGCTTTTCCTGAACGCCGTCGCGGCGGGACGCGGCCGCCGTCTTTCCGCAAAAGCGGCGCGCGCCACTGAGGCGCGTACATTCATTGGACAGTCGGCGCAGGACGTCGGCCTCGTCGACGGGATTGGCGACTTCGCCGGTCTGCTCGACCAGCTGTCGAGAAGCAGCGCAGGCGGCATGAAGAAAAGGACCAGCAACATGAGTTTGAACATGCATGACGATAACGACATCGCCGCCGCCCGCGCCGAAGGCCGCAGGGAAGGTTTGAGCGAAGGCGAGAAGACCGGACGCGAGGCGGGTTACCTCGAGGGTAAGTCCGATGGCGTGAAGGAAGGCTATGAGGCCGGAGCGATCGAAGGCCGCCGCATGGGCGCAGAAGACGAACGCGCCCGCATCAAGGCGATCCTCTCGCATGCGGAGGCGAAAGGCCGCGAGGCCTCCGCCACCCATCTCGCGCTGAACACGCCGATGAGCGTCGAGGACGCCGTCGGCGCGCTGTCCGGGCTCGCCAAAACCAGCTCCATCGCCGCCCGCGCCAGCGAGACGATCACGCCCATCGCCGGCGGCGAGCATGTTCCAGCGGAGAACATGCAGCCCGGCGCCGTGCCCTGGTCCTCGATCGCCGACAAGCTCAACGCCGAAACCCAGCGCCGCCCCGGCGTCGCGCGATAAATCGAAAGGCTCCCTCCCATGGCCGCAAAAGGCTTGACCCTTTACGAACAAAAACACGCCTTCACCTTCGTCGTCTCGGAAGATTCCGATGGCGCCGGCTATCTCTCCCGCGACACCTTCGTCGCCGAGGGCGGCGCCAATGGCGTCGATTTTCTTGTCGGCGAGATTTTCGCCGTCGTCGACGGCAAGGCAGCCAAGCTCGATCCGTCCGCTACCGACGGCTCCGAGAAGTTCGCCGGGATCGCCGGCTACCGCGCGCGCGTGCCGGCTGGTCAGACGCTGGAGTTTGTCGGGATCAATCGTCACGCCACCGTGCGCGGTTCCGATCTGACCTGGCCTGCCGGCGTCAGCGAAGCCGACAAGGCGGAAATCGTCGCCCAGATGGATGCGGCGCTGATCAAGATCCGCTGATCCATCCCCCCGATAAACAGGATTTTCTCACATGGCCATCATGGACGTCTTTCTGGGCGACGCCTTCTCGGCGCGCTCGCTCACGGCGGCGGTCGACCGCTACAGCTATGTTCCCAATTTTCTCGAAACACTGCCGGGCCTCTTTGCGCAGAAGCCGGTGCGTACCGCCGAGGTCTGGATCGAAGAGCGGGACTTCGCCCCGGCGCTGATCCAGACGTCGCCGCGCGGCGCAGCGCCGTCCCAGCGCGGCGGCGAACAGCG
>JBBARD010000115.1:0-3672 GCA_040399965.1 Methylocystis sp. | reverse complement strand
GAACAGGCATGCCAAAACGAAGAGAGCTTTCAAGGCGCGCATAACTGCCGTCAATCCCCGAACAAGGCCGGCCAACAGCCGGCGAATCAATCCTTACCCGTCAACCTTAATCGATAAATTGCGTTGCCGCCGACGGCGCAATGAGGAAAGCTTTCCCCCGAAGTTGCGACGGGCGGCCCTTGCCGTCCATCGCCAGAGCGGAGATGGTTATGCGTTTCAAATCACTGTTCATTGCGTTCTGGGCGATGCTCGCCCTCATGGGTCAGGCCTGGGCCACGGCCCGCATTCATATCGATCTGTCGTCGCAACGCATGTATGTGTCCTCGTCGCAGGGCAGCTACGCATGGCCGGTGTCGACCGCCCGCGCCGGCTATTACACGCCGCGCGGCTCCTTTGCGCCGACCGGCATGCAACTCATGCACTACTCGCGCAAATACCATATGTCGCCGATGCCCTATTCGATCTTCTTTCGCGGCGGCTACGCGATCCATGGCACCTACGCCACCGGCGCGCTCGGCTCGCCGGCCTCGCATGGCTGCGTTCGCCTCGCCCCCGGCAATGCGGCGACGCTCTACCACATTGTCCAGAGCGAGGGCGGCAGCATTTCGATCTCCGGTTCGCCGCCCGGCGGCAAGCGCTACGCCGGCGCCGCGAAACGCCATGGCGGCCGCTATGCGGCGAAATCCTCCGGTCGCCGCCATGTCGCAAGCCGCGCCGGCAAATCGCGGGCTCTGTCCTACGCGCCGACGCGCCGGAATCGTCACCAGACGGTGCGCGCCTGGCAATCGCATCCGCTGTCGCAGCTGTGAACAGGCGGACGCGTTGCGTCCCGTGAGGCGGAAAGGTAAAGGCCAAGGCGTCTGAAGATCCGTCGTCGAGACCCCCCCTCCGTGACCAATCGCTTCGATTCTCGCCTGCCGCGCCGAAGATTTCTCCTCGGCGCCGGCGCCCTTGCGTTCTCCGCGCCGGCCAGCGGCCAACCCGCCATGCCCGCCGCCATGCCCGCCGCCATGCCCGCCGCCATGCCCGCCGCAGGCGAGGAATTGCAGGTGCGCGTCGAGAATAATTCGGTCCCGGAGCTGTGCGCCGAAAAGGACAACATCGAACTCGATTTCATCTCGCCGCGCCTGCGCCGGCTGCAAATCCAGGCGGTGCATCCCTCCTATATCAACACCATCGTCTCGGACCGCTGGGCGCCGGACTGGTCGAGCTGCGATCTGAGGGACAATCCGGAAGCCTTCTTCAAGTCGCAACGTCGCACCTTCTGGGAGACGCCCGAAATCTGGATGACGGGATTCACCTTTCCCTCGTTCTGGCGAAGCAACGACGTGCCGGTGCGCGTCGGCGACCATGTCGAACACGGGCTGCATATGGTGCAGGTGTGGATGTGGCGGCGCGAACGCGCCGAGGAGATCATGGTCTTCTACCCGCCCGACGGCTATTGGCGCGCCAGGCCCCTGCCCTTCGAGGACATGCGCTGGACAGCCTATGGCTCGTCCTTCCTGGTCGGGCCGGTGGAGACGCAGGAGCGGCCGATCGTCGATTTGCAGGAAATCGCCTTCGATCCGCCAACCCGCAGCTTCACGCTGAAATTCAAACGCGGCGGCGAGGCGCGCCTTTCCCTCAAAAGCGTCGATCAGGATCGCCTGAGGCTTGATGTCGCCTTCAGCGACGCCATGCCCGGCGGACGTCCCTTCGCGGCGCTGCGCTCCATGTACACCATGGAGACCATGAGCGACGCCGCCCTCGTCGGCTGGCGCAGCCGGCGCGGCAAGGGCTGGGAGGAAGCCCCGGTGATCGATTTCAAGGGCGCCAACGCCGCCGAGGTCTGGGTCGGCCGTCATTTGCCGTCGCGGCATAATCTCTCTGCGCCCGACATGGTGTTCGGCAATTTCGAGGGCGAGTCGGCGAAATGACCGCGCCGCGCTGGCGGACGCTCGATCTGGCGCGCGGCGTCGCCGTGATCGCGATGATCGTCTTTCACGGACTCTGGGACGCCAGCCATTTCGGCTACGCGCCGCAAAATCTTCCCTGGACGCCGCAAGTCCGTTTTTTCGGCCACGCCATCGCCTTCGCCTTTCTGTTCATCGCCGGCGCGGCGCTGACGCTGGCCAACGCCGACGCCATCGACTGGCCGCGCGCGGCGCGGCGGCTGGCGCGGGTTGGCGCCGCGGCTTTGCTGGTGACGTTCGGCACCTGGCTGGTTTTTCCCGGCGCCTATGTGTTTTTCGGCATCCTGCATTGTATTTTTGCGGCGAGTCTCGCGGGTCTGGCGTTTTTGCGTGCGCCCTGGCCGCTGACGCTCGCCGCCGCGCTGTTATGTTTTGCCGCGCCGGCATTTCTGACTTCCGAGACATTCAACGCCAGCGGCCTCATGTGGCTGGGGCTCGGCACGCGCGAAACCCTGACCCAGGACTGGCGGCCGTTTTTCCCCTGGGCTGGCGCGTTGTTGCTGGGCGTCGCTTTCGCCCGCGCCCCCCTCCCGCTTTGGCGGCGCGCGGCGCCGCAGGCGTCGGGCGAGGGTTTACGCCCCGACCCTCTCCCAATGGGAGAGGGGATCGCGTTTCTTGGTCGCCACAGCCTGAGCATTTACCTGCTGCATCAGCCGTTATTATTTGCGCTGTTTTCGGCGCTTGTGTTTGTCGCGCCGCCGGCGCCGCAGCCGACAGGATTTGTCGCGCTCTGCGAACGGCGGTGCGTGGCGAATGGCGAAAGCAAAAACGCCTGCCGCGCGCTCTGCGCCTGCACGTCGCGGGAGGCGACTCGCGCGCAGGGACTGAGTGAGGCGAGCGACGATTCCGAACGCCGTCGACTGCTTAACGACATCAACCGATTATGTCGGGAACGATTACAATAACGACCTGCATAATCTGCTAAGGCTCTACATCCCGCCGAGATGCTCGGCGACCGTAAAAATGTCCTTGTCGCCGCGGCCGCACATGTTCATCACCATCAGATGATCGCGCGGCTTTTGCGCCGCGAGTTCGAACACCTTGGCCAGCGCATGCGCGGGCTCCAGCGCCGGGATGATGCCTTCGAGCTTCGAGCAGAGCTGGAAGGCGTCGAGCGCTTCCTTGTCGGTGGCGTTGAGATAGGTGACGCGGCCGGTCTCGTGCAGCCAGGAATGTTCCGGGCCGATGCCGGGATAATCGAGGCCCGCCGAAATCGAATGGCCTTCGAGGATCTGGCCGTCGTCGTCCATCAAAAGATAAGTGCGGTTGCCGTGCAGCACGCCGGGGCGTCCGCCGGTGAGCGAGGCCGCGTGGCCGTTGGGCACATGAACGCCATGGCCCGCCGCCTCGACGCCGTAAATCTCGACCGAGGGATCGTCGAGGAAGGGATGGAACAAGCCGATGGCGTTGGAGCCGCCGCCGATGCAGGCGACAAGCGAATCCGGCAGCCTTCCTTCCATCTCCTGCATCTGGACGCGGGTTTCGTTGCCGATGATCGACTGGAAATCGCGCACCATCGCCGGATAGGGATGCGGCCCGGCGGCGGTGCCGATGCAGTAAAACGTGTCGGAGACGTTGGTCACCCAGTCGCGCAGCGCCTCATTCATCGCGTCCTTCAGCGTGCGCGCGCCGCTTTGGACGGGATGCACCTCGGCGCCGAGCATTTTCATGCGGAAGACATTGGGCTTCTGCCGCTCGACATCGACCGCGCCCATATAGA
>JBBARD010000114.1:0-3682 GCA_040399965.1 Methylocystis sp. | reverse complement strand
GGAACGTGCCGGCTGTATTCTTCTACATCTTCGCGACGATCATGATCGCGTCGGCCTGCGTAGTGATTATGGCGCGCAATCCGGTGCACTCGGTGCTGTTTCTGATCCTCGCCTTCTGTAACGGCGCGGGATTGTTTCTGCTGTCGGGGGCAGAGTTTCTGGCTCTGATTTTGATCGTCGTTTACGTCGGCGCCGTCGCAGTGCTTTTTCTCTTCGTGGTAATGATGCTCGACGTCGACTTCGCCGAACTCAAGCAGGGGTTCACCCAATATCTGCCCCTGGGCGTTGGCGTCGGACTCGTTGTATTCGCAGAACTCGGCATGGTCGCGCTGGGTTGGCAAACGTCGCCGCTCGCGGCAAGCGCCGCAGCCTCGCCCATTCCGGATAATATGTCGAATACCGCCGCTCTTGGACAAATTCTCTATACCAAATACGCTGTCTTTTTCGAGGCCTCGGCGATGGTGCTGCTGACCGCAATGATTGGCGCCATTGTCCTGACCCTTCATCACAGGCCGAATGTCAAGCGCCAGAGCATTGAGGAGCAGAATTCGCGTAACGCGAAGAATGTCGTCGAGATCAAGAAGGTTCCTTTCCGCACCGGCGTCTAACGGGGAAATCTCATGACCATAGGCCTAACCCATTATCTCGTCGTCGGCGCGATCATGTTTACGCTCGGCGTTGCGGGAATTATTCTCAATCGCAAAAACATCATCGTCATTCTGATGTCGGTGGAACTCATCCTGTTGTCTGTTAATATCAACTTTGTCGCCTTCTCCAAGGAGCTGGGAGACCTCACCGGACAGGTGTTTGCGCTTTATGTGCTTACTGTCGCAGCCGCCGAGGCGGCGATCGGTCTCGCTATTCTCGTCGCCTTCTATCGCAACCGCGGCACCATCGCGGTCGAAGACATCAATTCTCTCAAAGGCTGATCACGCGATGATTCAGGCAATCGTCTTTCTTCCGCTGCTCGGCTTTCTGATCGCCGGCGCCCTCGGCCGCTGGATCGGGGCGCGCGCCTCGGAAATTGTCACGACGTCGCTGCTGTTGATCTGCGCCGTGCTGTCGTGGATGGTGTTTCTCGATGTCGCCATCGGCCATAACGAGGGACACGTCACCGTCCTGGCCAATTGGATGACCGCAGGCAAGCTCAGCGTCGACTGGGCGTTGCGGGTCGATACGCTGACGGCTGTGATGCTCGTCGTGGTTAATACCGTATCGAGCCTCGTGCATCTTTATTCCATCGGCTACATGCATGAAGATCCGCACAGGCCGCGCTTTTTCGCCTATCTGTCGCTCTTCACCTTCGCTATGCTGATGCTGGTGACCGCAGACAATCTGGTGCAGATGTTCTTCGGCTGGGAGGGCGTTGGTCTCGCCTCCTACCTGCTGATTGGTTTCTGGTATCAGAAACCCTCCGCCAATGCGGCGGCGATCAAGGCTTTCGTCGTCAATCGCGTGGGTGATTTTGGCTTCGCTCTGGGCATCTTTCTGGTTTACCAACTTACCCAGTCGCTGACCTTCAGCGAGGTTTTTGCGGCAATCCCCGGTCTTGAAGGCAAGGAAATCCACATTTTTGGCCTCGACGCCGAAGCGCTGGAAGTCGCCGCATTTCTGTTGTTCATCGGCGCGATGGGCAAGTCGGCCCAGTTTTTCCTGCACACCTGGCTGCCAGACGCGATGGAAGGCCCCACGCCGGTCTCCGCGCTCATCCACGCGGCGACCATGGTCACCGCCGGCGTCTTCATGGTCGCGCGCCTGTCGCCGATCTTCGAGCACGCCCCGCATGCCGCGACTTTTGTCACGCTGATCGGCGCAATCACGGCCTTCTTCGCCGCGACCGTCGGTCTGGTGCAGAACGACATCAAACGCGTCATCGCCTATTCGACCTGCTCCCAACTTGGTTATATGTTTGTCGCGGAGGGCGTCGGCGCCTATTCGCTCGGAGTTTTTCATCTTTTCACCCACGCATTCTTCAAGGCGCTGCTATTCCTGGGCGCTGGCTCGGTGATCCATGCGATGCATCACGAGCAGGACATGCGCAATATGGGTGGGCTGCGTAAGGATATTCCTTTCACCTTCGCGATGATGACGATCGGCACGCTGGCGCTTACGGGCGTTGGCCTCCCGCACACTCAGCTTGGTTTTGCCGGTTATTTCTCCAAGGACGCGATCATCGAAGCGGCCTTTACCGCCGGCGAGCATCACACGGCGGCTTTCATCGGTTTCGTTTCGACGGTTGTCGCGGCGGCGCTGACTTCGTTCTATTCATGGCGACTTGTGTTCATGACTTTCTTTGGATCGCGTCGCGAGGCCGGGCATGGTCATGACGATCACAGCCACGGCGCCGCACATCACGACGATCATGCGCATGATGATCACGCTCATGACGATCATGCTCATGACGATCATGCTCATGGCCATGATGATCATGGTCACGGCCATGGCGATCACACGCCGCATGAATCCCCGGTCGTCATGCTGATCCCGCTCGCCGTTCTCGCTCTCGGCGCGCTGGCGGCGGGTGCGGTGTTCCTGCCCTATTTCGCCGGCCACGCCTATGACGAGTTCTGGAAGGGCGCGCTCTATACCGGCGAACACAACCACATCCTCCACGAGATGCACGAAATCCCGTCATGGGTCGGTCTCTCGCCGACTATTGCAATGATTGGCGGTTTCCTCGCGTCGCTCTATGTCTATATGCTGAAACCGGGAACGGCGCAGAAACTCGCAGCGGCCTTCCCGCGTGTCTACGACTTCCTGCTCAACAAGTGGTATTTCGACGAGCTTTACGACAGGATTTTTGTGCGTCCGGCATTCGCTATTGGCCGTCTGTTCTGGAAGGGCGGCGACGGCGCGATCATTGATGGCCTCGGCCCGGATGGCGTTGCGGCGCGTGTCGCTGACGGGGCCCGCATCGCCGTGCGTCTGCAGACCGGCTATGTCTATCATTACGCCTTCGCCATGCTGATTGGCGTCGCGGCGGTCGCCACCTGGTTCGTTGCCGGAGGAATGCGCTGATGTTCGGGTTCGGAATCCTCACCGGCCTCACCTTTCTGCCGCTCGTCGGCGTCGCTTTCTTGCTGACGCAGAAAAGCGACGATCCGTCGACCCTGCGAAACATCCGCTGGGCGACGCTTCTGACGACTTTGGCGACCTTCGCCTTGTCTCTGGTCGCCTGGATGCGCTTCGACGCGACCAGCGCCGCCTTTCAACTTGTCGAGGAGCATCCCTGGTTCGGTTCGGGCCTCGTCTATAAACTTGGCGTCGATGGATTCTCGATGCCATTTGTCATGCTGACGACTTTCCTGATGCCTTTTGCGATCCTCTCCTCCTGGGAGTCCGTCGAAAAGCGCGTCAAGGAATATATGATCGCTTTTCTCGTGCTGGAGACGCTGATGATCGGCGTGTTCTGCGCGCTTGATCTCGTGCTCTTCTATCTGTTCTTCGAGGGCGGCCTCATCCCGATGTTCCTGATCATCGGCATCTGGGGCGGTAAGCGTCGCGTTTATGCGAGCTTCAAGTTCTTTCTCTATACGCTGGTCGGCTCGCTGCTGATGCTGATCGCCATTCTGGCGATGTATGGCCATGCCGGAACCACTGACATCGCCACGCTGCTGAAAACCGATTTCCCGAAGGATATGCAATACTGGTTATGGCTCGCCTTCTTCGCCTCCTTCGCGGT
>JBBARD010000113.1:0-3997 GCA_040399965.1 Methylocystis sp. | reverse complement strand
GGCGCCTGTTTATGCGCCAATCAGCGCCATCCGCCAAGCTTGATCCTGATCAAATGGCGCTCAGGGTTTGAACAGATCGAAAGATCGAAAATCTCCTCGACCCGGCTTGGGAGCTTGCCCCGCGCGACCACTGAGGTCTCGGCGTGCGCCGCGCCGACTGTTAATGACGCCCCAGCCAGTGATGAAGGGCGCGGCGCATGCGGCCCTCTTTTTGTCCCCCAGAGCGACACGGGATGACGATAAGGGACTAAGATCCTCATCAGCTCGGCTGAAAGAGTTTGTCGCGGCGTCTTTCAGACCCCGGCGCGATCGCGTTGCGTCTCTTGCCGTTCGGGGCCTGCTGATGCGCCGCAGAGACCTCTTGCAACAAAATCGAGCATATCCTCGATGGCCTGGGCGCGCGAGCCGTCGATGGGCGCATGGGCTGCGCCGTCCAATACAAGTCGCGCGAAGCCATGCATGGCCGCCCAGGCCTTAAACTCGGCTCCGGGCCGCAGCCCGATTGCAAGCTCGCCCCGGACAACCAGTTCGTCGAGGGTTTGTTCGAGAAGCTTGTAGGGAGACGCGCTGGCGCCATCGGCGCTCCGCCAGTTCGGAGCGATTCGTGGCGTTCCGCTTGCGCCAAACATCACGCCAAAGAGTTCTGGATGCGAGAGGGCGAACTCGACGTAGGCCCGTCCGACGGCCTTGAATCTGTTGATCGCGTCCTCGCGCGCATCGCCCATGGGCACGGAGTCCATGGCCCTTTGCATGTCGAGCGAAAGCCGCTCGAAACCGCTGCGGGCCACTTCGGTGAGAAGCGCAGACCTATCCTCGAAATGGCGGTAGGCGGCGTTGGCGGAAACGCCAACTTCGCGGGCCGTCTCCCGAAGGCTGAAGTCGTCCCGACGCCCTGTCTCGATGAGGCGTATTGCGGCCCCCACCAGCGCATTGCGCAGATCGCCATGGTGGTAGGTTTTTTTTCGCTGTTGCATCGCAAATATGTTGACAATGTAAACTCCCTCTGTAAAGTGGACGCCGTGAACATGCAAAATCAGCAAATAAGGCGAGGCTCCTATGTCAGATTTATCGCTAAATCGACGAGTCGATACCAGGGTTGGAACACTGGCGCTTGCGGATCTCGGCGAGGGGCTGCCTCTCGTGCTCTGGCCCTCGCTCTTTAGCGACCATCGCCTGTATGCGCCGGTCGTCGAGCAACTCGGCGCTGGCTGGCGTACGCTTGTCGTTGACGGCCCAGGCTTCGGCGAAAGCGCACGACCGTATGGCGACGTTCAGCCTGAGATGTATGCCGACGCACTCGTCGATCTGCTGGATGCGCTCCAGCTCGAGGCCGCGATCTTCGCAGGCTGTTCATGGGGTGGCCAGATCGCGGCGCATGCGGGCGCGCGTTGGCCTGAGCGCGTTCACGGCGTATTGATGATGAATACGCCGATTGAGGAAAGTCTTGGCGGACATGGCATTGAGGTGTTCGGTGCGCGATGGATCGGCTCGACGAAATTTTGGGGAAACGGCGTCGCGCGATCAATGTTCGCAAAAACGACACTGAATCGCTATCCCGAACGCGTTCGCGCCTTCGTCGAAGCGTTTCCTGCATTCGATCGCGAGGCCGCCGCGACAACGGCGCGCACGGTGCTTACGCGATTCCGCGGTCTTGCCGGCGTATTACCGAAGATCAAGGCGCCGACGTCCATCCTTCTCGGCGCAGAAGACAATCTCTATCCTGTCGAGCGAATGCTAGCGTCGGCTCGCCTTGCCTCGAACGCGACCATAGAGGTTTTGCCCGAGTGCGGACATCTTGCGCCGCTTGAGGCCCCGGGGGCCGTCGTGAGAGCGCTTGACGCGCTCGTGCCGGCCCGGCTTGCGTCGCCGTCAATTGTCGGCGCGCTGAGCTAGAGCGCTTTCTGCCGAAGTGGAAACCGGTTCGGCGCGAGAAAGCCCTAAAAATTTAAGATTGAGAGCTCCGGTCTGTGATGGTTTTAGGGAAGGCGGAGTTCGAACGCCGAGACGATCCAACGCGGCCAGCGCCGCGGGGCGATCAGGATCGCGTCGGCGCGCAGCGTTCGGCCGGCGGCCCGGGGGTGGGTCGCCACCCATCGATTGACGGCCAGCGCCACCCTGCGCTGTTTCAGCGGGGTCAGGGCGGCGAGCGCTTCGTCCAGCGAGGCCCGGGCCTTGACCTCGACAAAGACGATCAGCCGCCCCCGCTGCGCGACGATGTCGATTTCGCCGCCCTGTACGCGGTAGTTGCGGTCGAGAATCCGGAAAAATTGCCCACGCAGCCAGAGCGCCGCGAGCGTTTCGGCGCGCAGGCCGAAAGCGCGGGCCGCGCGTTTGGACTCTTTCATTTCTCGCGACCGGCTGTCAGGTGCAGAGCGCGGGCGTAGACCTGCCGGCGCGGCTGGCCGGTGGCGGCCGCGACGACGCTGGCGGCGTCCTTGAGGGAATAGGTCTCCAGCGCCTCCATGAGACGCGCGTCGAGATCGACTTCCGCCTGCTCGGCGGCGCCGGCCTGCGGCGGGGCCACCAGCAGCACAATCTCGCCCCTTGGCGGCTCCTCCCCCGCAAGGGCCGCAGCGAGCGCGTCGAGCCGGTCGCGACGCACCGTTTCATAAAGCTTTGTCAGTTCCCGGGCGATGGCGGCGGGGCGCGGACCCAGCACGGCGGCGGCGTCAGTGAGCGTTTCGGCGATGCGTCGCGGGCTCTCGAAAAACACCAACGTGCCGGGCACGCCCGCCAGTTCGGCCAGTCGCGCCCGTCTTGGTCCGCTTTTGTGCGGCAGAAATCCCTCGAAGAAGAAACGGTCGGTCGGCAGACCGGCGACGACCAGCGCCGCAAGCACCGCCGAGGGGCCGGGCACGGCGGTGACATGGACGCCTTTCTCCAGGGCTTCCTGCACCAGTTTGAAACCCGGATCGGAGACCAGCGGCGTGCCGGCGTCAGAGACCAGCGCCAGCGTCGCGCCGGATTCGAGTCGGGCGACGAGGTGCGGGCGCACGACGGCGGCGTTGTGCTCGTGATAGGCGACCAGCGGCGTCGCGACGCCATAATAGGCGAGCAGATTGCGGGTGACGCGCGTGTCCTCCGCGATGACGGCGTCAGCTGCGGCGAGCGTCGACAGGGCGCGAAAGGATATATCCTTGAGGTTGCCGATTGGCGTGGCGACGACGTGCAGGCCGGGCGCGAGTTTCTCAGCCTCGGCGCGCAGGCCGAAAGCCGTATAGGTCGCCGGGGGGCGGGCGTCTGTCGCCTGGGTCAATGCGGCGGCTCGCTTTATTGTTCTGTTTTTCGATCAACTGTTCTTTTTATAGAACAAACCGGCGCTTGACCGCAAGACGGCGGCGGCAATCGCCGGGCAAAGACAGCGCGGCCTCTATTGACTTTCACGCCGGGAGACGGCCCTTATCATTGCTTAATCACCGGTTAACAAAAAATATACGACGAGATCGCGGGAGTTATTTTCACGATGAAGATTATCCGCGCCGCAATGAGATTTGCGGCATGCGCCTCCATGTTGGTCCTCGCGGCCTGTAATCCCATGGCAGGCCCCGGCGGTCTGCGCGACGCTGCGCTTCAGCCGCCAGCTGGCGCTCCGGGCGCTCGCCAGGTCAACGAAACCATCGGCTCGGGGCCGACAAAAATCGCCCTTGTCGTCCCTTTGACGGGCGGCGCCGGTCAGGCCGCCGTCGGCGCGTCGCTGCGCGACGCCGCTAAACTCGCCTATGCCGACAGCGGCGCCAGCGACGTATCTATTCTTGTGAAAGACGACCAGTCGACCCCGGCGGGCGCCGCCGCCGCGACGCAAGAGGCGGTTAGCGAAGGCGCCGAGCTAATTCTCGGTCCGGTCTTCGCGCCGAATGTGCGGGAAGCCGGCCGCGTCGCGCGCGGCGCCAACCGGCCGTTGATCGCCTTCTCGACGGACGCCACGGTAGCGGGGGCCAACACCTATCTTTTGTCCTTCCTGGTTGAGGGTTATGTCGAGCGCGACATCGCCTACGCC
>JBBARD010000112.1:1336-4076 GCA_040399965.1 Methylocystis sp. | reverse complement strand
GAGACGAAAAACGATATCGATCTCGATCACGAGTTGAAGTTGAACGGCCTCGCCAATCTCGTCGCCGGCGTCGCCGGCGGCAATGTCGGCACGCTTTCCGTCAGCCGGACATTTTTCAGTTATCGAATGGGCGCGCGCGCCCGAGGTAGCGGGATTATGGTAGGGGTTTTATGTCTCTTCCCGCTTGTGCTGGGACCTGCGGCGCTCGGCTATGTGCCGCTTCCGGTTCTGGGGGCAATTTTGTTGCAACTCGGCGCCACCATGCTTGACGAATGGCTGCTGCGCGGCTGGCGGCGGATGCAATACGCAGACTATCTTCAATTGCTGGCGATTTTTGCAACGATTGTCTGCTTCGATTTCGTCGCCGGGGTCGGCGTTGGCATCATCGCCGCCTGCATCACCTTCGCGGTCAATACAAGCCGAATTCGTCTAATCAAACACGGCATGAACCGCAGCAATTTCGCCAGTCGCGTCGATCGGCCGAATTACGATACGGACACGCTGGTCAAATTTGGCGAGGGTATTCAGATCCTGTGGCTGCACGGCTTTATCTTTTTTGGCACCGCGCACTTCCTCCTGCAACATATCAAGGAGGCGCTGGCCAAAAACGCCGGAGACTGCAAAAGCCTCATCCTGGATTTCGGTCAAGTGCTGGGGCTCGACTCATCGGCTGTGATGACTCTGATCAAATTACGGCATCTCGCAGAACAGGGACAGTTCAAGCTTGTCTTCTCCTCCCTGTCGCCGGGGGTCGAGCGCAGCCTGCGCAAGGGCGGCCTGCTCGAAGAGGGCGACGATCCCTTTTGCCAAGTATTCCCTGATCTCGACGCGGCGCTGGAGTGGTCGGAGGATTTGCTGCTGAACGCCTCCGAGACCCCGGACGGTCGCGCCCGCACAACCGACGAATGGCTCAAAGCCGAACTTGGCGACGATTCATTATTCGAGGCTTTTCTGACCTATCTCACCATTCGGAAGCTGGCGCCCGGCGATCTGATTTTCGTGCAAGGCGAGACAGGCGACAGCCTCTACCTGCTTTCCTCCGGCCGCGTCACCATTTTGCTGCGCACGCCCGAAGGCAAGGAGTTACGCCTGCGCAGTATGCTTGGCCATACCCTGCTCGGTGAAATGGGCGTTTACAGAGGCGCGCCGCGCGGCGCTTCGGTTGTGGTGGATCATCCGACCGTCGTCTATCAACTGACCCACGCCGCCATCCGGCGCATGGAGACCGAGCATCCGACACTGGCGCATGCGTTTCACAAATTCGTGATCCGCACGCTCGCCTCGCGGCTTGATTTCGCCAATCGCGAGGTTGGTGCGCTGCAACGCTAGCTTTGATCGTGCATTGCATCCGCTAAGGGCCATGAAATGATTGCGCTGCACACGCGACAACTTCGCAACACTCGCGGCAAAATCACGTTCGTTGACAGACGATACGCCAAACGGCGCTTGATTTATGCGTCCTGCGGCGAGACCCTTGATTAAAGGATCGTCTGGTTTGTCATTCGTTGCGAAGGGAGCGACGCCATGAGAAAGCAAGCAAAAAAGCAGGAGGCAGGAAAGGACGCCGCCGACTGCGGCGCGCCGCGTCCCTTTCATCATAACGACGGCCCGATTACCGGCGGACTTGTCGCGCGTCCTCGGCCCGGACTGTCTGAGCGAAGCCGCACCGGCGATGCGCGCCGCGCGCTTGTCGCCGCCATGGATTAATCCAGCAGTTCAGAAACGAAAAAGCCGGCGCGCTGCAAGGCCGCGTCGGCTTTCTTTTTTATCTTCCCTTGATGACTGGAAGTCTTTCCCCCGAAGTCTAAAACGTTTCCGTGGAAGAAAACGCGACAAATCGACAGATCAAGGCCCTGGTCTGATCCAATCAGACCGGGAAATGTTCTAGCGAAGCGGCGGCGCGTATTGAATGCCGCCCATCGTCCAGAGCTGATTCAAACCGCGCGCGATGCCAAGCTTCGATTTGACGCCGACGTTACGCTCCAGCGTTTCGCCGTAGTTGCCGACCAGCTTGACGACATTGAGCGCCCAGTCCTGAGAAAGACCGAGTTGCTTGCCAAAATCGCCCTCGGCGCCTGTGAGGCGGCGAACCGATGGCTTCTGAGACTTCAGCGCCTGCTCGACCGTGTTCTTCGAGACGCCCAGCTCTTCGGCGTTGAGCATCGCGTAATTCACCCATTTTACTATGTTCAGCCATTGGTCGTCGCCCTGACGCACGGCCGGGCCAAGCGGCTCTTTCGAGATCACATCGGCGAGGATCGCGTGGTCGCCCGGCTTCGCCAGTCCGAGACGCTCGGCGTAAAGTTGCGACACGTCGCTGCTGATCACATCGCACTTGCCGCCCTGGTAGGCGACGACGATATCCTTCATCTGATCGAACCGAACCGGCTCGAACTTCATCTGGTTGGCCTTGAAATAATCGGCGACATTGGCTTCGCTGGTCGTGCCCGATTTCACGCAAATCTTCGAGCCGTCGAGTTCAAGCGCCGAGGTCGCCTTGCGCTTTTTCGGCACAAGGAAACCCTGACCGTCGTAATAGGTCACGCCTGCGAAATTCAGCCCCTGCCCGACCTCGTTGGAGAACGCCCAGGTGGAATTGCGAGACAGCAGATCAATCTTGCCGGATTTAAGCGCAGCGAAGCGCTCGTCGGCCTGAAGCGGAACGAACTCGACCTTGCCCGGGTCGCCAAAAACCGCTGCGGCGACCGCGCGGCAGAAGTCGACATCAAGACCCGACCAG
>JBBARD010000112.1:0-1236 GCA_040399965.1 Methylocystis sp. | reverse complement strand
AGACGAAAGCAGCCCGACGAGACGGCGTGTCCGATCGTCTGCGGCTGGTTGGTGCCGTGGATGCGATAGACCGTGCCGCCGATATAGAGCGCCCGGGCGCCCATCGGATTGCCAGGGCCGCCAGCCATGAACCGCGGCAGATAGGGCTGACGCTGGATCATCTCCGGCGGCGGACGCCAGTCCGGCCATTCCTGCTTGCGGATGATGCTTTTTACGCCCGCCCATTGAAAACCATCACGGCCAACGCCGATGCCATAACGAATGGCGCGGTTTTCGGGCTGGACGAGGTAGAGATAACGATCCGCCGTATGCACGACGATCGTGCCCGGTTTTTCTGTCGTGCGGAAGAACACGATCTGGCGTTCGTAGGGACCGACGAGGTTTTCCTCATCCGCACTCGGCGTGTAGCCGGGCTGGTCGTCGATCTGCATATCGATCTGATTGGAGGCCGCCCCTGCATTTGCCGGTATAAGGCAAAGAAAGCAGGCGGCGCCCATCAATAACAGGCTCGCGAGGCGCGTTTTGTGAGTCTTCATCGTTTTCCTCTGAGAGATCGGCGCGCCCCGGGATTATTCCCCCGTTGTCGTGTCGCGCCTCATGGGCAACGGATATAGACCATCGTTCCGTAGCGGTTCGAATTATCCGGGCTGACCCATTTAACGGTAAAAGTGTTGTCTGAAATTGCGACAATTTCACGGTCGTCCGGCGTCGCCGCCGGACCCGCCGGGCCAAGGTAGTTCACCCCGCCGGCGCTCGCCTTCATCACCAGCTCCTGGGGCTTGGATTGGTCGGCGAGATGCATCATCACCCCGCCGTTCGGCCCTTTGGTGATCACATAAGGGTTGCTGCACTGGCGGCGCGCCTCGCCCTCGGTGCGCGGACGATCGCTGTCGCGATGGTAGGCGGCGACGCCCCATTTGCCGACCAGACTGTCCGCCGAGATCGTTGAAGGCAGCGACGGCACGCCAATGGCGCCGGGATCGGCCTGCTGGGCGGAGTTACAGCCGCTAAGGCCGGCGACCAGAGCGATGGCGGAAAAAGTGGCGGAAATACGTAGAAGTCCAGATGAACGCATGACATCCCTCAAACAAACAGCCAGGGCGACGCTCCCCGGGCGAACTGCTAGGCCCCGATTGCGGCGAAAACCATACTGCGCGAAAGCTCGGAAGATTTTCTTAAAGCGCCCGGCGATCCTTTTAAGGTTCGCCGAGCGTTTTCTGGATCGGCTCTGTCGAA
>JBBARD010000111.1:1170-4089 GCA_040399965.1 Methylocystis sp. | reverse complement strand
AAGTCAGACTCACGCGACAAGAAAATGACGCCAGGTCAAGCCGTGGACTGGAGTCCCACGCCGCACGCTTCCCGTGAAAGTATTCTATTGGGGAGGTGATCCAGACACTTGAGTCCAGAACCAAGAATTGCAGGACAACAGATTTTTGAAACACCTTCGCTCGCGCCTGAGGAGAACACATGCCTACATGATGGCGGACGATCTGACGTATATCAACGAAAGAGCCCCGGCGTTCATTTGCCTATAGTTCTTCTTTTTCTGCAATTTTCGGATGATTTCGGACAGCCCCGGAGGGCTTTGTGGTGCCGCAAGAGGGATTCGAACCCCCGACCCCATCATTACGAATGATGTGCTCTACCAGCTGAGCTATTGCGGCGCCGCAGCGACACTCATATCGGCGCGTCCCTGTTTTTTCAAGCGTCTGACAGCGGCGCGGGAGATTTTTTGCCGCGCTCGATCAGACCGGTCAAGCCTTGTTATCCGGGTCCGCAGGCAGGCTGGAGAGCGCCTGCTGACGCAGTTTGTCGATCTCAACCCTGGTTTTTTTGATCTCGGCCCGGGCAACCTTGGCGGCCCGGCGCACCGGCATATGGCTAACCCAGGTCGAGGCGCCGCCAGCCAGCACCCCTAGCGCCATCGAGACCAGCACCACGAGAAACAGCGGGGCCTCGAAGGACGGGCCGCTTTCACCCGGCGCCAGAAGCGGATCGAGCCCGATTTGCACCGGGCTGCGGTTCGCCATGGCGAAAAACAGGATGATCAGCGCCAGCGGAACGAAGAAGATGATGCGAAAAACAGTCTTCATGTGCCCGCGTCCAATAGGTTGCCACTGGTCCCGCGCCCGCCCGTCAGGCTGGGGACGCGATTTCAGCCCGAATAATTCTCGTTAAGCCGTTCGCGCATTTCCTTGCCGGTTTTGAAAAACGGCACGCTCTTCTCCTCCACCGACACCTGCTCGCCTGTGCGAGGGTTGCGGCCAGTGCGAGCGTCGCGCTTCTTCACAGAGAAAGCGCCAAAGCCGCGCAGTTCCACCCGGTCTCCGCGCGCCAACGCGGCGGTGATCTCATCAAGGATTGTGGTGACAATGGTTTCGACGTCGCGCTGGTAAAGATTGCCGTTGCGGCGCGCAATCCGTTGGATGAGTTCAGATTTTATCATATCGCAATCCGACGGTAAAAAGGTTTGCTCTGATCGCGCTTCAGCGCGCACATCACGGAAAACCCTGCCAAATCGCTAATAAGCCGTCAAGTCCAGCGACCTGCTCCGCCTGTACGACGCTCTCCAGTCCGATCGCGACAGTCTCGAAGCCGGCGGCCCGCGCCAGACTTGCGGCGCTATGGACCAAACCCAGGCGCTCGATGCTGGTTTTGCGCTTCCAGTCGCGCACAGGCAATGATTTCTGGATCTTTTTATCGGTCTCCAGCCAGGCGATAGCTTCGCGCTCGCCGCCGATCTCATCGACCAGCTTAAGCGGCAGGCCCTGATGCGCAGTGAACACGCGCCCGTCAGATACCTTCGACAGTTCTGCGTCGTTGAGTTTGCGGCGCTCCCTGACGATATTCTTGAACCAGTCGTAGGTGTCGGCGACGACGCTGGCGACTGCGGCCCTGGCCTCCTCGCTGGTTGGTTCAAATGTATTGGGCGCGGCCTTCAGCGGCGAGGATTTCACCTCCTCGAACTTCACGCCGACCGTATCGAGCAGTTTGTAAAATTTGGGATACTGAACCAGCACGCCGATGGAGCCGACCAACGAAGCGTTGCGCGCGACAATCCGGTCCGTGGCCAGCGCCGCGATGTAGGCGCCGGAAGCGGCTACATTGTTGACGACTGAAACGATAGGCTTTTTCTCGCCCAGGCGACGCAGTTCTTCGTAGAGTTTCTCCGAGCCGGCGGTTGTGCCGCCGGGGCTATCGAGGCTGAGCAGCAGCGCCCGGACGTTGTCCGACTCGCCTATTTTCTGGATCATGTCGATCGTGTCCCGATCGCCGGTGATCAGCCCCTGAATCGACAGCCGCGCAATATGGGGGGTCAGCTTGTCGGTGTAATCGGCGCCTTCAATCCTGACGAAAAACCCAATGCCGGCCAGCGCCAGCGCAACAAGCGCCGCCGCGCGCCACCAGCCGAGCTTGCGACGCATCCGGCGTCGATCGATCAGATAATCCGTTGATGCCGACATGGGCGTTATTTCCTTCTTGCGCCGGCTTACGCCGTGCGTCTCCCCCTATCCTGATAGCAGGGAGTTCCATCGGATGCTATGTGAGCATTGATCGTCGAAGTCTCAACCTTCCGGCCGACGTTCGGGATCTCGCCACGTGGCGTCGAATAGCCATTCAGCATAGCCGGGATCGGCCTGCGTCACATCAAGACGCAGAATTTCCGGAGTTTCGTAGCTGTGCAGACGTCGCACCAGCGCGGCGAGCGTCTCGTAATCCTCCCCCCGAAGCTTGATTTGGAGTTGGAACTCCTCGCTTTCACACAACTCCCCCTTCCAGCGAAAATGGCTGAAAATCGGAGAGATTTGAACGCAGGCTGCAAGACGCGCCTCAAGCGCCGCCCGCGCCAGGGCCTTGGCGGCGGCGGCGTTATCGATGGTCGTCACCAAAATCGCAAGGCCGCTCATTAGCCGCCCACCACTGTGGTGAAGACCTGACCTCCGCGCGCCAGCGTGATCTTCCAGTAATAGGCGCGACTGGCGGCGACCTGCGCGAGATCGCGGGTCGAGCCGATTTTTTGATCGTTTACGGCGAGCACAACGTCGCCGCGTTGCAAGTTCAATTGTTGCGCGAAGGAGCCGTCTTCGATCTCGGCGACGACAACGCCGGCGCCAGCGCCCTGCACCGACAGCTCCTCGACAACCGCGGGCGACAGGTTCAACACCGTAGCGCCAGCGAAAGGCGACTGGCCCTTGAGCCGGATGGC
>JBBARD010000111.1:0-1070 GCA_040399965.1 Methylocystis sp. | reverse complement strand
GCCGCCAGCACGCTTTTCACCATATTCGCCGGAATGGCGAAGCCGATGCCGATAGAACCGCCGGATTTCGAGAAAATCGCCGAATTGATGCCGACGACGCGTCCGTTCATATCGACCAGCGGTCCGCCGGAATTGCCGGGATTGATCGCGGCGTCGGTCTGGATGAAGAAGCCGTAGTCGGTGATGCCGACATGAGTGCGCGCCAGCGCCGAGACGATCCCCTGCGTCACTGTCTGGCCGACGCCGAAGGGATTGCCGATAGCGAGCGTCAGATCGCCGACCTCAAGCGCGTCGGAATCGCCCAGCTCCATGGTGGGGAAGTTCGAGCCCTCCGTCAGTTTCAGCACGGCGAGATCGGTGCGCGGATCGCGCAGCACGATTTTGGCGGGTATTTCGCGCTTGTCCGCCAGCGCCACCTTCACATCGGTCATACCCTCGATGACGTGATGATTGGTGACGACGAGGCCGCTGGGATCGACGATCACGCCGGAGCCAAGCGACTGGGCGGTATTGCGGCCCGGCGCGCCGCCCCCCTCGCCAAAAAAGCGTCGGAAGATCGGATCGTCGAGGAAGGGATTGGCCGGCATCCGCTCGACGCGCGAGGCAAAGACATTGACCACCGCCGGTTGCGCCTTCTTGACGACAGGCGCGAAGGAATAGGCGATTTCGGCGCGGGTGCGGGGGACGACGGAAGCGGTCTCAGCCTGCGACTGACCGCCCAGGGGCGAGGTTATCGCCGCAACCATCAACGCTGCGAACGCCGTCTTCGACGACGAAGACGTCACTGTCTGAAAAATTCCCCGTATCGAAGGCATCGGCGACTCCTGACAGATTCGAACGCCATGAATATAGCGGTTTTCGTTTGGCGATGGATCGTCTCGTTCAACGAAAAAAGGCGGCCCGCAGGCCGCCTCAAATCTTTCGACGAGAATGACGCGGGCTTACGCAGCCTCTTCTTCCACCTGAGAGGGACCCGAATCCTGGCCCTTGGCGTCGACGTCGCGGTCGACGAACTCAATGACGGCGAGCGGCGCGTTGTCGCCGTAGCGGAAGCCCGCCTTCAGCACGCG
>JBBARD010000110.1:0-4181 GCA_040399965.1 Methylocystis sp. | reverse complement strand
GCCCTTCTGACGCAGTAAGTCGACTAACCGCCCGCATCTCCCAAAGATGCGGGCGTTCCTTATCAGTCAATTCGGGGAGGATGGAAATGATTACAACCTTTATATTGGTGTCCCTCGCATCGCCCCTCGCTCTGTGGCTTGCTTCTCCGCGTAAATCTCCTGCTCCTGTTCGTGTGAGGGCGCGTCGCAACAAGAACAAATACTAACTAGCGTCAGGACCTTACTGGCGTTGATATGCCCGCCGTCGCCGCTCTTGCGGCCTCGTGCGGGTGTTTTGGTGAATAAGCCCTGTTCAATTTCCAGCTACATTTTTATGACCGCAATTTTGCATCCATCACAGCTTCTCCCGGTCTTCCCCTAACGGCATGGATTATTCAGTCCTTGTTCAGCGTTTGGGTGAGACATAATTCTCCCGAGAATATGGAACGTTTAGACAAGGTTCTGATTGACCTTGGCCCTTCCTGTTCCTGGCGACGCTAGTTCGTTTTTGGAGACTGATTATGCATGCAGCGCGCAAACTTCTTGTCGCAGGTCTGGCGGCGGCGACCTTCTCCAGTTTGATTTTATCCACTTCGCCAGCTGCAGCCTGGGGGCGCGGCTGGGGACGCCCGGGCTGGGGCGGGGGTTGGGGACGCGCAGGCTGGGGACGTCCGGGATGGGGCGGCGGCTGGGGACGTCCAGGCTGGGGCGGTGGAGGATGGGGCGGCGGCTGGGGCGGCGGCGGCTGGGGCGGCGGCGGATGGGGCGGCGGCGGATGGGGCGGCGGATGGGGTTACGGCGGCGCACTGACCGGTCTGGCGCTTGGCGCTGTCGCCGCAGGCGCTTTGCAGAATCAGTATGGCTACGCTCAGCCCTACTATGGCTATGCCCGCCCCTACCGCCGGGCGCGCCTATGCGTCGCAAACCAGGCGCTTTACGATGACTGGGGCGACTTCATCGGTTATCGCCGCGTCCGTATCGCCTGCTAGAACAAATTCGGATATCATTCCCTCCGTAGCCAGAAGCCTGCCGGCTTCTGGCGCCGCATGAGCGGGGAGGAGCCATGAGCGATTCGCCGACGGGCGATGCGGAAATCGACGAACTGGCCGCTGCTCTGGACGCCATACTAACCGAGCTCGTCGAATATCGATTATCCCGACCGAGCCGACCAGACTGCCTGCGTCTTGTCGCCATCCCATCTACGGAGGCTGAAAGGCGCGCGGCGTATTTCAGCCATATCGTCGCCGATCCCTTCGAAGGTTCATTACTCTATGCGCTGCGCGGCGTTGGCGAAGCTCTTTTCGAGCGCGGCGGCACGCGCCTGATGCGCAATATGCTGCTGGAGATCGCCGCCCGCGATCATGAAAATGAGTCGCGGCGGCTTGCGCCCGCCGATCGTCAATGGGACGGGATCGGGTCTGAAAATGATCGCTGGTACGCCTGATCACAGCCCGCGCGCGGATGGCCAATCGACAAACCAGGTGTTGACGCTGCCGCGGTTCTTTAATTCGATTGGTCCACGATCCTCGAATTGAAAGCGCCCGCCCAGCGCCCGTCGCACATCATCAGAAATATGCACGCGCCCGAGCGCGCCGTTTTTTTCAAGGCGTGAAGCGACATTCACCGTATCACCCCAAATATCGTAGAATGGTTTGTGAACCCCGATCACGCCGGCGAGAACGGCCCCGGTGTGCACTCCGACACGGACATCGACGAAGACCTGCAATTCCTCGCGCAGCGACGGAATTGCGCCGACGATATCAAGACCCATCATTACCGCGCGATCGACATGGTCAATTTGATATTCCGGCAGTCCGGCTGCCGCCAGATAGCCATCGCCGATCGTTTTGATTTTTTCCAGACCATGACGACGGGTAATTGCATCGAAGGTCCGGAAGATGCCGTCGAGCATCGACACAACAACCGCAGGGTGACGATCGCGCGCAAAGGCCGTGAAGCCAGCGATATCGACAAAGACCACTGTCGCCTGATGCTGATCTGCGATGGTTTCGCCATCTTTCATGCGCGTGGCGATCGCCTCGGGCAACATGTTCTGCAAAAGTTTCTCCGAGCGCTCCCGTTCCTTTTTCAGCTCTGCGGTCCGCTCCTCGACCTGTCTCTCGAGATCGTAAAGCAATTCGTCCCGGGTCAGAAAAGCAAGAATGCGTTTCAGCGGCGGCAAATCGTCGTCATAAAGGGATTTGGGCAACCGGATACGATTGTATTTCTGGTTAAGGATTGACGACTGAATACACAGCTCGCGACCTTCCTTGTCGAGAAAGACGCTTAATTCCGCCGGCGTATGACCCCGCAAATCCTGAGACAGAATCGAAACAATTTGCCCGGCGACTACGCGCTTCACGCCGGCTGCGACCAGACAGGCGCGCAGTTTCTCCCGAGCAAACGGAACGCCGTCGTTTGTCGCTATGCGCAAAAGTCCAAGTTCGATCATCTTGCGCTCCTGCGCCAGCGCAACGCCAACGCCGCGGCGTCGTCCGTCATGGCGCCGAATTTATCCACGAGCGCGCTCACAACCGAATTCGCCGCCCCACCGGGCAGAGCGTCCGGCGGGGATACCCCATCGGTGTGCATGACGAACCAGGCGTTCTCCTCCAGCGCGGCGCGAACGATTTTCGGCTGTCGCATTCTGACGCCGACAATGCCCACCCGAACCAGAAGAGGTCGCAAGGAGATGCTCGCCTGCACATTGCCGACGCCTGCAAAGCTCAGCTCTCGCCCGCGCAGCCGTCCCACCGAAATTGCGGCGCCCGTCCCGCCTTTCAGACGCGCGTCCAGCTCCAGCAGCAAGTGGTCCGGTTCGGCGTCGGGATGCGCATAAACCGTTTCGCGCGCCTTTTGTGCGACAACATACGCCGCCAGACCGTGTCCAGCGGCGTCGATGAGGACCGCCAGGGCACCATCCTGCGCGGGGATGACAATGCCCGCGTCGCCGCCACGCGGCGCGCCGGGATAGGCGCGAACATGGATGGCCCAGTCCAGTTCCATGCCTAACCCCATTTGACGATTCGGACCCGGGTCCCCTGACCGGGCTCACTGTCGATGTCGAATTCGTCGACAAGCCTGCGCGTGCCAGGCAGGCCAAGACCAAGCGTGCCGCCCGTCGAGACATTTTCCTTCATCGCCTGTTCGATATCGGCAATGCCGGGACCGCGATCCTCGACGATCACCTCAATTCCAGGTCGACGAATCTGCAAGGCGGGCCGCATACTGATCAAACCTGTATCGGCGTATTTGGTGACGTTGGTGACAAGTTCGCTTACCGCCGTCGCAAGTGCGGCCGTAGCGGCGCCCGACATGTCCATCCGTTTCGCCATCTCACGGATTTCGAGAATGGCGATTGTAACGTCGTCCGGCGACAGGATGCGCAACCGTCGCCATCGCTGGCTCATCGCAAACGCTCCATCGCCGCCTCGACGGACAGGGACGGAATGACCCAGGAGTCATTGACGTCAAGCAGGACTAGCCCGGCCGCGACGCCGGGTTTCATACCGGCCAGCACGACCGGCGCGCCCATCAGGGTAACGCCGTCGGCGACCCGACGCAGGCGTTCGAAATCATGCTCGTCCAGCGCTTCGACGCCGGAGAGATCAAGGATAAGACCGGAGATCGGATGATCGCGCATGTATTCCAGCACGGATGGGCGCAGTTCGTCGAGAAAGGCGTCGTGCACCGGATCGGGGAGCGGCACGATCAAAACTCCCTCGACCCTTTGCAGTATGACGCGCGCTTCACTTTGCGCCAATCTTCTGCTCCACCCCAGCGCGATCGAAAGCTATTTTGAGCGCGTCCTGCAAATTGCCTGTCGTCTTCATATCGCCGACCTCGATGCCGAGTTCGACAATGGTCTGCGCGACGGAAGGCGACAGGCCGGAAACAATGGTGTAGCTGCCCATCAGACGCGCCGCCTTGGTCATCCGGATCAAATGATTGGCCACCGCGGTGTCGACCACCGCGACGCCGGAAATATCCAGAATGAACACAATCGCCCGTTTTTCGGCGATCTGCTCAAGCATTCGCTGCATGATGTCCTGCGCACGGCGGCTATCGACGATGCCAACGACCGGCAACATCAAAATGCCGTCCCAGATCGCAGTGATCGGCGTGCTCATATCCGTGAGCGCGCGGCTTTGCTGAGAGATGATCTCGCCCGTGCGCTGGGAATAGATATCGACAACCAGCGC
>JBBARD010000109.1:0-4282 GCA_040399965.1 Methylocystis sp. | reverse complement strand
TGCCTTCGCCAACCAGCGACTCGCCAACCAGCATCTTGTTAATCAAAGCCATGTGTTTTCCCTTTCCAAAGAACCAGACGAGCCGTCGCTCTCGACGGTCGTTTTGCGGATCAACCGGACGCGCTTTGCGCCGGTTATGAGAGGCGCGACGATAAGGATCGTCACGCCAGGCTCAACCAATTGCGCAGATGCGCAGGCCAGCTTCTGCCGGCCGGAAATGACGCGGCGATGTCAGACGAGCTGACGCGCCAGAGCGAAGGCGTGCCGGAAATCCAGGCAGAGCGGCTTGTCCGACGTCGCCATCTGTTTGAAAAGACCTGACTCCGTACCGTATTTGATATTGCCGATGGCGAGCGCGCCGATGCCGAGCGCGCCATGCGACGAGATCACGACGCCATTGTCGTGCAGACCGCACCCCTCCACGCCAAGCGGCGGCACGGCGTTGACGTCCGCCGCAATCAGCAGATTCTTCGCCGCTTCGAGATCGGCCTTGGACAGCACCTGAACGCCGGCGCGCGCGGCGCAGAGCGCAATTTCATGATCCAGTAAAAGGGCGAGCACCTGCTCGGCCGTGCTGCCGTCCGCAGGTTTGACGTCAATGTTGAAACGCTTGCGCATTTCCTCAGCCAGCTTGGTGACGCGATCAATGCCGCTGTAGCCAACGATTGTGACATTAGCGCCTTCAAGCGCCGCAATCACCGCGGAGCAATAGCCGACAACGCCCGTCGCCCCGTAAATTACGATCTTCGAGCCTTTCAGCTCGCGCTGCTTTTTCTCGCGCAACACCTTCTCGACGCAGGCGACCATGGCGCCGGCGGTGGTGAAGGAGCCGTACGGATCGGCGAACAGGGACACCTCGAAGGGCTTTAGCAGCGCCTTCTGGGCGGCCTCCAGCATATCGAGGGCGAGCACGGCGTCGCGGCCGGCGAAGAAAATGCCGGTGCGAAGCGCAGCCGAAGGCGCGCGGGAGAACATAGCGTCCTGGACCAGCGGAACGACTTCATCGAGGGTAACGTTTGTGTAGGGGATCGCAGCGTCAAAGCCAGCGTCGAGCGCCATGTTCACGTCGAAGGGGCTCATGTGCTTCAACGTGCTTAACATATGCAAAATCGCCTTGGCCATGGCTCTTCCTAACCCCCTTGCTGCGCTTGTTCGGCGACACGGCCGCAGAATGTCTGGCGGTCGCATGACAGCGGCGTCAATTTTTGAAAATAGACCCGGAACGTCGGTAGCGCGGCATGTTCCGCCCCCGCAACGACGAGAGGCTTAGAACCCAGAAACGCCCGGTTGTCCAGTGGCGATATGGCGCGGCGAGATCAAGCGACAGGCTTCTGACAAAGGTCAAATCAACCCGCGCCTGTTGACCCCATCCGGGCTTTGCTCTTATAAGACCGACATCGGGGCTCGGCGCAATGTGCGGCGAGCCTTTTGTTGTCGTTTTGACCCCCGCGCCTCCTCCGGACCCAGGGCTCCGGCGGCTGTGGGGATGAAAAGCCGATCGAAAGGAAAATCAATGTCCCGGCGTTGCGAACTGACCGGCAAGGGCGTTCAGACGGGCAATCTCGTCAGCCACTCCAACCGCAAGACGCGGACCCGCTTCTTGCCGAACCTCGTTAATGTCACGCTGTCCTCGGAGGCGCTCGCGCGCTCGGTCCGCCTGCGTATTTCGGCGGCGGCGCTGCGCTCGGTCGAACATCGCGGCGGCCTCGACGCCTTTCTGGTCAAAGCCAGAGACGAAGAGCTGTCGCAGAACGCCCGGGTCCTGAAGCGCGAGATCGAGAAGAAGCAGGCCGGCGCGCCGGCGTAAGCTCTCGAAGCAACCAGATTTTGCAACAACCCCCGGCGGCGCCTCCGCCGGGGATTGTGCTGTTTTTGAATCGCATGTCAGCGCATGATAGCCATTAACAAGAGTGTGATGGCGGCAAAAATGATCGTGGCGAAGGTCATGGACATGCCAAGGACACGATAGCGAAAATTTTCGTTTTCATTCGATACGCCAAAAATATGAACGCTTCTTCCGACCAGAAGGAGCAGGCACAAAAAATTCACATATAAATAGTGCGCGCCCTTTTGTTCGATGAAGGATAGAAGCAGCAGGGCAAAGGGAACATATTCGGCAAAGTTCGCGTGTACCCGCATAGCCCTTTCGACCACAGCGCTGCCGCCCGCGCCAATGGCGATTTTCTCTTGTCTTCTCGCCTTTATCACCCTGAAAGAGAGAAAAACAAAGAGAAAAGCGAATATGGCGGCGTAAGTCGGCACAATGATCATCTCCGGACATCCCAACCGCTATTTGAAGATTTTGGATTAAACCGGCGTTGCAACTCCAACGTTTCAGCGCCGGACGGCGGACCGTTCGTTACTCGCGAACATCCGGCGGCGTCGCCTCGGCGGCGAGTTGCGCCAGCGCCTCGTCGAGCGTCAGTTGCGTCTGCTGCTGAGAGCCAAGCCGGCGCATGGAGATCGTGCGCTCCGCCGCCTCTTTCTTGCCGGCGACGAGCAGAACCGGAACCTTCGCCAGCGAATGTTCGCGCACCTTGTAGGTGATCTTCTCGTTACGCGCATCGACATCGACATTGAGCCCAAGCTTTCGCGCGGCGGCGGCAATCTCATAAGCGTAATCGTCCGCCTCCTGGGTGATCGTGCAGACAACGATCTGCAAAGGAGACAACCACAGCGGCAGATGGCCGGCGTAATGCTCGATCAGAATGCCGGTAAAGCGCTCCAGCGAACCGAACATGGCGCGATGAATCATCACAGGGGTCTTTTTCTCGCTGTCGGCGCCGATGTAGAAGGCGCCGAAACGCACCGGCAGGTTGAAATCGACCTGCGTCGTGCCGCATTGCCATTCGCGGCCGATGGCGTCGCGCAGCGTATATTCGAGCTTGGGGCCATAGAAGGCGCCCTCGCCTTCCTGAATGCTGGTCTTGAGGCCGCGTCGCGCGAGTTCGTCGAGCACCTTGCCAAGCGCCGCCTCCGCCTTGTCCCAAGCCTCGTCCGAGCCGACGCGTTTCTCCGGACGCGTCGAGAGCTTCACCACCACATCGTCGAAACCGAAATCGCGATAGATAGTGAGGATCAGATCGTTGATCTTCAGCGCCTCTTCCATGATCTGGTCTTCGGAGCAGAAGATATGCGCATCGTCCTGCGTGAAGGCCCGCACGCGCATCATGCCATGCAGCGCGCCGGACGGCTCGTAACGATGCACGACGCCAAATTCGGCGATCTTCACCGGCAGGTCGCGATAGGACTTCAGGCCGTTCTTGAAAATCTGCACATGGCCGGGACAGTTCATCGGCTTCAACGCGAAGATGCGCTCATCCTCGGTCTTCGTAACAAACATGTTCTCGCGATAGGTCTGCCAGTGTCCGGATGTTTCCCAGAGCGCGCGATCAAGAACCTGCGGCGTATTCACCTCCGTATAGCCCGCCGCCTTCTGGCGCCGGCGCATGTAGGAGACCAGCGTCTGGAATAGCGTCCAGCCCTTGGGATGCCAGAAGATCGCGCCCGGCCCCTCCTCCTGGAAATGGAACAAATCCATCTCTCGGCCGAGGCGGCGATGGTCGCGGCGCTCGGCCTCCTCCAGTCGATGCAGGTAAGCGTCGAGTTCCTCCTGCGTCGCCCAGGCGGTGCCATAGATGCGCGAGAGCATCGGCCGGTTTGAATCGCCGCGCCAATAGGCCCCGGCGACCTTCATCAGCTTGAAGGCTCCGCCGACCTTGCCGACCGAGGGAAGATGCGGCCCGCGACAGAGATCGAGCCATTGTCCCTGCTTGTAGACGCTCAGCGGCTCGTCCGATTTGATGCTGTCGATCAGTTCGCCCTTGAAGGTCTCGCCTTTGGCGATGAACCAGGTTTTGGCGTCGTCGCGGCTCCATTCCTCGCGGACGATTCTGGCGTCCCGGGCGACGATCTCGCGCATCTTCTTTTCGATGGCCGGCAAATCCTCCGGCGTGAAGGGCTCGGCGCGGTGAAAATCGTAATAAAAACCGTTTTCGATCACCGGGCCGATGGTCACCTGCGTGCCGGGGAAAAGCTCCTGCACCGCCTCGGCCAGCACATGGGCGGCGTCGTGGCGGATCAGCTCCAGCGCGCGCGGATCGTCGCGCGAGACAAATTCGATTTTCGCGTCCCGCGCAACCGGCCGGGCCAGATCGACCAGTTCGCCGTCCAGAGTCATGGCGACGACGCGTTTGGCGAGCGAAGGGGAAATGCTTTTGGCGATGTCGACGCCGGTGACGCCCGGCTCGAACTGGCGCGACGCGCCATCGGGAAAAGTAAC
>JBBARD010000108.1:0-4424 GCA_040399965.1 Methylocystis sp. | reverse complement strand
ACCCACATCCATTTTCCGGACGGTCCCTTGACCCGCGCCTCGGCCACGAGCTGCTGGCAGTAATCGTCGTCCGCCGCCTCGTTCAGCCGCAAAGCGCCGGGCGCATCGCGTTCGAACGACAGACGCTCGTGCACAACCGCTTTCCAGTGGTCGGTGTCGAGCCGAAGCAGGTGAAGGCCGTATTTCTTGGCCTTGCCATCGACGCCCGTGACTTCGATCGCGGATTCGATCAGCGGCCGCGCCATCGGCGTCGAGGAGCCCTTGGTCGCAAAAACGAAACGCTTGTGCTTGCGACAAAACTCATAGACCCGGTGGATCGGCAAGGATTCCTTCTTGCCGGGGCGAAAGCCGGAGTCGACGAAGGCGATCTTGATCAGCCTGTCGTCGATTGGCGCCGTCAGCTTTTCCGAAAGCCGCCGCCAGACCTCCTCATCCTTGGTCGGGCCCCAGATATAGCCATGTTCGATCAGCCAGGACGTGCCCTGCGCGCCAAATCCGCGAATGACATAAGGCAGCCGGTTGCCCTGCACGTCGACGGCGGCGACAAGGAACAGGACTTCATCCGGCACACGCTGCGCGAAACTCTCGCGCATTTTGACGACTTCGGTCCATTCCGGAACTTCGCCGCCGCCGGCAAGATAAAGCTCGCCGAAGCCGGCGTTCACCGCCGTCTGTATCTTGTCCTGTTCGCCGCTGGCCAGCGCCCGAAGGTAGCGTTCAGCCCGCTCGCCGATGGTTTTGAACGGCGAGCAGAACCCGGAAATCCAGAACGACAGCGTTGTCGTCTCTGGCGGCTCGCCAGAAATCACCCCCTCGGCGTCAATCGTCTCGCCCGGCGCGACGAAGGCGCCATTGGCGTTGCATTGCGCCTTGTGCTCCTCACGGATTTTAAAGCTGCAATGCGGACATTCCAGCCATGAATTGGTCAACGCCTGCGATGGCGTGGCGTTTTTCGGGTAGCGCAGCAGTTTCGAGCGCGGGATAAAATATTTGCCGCAGCTGGGGCATGGCCAGCAAAAATGATGTCGGGTGCCTTCCTGCCACAGCCGCCAGATTGGCGAGGAGATGTCGTCGTCTTCGCCCTTGCGCCAGAAATCGAGGCCGCTTGCATCGTCATGCACGATCTCGACCATCCCCAGCGTCGGCGTCGATGTGATACCGACCTGAAAATCCGCATAGGTGTCGCCGCGCGCCTCGACGAGGCCGAGCGGATCGCCCTGGCCGCGAATGTTGCGCATCATCTCGTCGTATTCGTCGACCAGAGCGAGCGCCGCGGCGTCGGATTTGAGCGCCGCCGAGGAGCCGGCATGCGCGAGCCTTAAACGGACGCCGGCGACGCGTTTTAAGGTCTTCTTCTGCTCTTTGCTCTCGATGCCGCCGATGACCTTCGCGCCAAGCGACTCCGCCTGCCGGAACATCTCCTCAATGCGCGGCTCCAGCTGATCGGTCAGAAACTCCTTGTTCGGGCCGACATAGAGAATCGGCGCCGGTCGGTTGTCGAGCCGCTCGCCGATGATGTCGAGCACCGTCGCCGTCTTGCCGCTTTGCGCCGCTGTGACGCCGACGACGCGTTTCCAGCGATGATCGCCAAACGCCCGCGAGAAGGCGCGCATATAGGGGGTGAGCCCTGGGTTACGCGGTCCTGGCCAACCCGTCTCCGGGCCATAGACAATGTTTTCGGACGCCCACTCGTCAGGATGCTGGCGTTTCGCCGGCCATGTCGAGATCGCGACCTGCTCGTAGAGCCGCGCTCGATTTCTCGAATCTGCTGCGGGCGCGATCAAGCGCGTCATTGAGCCTCGTCTCGATATCGGCGCGCAGGTTCAGATCGCGGGTCGCCGCCGCCGGCACTCCGGCAAGCTCGGAGCGAAACGCGCCCCAGACATCGGCGAAGATCGTCTCGACCGTGCGCATCTCGATCAGCGTCGCCGCCTCGCGCTCGCGCCGCATGCGGATTTCCAGCGCGCGTTCCTGCTGAACCTGCGAGGCGGCAGCCGATTTCGATGTGCGCCGCTCTTCATCCTTCAGCCAGCGAATGTAGCCCTGCACGGCGGCCACCAGCGGCACCATGCCGCCGACAGCTTTCGGCACATAGCCCTTTTTGCCGAGATCGCGCACCCACTGGTCGCTGATCATCAACAAGGCGGCAGCCTTGGCGACCGTAATCAATCCGGCGGAGTTCTGGGAAGATGCATCGCTCATCTGAACATCAACGCCCGATTGATCATTTGTCGCAGATTTAATCGAAAGATGATGGAGAAAACGCCTTCACTTCATGCCCGATCTACGCCTGTATGCGCTCACAACGAAAGGAGCCGCCCATGACCAGGCATGAACCTAAACAAGACGCTCTCGAAGCATTTGTCACGCGGAAACGCGAGATCGACGCCATGCTGGAACGATTAAATGCTCTGAGCGATGATCATTTCAACTGCGCGCCAGATGATGTCGACTGGAGCCATGTCGGCACACTGGTGCGCTACGCCAATATTTTGAAGCAGATAACGGATGCTGCTTTCCACGAGGGCGAATACGCCGAATAACGCGTCAGCCCAACTCTGTAAGCTTTTGCCCGGTTCGGTCCCGGGCTTCAGCCCGTAGCAGGTGGCGATCCTCGCCATCTCCGGCTGAAGGAGCCAAATCCATGAAACTCACCGACACCCAGCTCATCGTTTTGAACAAGGCGGCTCAACGCTCCACCATGCTGGCGTTGCCGTTACCGCCCAATCTGAAAGGCGGTGCGGCGAACAAGGTGGTGATCCCGCTGATACAGAAAGGGCTGCTCGAGGAAATCGACGCCGATACGCGCATCGGCGAGACGATCTGGCGCGAAACGCGCGCAGGCCACGGACTGACGCTCGCCATCACCGAGGCAGGACTCGCCGCCATCGGCATTGGGCCCGAGAGCGACAAAAAATCGAAGCCTGCCGCGAGCCAAACGCCCGCCAAGGCGCCAAAGGCGGCCACGGGCGCGAAGAAGGCGAAACCCGCCAATGCCGCCGCTCCGGCCAAGAAAGCCGCACGGACGGCGCCCGCTGGCGCGACGGCGCCAACGCCGCGCGAGGGCACGAAACAGGCGACTATGATCGCCATGCTCCAGCGCAAGAACGGCGCAACCATCGCCGAGATTATCGAGGCGACCGGCTGGCAGCAGCACACGGTGCGCGGCGCCTTCGCCGGCGCGCTCAAGAAAAAGCTCGGGTTCAATATCGTCTCCGAGAAAGATGAGAAGCGCGGGCGGGTGTACAGAATTGCGGAGTAGCCAGAGTGCGAAAAATCTGGCGGTCGGTGTTGATCTGTGATAGGTTACATGTAACCATCGGAGTTGATTATGCCGCGTGCCGCCAATAACACCACGTCCCGTGACAAGGTTAAGGCCCACCGCGAGCGGTTGCGTGCGCGGGGGCTGCGACCAATTCAGATCTGGGTTCCCGACGTGAGATCCGCGACCTTTCGATCAGCTGCTCACAAGCAATCGCTTGCTGTGGCGAAGAGCCTGCAAGCGACTGAGGACCAAGCCTTCATCGACGCCATTTCGGAACTGGGCATGGAATGAGGAGGGGCGAGATTTGGACAGTTTCCGGGACCGGTTTTGCGGGAAAACCTCGCCCTGCAGTACTGATTCAGGACGATGCTTTCGATGCGACGGGCTCAATCACAATCTGCGCATTTACCTCAGACGAAACCAAGGCGCCATTGTTTCGTTTGTTGATTGATCCTACTGATGCGAACGGCTTACGCTCCGCGTCGAGACTTATGGTCGACAAGGTTACGACGATATCCAAGAGCAAACTCGGCGAACGAATTGGCCGGCTGGAAGACGCGGACCTTCTGCGGCTCAATCAAGCCCTTCTGGTATTTCTTGGACTTGCCATTTCCCCGAAGTCCATCGGCGATTGAATACGCGACGTAAAATATAGCTGCGGACCAGCGACACGATGGTGAAGATCAATCCGATCGCCAAGTTCTGGTCGAGCGACGCATGCAGGCCGAATAGCGGAAAGACCAACACCTGCGTCGCAAAGGCGACACCGTAGCCGACCAAGACGTTCGCCAGCGCCTCAATCAGCGACATCATCCGAGATTGCATCAGGCGGCCGCCTTCTCGACGCCGACCCGCGCGGCGCGGACATCGGCGTAGGATTGATTATCTCCGGCCAGCGTGGCGATCTTTCCCGAGAAGGCCTGCCAGCGGTTGATGATCACGTCGCAGAACACCTCCGACATCTCCATCCCGTAAACCCGCCGGCCGGTTTTCTCGCCGGCGATATGTTGGGAGCCCGAGCCGGAGAACGGCTCGTAGCAGATGTCGCCCGGAAGCGTGTGCAACTCCATGGGCAGCGAAAACACCCGCACCGGCTTCGATGTTGGGTGCTCCCGCGTCTCGATCTCGCTCGAGGGGATGTTCCACACCGTCGTCGGCC
>JBBARD010000107.1:0-4737 GCA_040399965.1 Methylocystis sp. | reverse complement strand
CGTTCAACTTCGGCGACGATCGCAAGGTAGCCTGATCATGGAACAAAAAATCAATATCTTCGCCTACGCCGAAAACGTTCCCGAAGACATCAACAATCTCCAGACCTATGTCGCGGACTCGATCGATCATATCGTCGCCGACGCCATTGTGGCGACGACGCGCTACGCCGGGTTTCAGGCGGCGAAAAGCGGCCCGGCGCAAGTCACCCTGACCATCGGCCGCCTTTATAACAGCGGCAAGGTCTATGCGAAGGACGCGCCGACGACTTATGATTTTGTGTCCCAGCTGCCGGTCGCCGCCAAAAGGATCGTGCTGATTTCCGCCTGGGGCTCGGAAGTCGACACCGGCGCGACGCCACGTAATGTGCTGATCGCCGCGCAGTCGACGCCGCAAAACCCCGTCTATCAGCCGCAAATCCTCGAGATCGTCCATGCGCGGGTCGCCAATCTCGGGACCTCCATCGGCGCCGAGGCCCCGGACCCGGTCGCGCCGGTTATCGACGCCACGCTGCTGCCGATCGCAAAAGTCGTGCTCACCCCGACCGGCGTCGAGAGCGTTTCGAACTTTGCGGAGAATGAAGTTCCGACGCTGGCCGATGTCGATGATCGCGTCGGCGATCTCGAAACATTCGAGGCGGCGGCCGCGCCGCAGCTGGCTTCGCTCGCCTCCGACATCGCGCGCCTGTCGAACGATCTGAAAAACCGCTCCGGGTCGGAGCTGACCGGGCGCATGCTGGGCCGTCTCGCCGTGCTGGAAGCGAAAAACGGCATTCCCTCCAACGCCGCCGACTCCAGCGCCGATTTCTTCCTCGACCCGTCGAAAACCGACATTACGAACGTCAACTCGAACTGCAAGGTCGCGGAAGGCGTGCGTTTCGCCGACGACGGCGCCGCCAGCGCGGCTTTGCAAATCTTCAACCCGCTCAATCCGCTCGCAGCCATCGCCGGCGGCGTCCTGTTTCCCGCCTACGATCCCGCGCTGCGTTTCTCGACCGGCGCCCAATCGGGCGCGACGCAGATTTCCGCCTACACCTATCAGACCCAGAGCATCGTTCAGAAGATGATGAGCCGGCAGCGCATCCGCTACGGCCAGGAGTTCACCGTCTGCACAAACTCGGCGTTCTGGTTGTCGGGCATCTACGATCCTGTCACCCAGACCTTCACGCGCAATGGCGAAACATTTTCTCTCTCCCCCGGTTTCGCCCAGCTCGCCGCCATCCCGCATCAATTCATCCGGCTCAAGCAGTTCTGGATCGACACCTATCAGGAGCCCTATTGGGACGTGGTCACCACGACCAGCTCGATCTCCGGCGCCTCCGTCTATGAGACCTTTCCGGTCGGGCAGGATTACTGGCTTGCCGCCATCGGGCTGCTGTTCACCTCGCTCGACGCCACCGGATCGGTCACCGTGGCGATCTGCGAATGCGAGCCGACCGGCGAAGGCAATCTTTCCAAAACCATCGCCCAGATCACGCTAGCGCGTTCCTCGCTCGCCGCCGCGCCGGCGAAAACGATGTTCACCTTCCCCAAGCCCGTCTACATGCAGGCCGGCAAACGCTACGCGGTCGCCGTCATTACGCCGGGCAACCATTTTATCGCGACCTCTTCAGGCCCGTCCTTCCCTCAGGGCATGTTCTTCGGCGTCACCGGCGGCTATGGGATCGCGGATCCGACCAAACACATCGTCGCCGATTTCTACGCCTGCAAATTCCGCCAGACAGTCGCGGCCATCGATCTGGCGAGCCTGCAACTCTCGGGCGGCATCACCTCCATCGACATTCTGGCGGCGGCGATCGCGCCATCTTCGACGGCGCTCACCTGGCAGGTGCAGCTCTCCGGCGTCTGGACGTCGCTCAACGACGTCAATGTCGCCAATCTCAACGCCGGCGGCGCGCTACCGCCCCTGTTGCCGTTTCGCGCCGTCTTCGCCGGCACGCAGGACGTCATGCCCTGTGTCGATCTCCTCACCTCGCAGGTGAAGGTCGCCCGCCCCAAAACCAGTTACACGGCGATCTGGCCCGCCACCCCGCGCACGCCGCCCGCCGCCAGCGCCAGCATTCGCGCCACCATCCGTTACGAGAGTTTCGAGGCTGCATGGCATACGGCGGCGGCGAAACTCCTGACCGGCGCCAGCTACGCCACGGAAACGAACCCGTCGTCATACACCGATGTGACGACCGCCGATGGGGCGCTGGAGCGCACCTATGTGTGGAACCTCGGCGCCGCCGTCGCCTCCTACAAGATCAAAACCACCGGGACCACGACCACGCCGTTGAAGACCTATCATCAGGCGTGGATCAAGGACTGGGTTCTCTAACAAAAGGACGCTCGACTATGACAAGAACACCCACGCGGGCGACATCAAAGATCGCTGCCGCTCCCGTCGAGCCAAAGTACTACGAAGTATCGCTGGATAGAGTTATCGAGATACGCGGTCATCGCTATCGTCCCGGCCAGCACGTTGTAGACGAGACCACTTTGGCGGAGATGGCCGAGGCGGTCGTCCACAAGCGGCCCGTACAGGGATAGCGCGACATGGCCGTGCTGCCGCCCGACATCGATTTCAAGCTGGACAAATCCGCCTCGCCCGAGCGCATGAACCGCGCCATGGCGGCGATCGATGGGCGGCTGAAGTCGCTCGAGACCTATCGGCCCAATCTCGATGCGCTGTTGCTCGAACTCCAGAGCATCGGGTTGGAGCGCGTCAGCACGGCGGTCGTTCCAATCGTCGAGCGGCTTTCCGCCATCCAGTCTCTTGGCTTTCTCAATGCGCCTATTGAGGAAGGCACGACGGCGCGGTTTCAGTTGGGGGCTGTGACGGTCACGATCGCCGCCGACCGGCGGGCGTTTTTCACGCCCTCGCCCTGGCTGATGATGCTGAGCGACGCCAACCCCAACGATTACGTGCTCGGCAGACGCGTCTCTTATAACCAGACGAGCGGCGCGCTGGAGCTGAACGTCACCAATCTCTGGGGGACGACAGCCTTGTTCTCCGACGTCACGGTCTGGGGCGTCGCGGGCGGAGCGCTATCGGCGATCGAAAGCGCCGCACAGGTTGCAGCCGACAAGATAGCGGTTCACGCCGATCGCGTCGGCGCCGACGCCAGCGCCGCAGCGGCAATTGGCGCCGCCTCGACAGCGACGACGCAGGCGGGCAATGCGCAGGGATCGGCCACAGCCGCAGCCGGATACGCCGCGTCGGCCGCAGCAATCGCTGCAGGCCTTAGCGGCACTGTCACAAGCGTCAACGGCAAGACCGCCATCGTCGAGCTGACCGCTGCGGACGTCGGCGCCTATTCCAAAACACAGATCGACGCGATGATGGATCCCGGCGTGTTCTGATGGTGACAGCGAATGACCGATATCACACCCATTCGCCTTGTTGTCGGCGACGATTGGGAGTTCCCCTTCTCCTACAAAGACGCAAATGGGCTGGCGATCGATCTGACGGGATTCGCCGTCGGCGGCGACATTCTTTGGCCCGGCGGCAAGATCGCGATGACGCCGCCCTTTGGTACCGCCGATCTGCTTGACCAAAGTATTGAGGCGACGCGCGGCAAGTTCAAACTTACGCTGGATCGCGCTGAGACGATCAAGGTTCCGGCAAAAAAACTCGGCGCGCATCTTCGCGCCTATCTCGTCACACCCGACGGCGACATTCGCAGCTTCCCGGCATGGCCGCTCGATGTGGAAGAACGATGAGCGCCAATCTCCTGCTCGAACAGCAGGTCTCATGGCTGATTTTTGAAGGATGTCCGCAGGGACCGCCGCTGGCGCTCGAAGTCATCACGCAAACCCCGACGCTGATTTCTCTCGCAGAGCAAGGTCCCGCTGGCCCTGTCGGTCCACGCGGCGAACAGGGATTACAGGGCCCGCCCGGCCCGCAAGGCGTTTCCGGACTAGAGGCCGGCTATGCCGTCGATGGAGGTAATTTCTAGATGGCCAATACGATCCGTTTCAAACGTCGCGCCGCTGGCGGCGCGGCAGGCGCGCCGACGTCTCTCGCCTCCGCCGAGCCCGCCTATAACGAACAGGACGACACGCTTTATTACGGCAAGGGGGATGCGAGCGGCGTCGCCACATCGATCATTCCGATTGGCGGCAAGGGCGCCTTCGTCGATCTGTCGTCGGCGCAGACGATTTCTGGCGCAAAGACATTTGGCGCCTCTCCCGTCGTGCCGACGCCCTCCACAAGCGACAATTCGACAAACGCGGCGTCAACCGCTTTTGTGAAGGCGCAGGGCTATCTCACCGGCAACCAGTCGATCAGCCTCTCGGGCGACGCCACCGGCTCCGGCGCGACAGCGATCGCCGTCACGCTCGCCAACAGCGGCGTCGCGGCGGGGACCTATACAAAAATCACCGTCGACGCCAAGGGCCGCGCGACCAGCGGCACGACGCTCTCTGCAACCGATATACCGACGCTGACGGCGACGAAGATCAGCGATTTCGATGCGCAGGTGCGCCTCAGCCGCCTCGACCAGATGGCGGCGCCAACCGCCGCCGTCGCGCTCAACAATCAAAAGATCACCGGCCTCGCCGATCCGACCGCCGCCCAGGACGCCGCAACCAAAAACTATGTCGATTCCGTCGCGCAGGGCCTCGACGTCAAAATCTCGGTCAAATGCGCCACAACCGCGAATATCACGCTCTCCGGCGCCCAGACCATCGACGGCGTATCCGTGGTCGCCGGCGACCGGGTTCTGGTCAAGAACCAGACGACCGCCAATCAGAATG
>JBBARD010000106.1:0-5002 GCA_040399965.1 Methylocystis sp. | reverse complement strand
GCGTCGCGCAAGGCCGACAGGGCGCGGCGATCGAGTATTTCAACGCCGCCGCGCGTGAGTTTAACCCATCCCGCCGCCTCGAATCCCTTCAGCGCTCGTCCGACCACTTCCCGCGCCGTGGCCAAATCCGCCGCCAGCGCCTGCTGGGTGGTCTCGATACGATGATCGCCCGCCTTCATCGCCAGCAGTCGCTCGGCGAGGCGCACATTCACCGGCACACAGATGATTTCCTCAATGCGCGTCATCAACGCCGCGATGCGTCGCGCATAGCCATCGAACACCAGCGCCCGAAAGCCTGCTGAAACACTCATCAACTGATTGAATCTTTCGGCCGGCAAAATGCAGGCGACGACATCCGTCTCGGCGACTCCCTCCGCCGAATGGGCGTCTTCGGAGACTAGCGCCGCCGTGGTCAGGATACAGGTTTCGTTATCCGTCACACGATAGAGAACGATTTCCTTGCCCGACTCGGTCAAACGTTGCACGCGTATGGAGCCGGAGAGGACAAAAGGAAAATGCGCGCAACTGTCGCCGGGCCGAAACAAAACCGTCCCGCGCGGGATTTGTTTGCGGACAGCGGCGTCGCGCAAAATATGTTTCGCCTCTGCGTCGAGCGCCTGAAGCGCTGGATTACGGTCGATCCAGTTTTCCGTCATCAGGCGCGCTCCGGCTGCGTCTCGTCTTTTAACAGTCGGGACTTTCGTTGCACAAGCAGCAAAAAATCAAGCTTTGGATTTCAGGTCGTAGAGCGCGGCGAGCGCCTCGCGCGGCGTGAGCCGATCAGGATCGATCTGCGACAGCGCCTCTCGCAAAATGTCCGGCGCGCGCGGCGCCTCGACGGCATGTTTGAACAATGGCAAATCGTCGATCAGCGTCTCGACGGGCGCACGGCGATCGGCGGCTTCGAGTTCGGCGAGAATGGCGTGGGCGCGCGCCACAACAACCGGCGGCAGACCGGCGAGTTGCGCGACATGCACGCCATAGGAGCGATCCGCCGCGCCCTCAATCACCTCATGCAGGAACACCACATCGCCGGCGTGATCGGCGACTCTCATGGTGAGATTGACGAGACGCAGCAATCGCTTTGACAGTTGCGTCAGTTCATGAAAATGCGTGGCGAAAATTGCCCGCGATCGATTGACCTCATGCAGATGTTCGATCGTCGCCCAGGCGATGGAAAGTCCATCGAAGGTCGCCGTGCCCCGGCCGATTTCATCGAGAATGACCAGCGAACGCGGCGTCGCGCAATTCAAAATCGTCGCAGTCTCGACCATTTCGACCATAAAGGTCGACCGGCCGCGGGCAAGATCGTCAGAGGCGCCGACGCGGGAAAACAGCCGGTCGACGACGCCGAGCCGCGCCGATTGCGCCGGCACGAAAAAACCGGCCTGCGCCAGCAGCGCGATCAACGCGTTTTGGCGCAGGAAGGTCGATTTGCCGGCCATGTTCGGTCCAGTGACGACAGCAATGCGGCCGGCGTCAGCGCCGGTGAGGTCGCACTCATTGGCGGCGAAGGCCTTGCCCTGCGCCTGGAGCGACGCCTCGACAACCGGATGCCGGCCGCCAACGATGTGAAAATCGAGCGAGCGGTCGACGTTCGGCCGCGTCCATTCGCGCTTTTCCGCGACCTCGGCTTGCGCCGCCATCACATCGAGCCGCGCAAAAGCTTGCGCCAATCGCTGTAAATCTTCGGTCTGCGCCAGCACATCGGCGGCAAGCCCATCGAAAATCGCCAGTTCGCGCGCCAGGGCCAGATCGGCCGCCGAGGCAATCCGGCTTTGCAGGTCGTTCAATTCCCGCGTTGAAAAACGCATCGCGTCCTGCATGGTCTGACGATGCGAAAAGATCGCGTCGAAGGGCGGCTTCAGCAGACGCTCGCCCTGCGCCGCCGGCAGTTCGAGAAAATACCCCAGAAAATTATTATGCTTGATTTTGAGCCTGGCGCCGGTCTCTTCCGCATAGCGCGTCTGCAGGGCTGCGATCACGATGCGGCTTTCGTCGCGCAGCGCCCGGGCCTCGTCGAGTTCAGCGTCGCGGCCGGCGCGAATAAAATCCCCGGCGCGTTTATCGAGCGGCGCGCTCTCCTCCAGCGCGTCAATAATTTCATGCGCCAGTCGATCATCGGCGCAGCGCAGCAAATCAAGATCATCGGTAAGCAAGACCGGCGTACGCGCGCCATCGAAAAGCGCGGCGACCTCCTGCGCCGCCGTCAGCGCCAGACCGACGCTCGCCAGATCGCGCGGGCCGCCGCGCTGCAACGACAGACGCGACACGGCACGGGCCAGATCGGGCGCGCGCGTGAGCTTGGCGCGCAGCGCTGCGCGCCGGGGCGCCTCGTCGAGAAAAAAACTTACCGCATCGAGACGCGCATTGATCGCCGCCGGATCGGTCAGCGGGGTCGCAAGCCGATCGGCGATCAGTCGCGCGCCAGCGGGCGTCACCGTCAGATCGACGACAGACAGGAGTGATCCCTCGCGCCCCCCGGAGAGGGTGCGGGTGAGTTCGAGATTGGCGCGCGTTGCGGAATCGATCTCCAGCGTCGCCCCGTCGCTCTGGCGGACTGGCCGCGACAACGCCGGCTTCCGTCCCCTCTGGGTGCGTTCAATGTAAAATATGGCGGTGGCGGCGGCGGCGCGCGTCGTCGGACTCAGCGCTCCAAAACCCTCAAGCGTAGCGACGCCGTAAAAATCCTGAAGCCGGCGGGCGGCGGCGGCTTCGTCGCCAATCTCGCGGCCCAACGGCGCAAGCGGCGCGCCAGTTGACGTTAACAGCGGGCCGAGCCGGGCGTCGCGACACAGCGCCTCTGCGGCAATGATCTCGCGCGGCTCCAGCCGCGCAAGTTCGGCGGCGAGCGCCGCCTCATCGCATTCGGCGACCACGAAAGCGCCAGTGGAGATATCGACGCAGGCGATCCCGTAACGCCAGTCCCGATCTGGGGCGCGACAGCGCGCGACGGCGGCGAAGGCGTTGGCGCGGGCCGGATCGAGCAGCGCCTCCTCGGTAATCGTTCCCGGCGTCACCAGCCGCACCACATCGCGCCGGACAACCGATTTGGCGCCGCGTTTCTTCGCCTCGGCCGGGTCCTCCATCTGCTCGCAAACAGCAACGCGATGGCCCAGCGCGATCAACTTCTGGAGATAATCGTTGGCGCGCTCGATCGGCACGCCGCACATCGGGATATCGGCCCCCTGATGCTTGCCCCGCTTCGTCAGCATGATGCCCAGAGCGCGCGCGGCCGTCTGGGCGTCGTCGAAAAACAGTTCGTAGAAATCGCCCATCCGGTAGAACAGCAGGCAATCCGGATTTGCCGCCTTGATCTCGATATACTGCGCCATCATCGGCGTGGCGCGCGCGGCGGAGAGCGGAGACTCCGTATCGGGGATGGCGGATACAGTCATCGTTTCATCTTAGCGGCCCCGGCGCGGCGAGGGGCGTCGCAGGACCCAAAATTCCGGCTGGCGCACAGGAAAATTCTCTTCTGAGGTCGTTCCGGCCCCCTTTGTGAATTTTGCCGGGACCGTTTATGTTGCGGCGCAACATAAACAGGCGGGACACACATGGCGAAAGACGAGAAGACCCCGGCGGGCCGGCCGCTGATCTCCGACCGCGAGGCGTTGTTGTTTCATTCGCGCGGACGCCCCGGCAAGCTGGAAGTCGTGGCCACCAAGCCGATGGCGACCCAGCGCGACCTCTCGCTCGCCTATTCGCCCGGCGTCGCCGCTCCGGTGCTCGCCATCGCCAGCGACCCGTCGCTCGCCTACGACTACACAACGCGCGGCAACATGGTCGCGGTGATCAGCAACGGGACCGCGATCCTCGGGTTGGGCGACCTCGGAGCCCTCGCCGCCAAACCGGTGATGGAGGGAAAGTCGGCGCTGTTCAAACGCTTCGCCGACGTCGATTCGATTGATCTCGAGGTCGACACCAAAGACATCGAGGAATTCATCGCCGCCGTGCGCTATCTTGGTCCGTCCTTCGGCGGGATCAATCTCGAAGACATCAAGGCTCCGGAATGTTTCGTCATCGAGGAGCGTCTGCGCGATTTGATGGACATTCCGGTCTTTCATGACGATCAGCATGGCACGGCGATCATTTCCGCCGCCGGTCTGATCAATGCGCTGGCCTTGACGGGCCGCGACATCAAAACCACGAGACTTGTCTGCAACGGCGCGGGCGCCGCCGGCATCGCCTGTCTCGATCTCGCGAAAGCGCTCGGTTTCGATCCGCGCAACGTCATTCTTTGCGACACCAAGGGGGTCGTTTATCGCGGCCGGGCGGAAGGCATGAACCAGTGGAAAAGCGCTCATGCTGTCGAGACGCCGGCGCGCACGCTGGCGGAGGCTCTTGAGGGCGCCGACATTTTCTACGGTCTCTCGGTGAAAGGCGCGCTCACTCCGCAAATGCTGACGTCGATGGCGCCCAATCCGATCATTTTCGCCATGGCGAATCCGGACCCGGAAATCACGCCGGAGGAAGCGCGCGCAACGCGCCCGGACGCCATCGTCGCCACCGGCCGCTCCGACTACCCCAACCAGATCAACAATGTTCTGGGCTTTCCTTACATATTTCGCGGCGCCCTCGACGTGCGCGCCAAAACCATCAACATGGAGATGAAAATCGCCGCCGCGAAAGCGCTGGCGGAACTGGCGCGCGAAGACGTGCCGGACGAAGTCGCCAACGCCTATCGCGGCGCGCGACCGAAATTCGGGCGCGACTATCTGATCCCCGCGCCCTTCGATCCGCGACTGATTTCGGTTGTGCCCCTTGCTGTCGCGCGCGCCGCGATGGAGTCCGGCGTCGCGCGCCGTCCGATCGTCGATATGAAAGGCTACCGCGCCGAGTTGACCGCGCGTCGGGATCCCGTCGCAGGACTGATGCAGACGATCTACGAACGCGTTAGGCGTCATCCCAAACGCGTCGTCTTCGCGGAGGGCGAGGAGGAGCAGGTTTTGCGCGCCGCCGTGAGCTTCGTCAATGAAGGGCTCGGAACGGCGATGCTCGT
>JBBARD010000105.1:0-5059 GCA_040399965.1 Methylocystis sp. | reverse complement strand
TGCGCGTAATTTTTATGAACGCGTTGGTTTTTCCAGCGATGGGGTGACTCGACTCACGCAAAGACAGGAATCCGGCTTTCTGTTGGAATACGAGGAAATTCGCTATTCTGGAGCGATTTAGTTTTTCCTTGGACGAGGCGTCGGCGGTTATTCTTCCTCCATGCTCTCAAGTTCGCCGATCAGTCCCTCGATCATTTCGAGACCGATGTTCCAGAAGGCCGGGTCGCGGGCGTCCAGGCCAAACGGCATCAAAAGTTCATTGTAGGGTTTTGCGCCGCCGGCCTCAAGCAGCGCAAAATAGCGCTCGACAAACCCTTCGTGGGCCTTTTGATAGACGCCATAAAGCGAATTCACCAGACAATCGCCGAAAGCGTAGGCGTAGACGTAAAAGGGCGAGTGGATGAAGTGCGGAATATAGGCCCAGAAGGTTTCATAACCAGGCCCGAGCCGAATGGACGGTCCGAGGCTCTCGCCCTGCACGCTCATCCATAAAGCGTTGATCTGGTCAGCGGTGAGTTCGCCGTTGCGGCGTTCGGTATGAACCTTGCGCTCGAAAGCGTAAAACGCCATCTGGCGCACCACGGTGTTGATCATATCCTCGACTTTCGACGCCAGCAGCGCGCGTCTTTGTGAGGAATCTTTCGCCCGGGCCAACAAGGCGCGAAAGGTGAGCATTTCTCCGAAAACAGATGCTGTTTCGGCCAGTGTCAGGGGCGTTGGCGCCATGAGCGCCCCTTGACGGGCGGCGAGAACCTGATGCACGCCGTGGCCCAATTCATGCGCCAGGGTCATTACATCGCGCGTCTTGCCCTGAAAATTGATCAATACATAGGGATGCGCTGAAGGTACGGTGGGATGGGAGAAGGCCCCGGGCGCTTTGCCAGGCCTTACGGGCGCGTCGATCCAATGATGCTCGAAGAAATTATTGGCTATGTCGGACATGCGCGGAGAAAAACCGCTGTAGGCGTCAAGCACGATATCGCGGGCTTCGCTCCACGAGTAAAGCTGGCTCGGCGCGGTGGGCAGCGGGGCGCTTCGATCCCAGTAATCGAGTTTGTCCTTGCCGAACCACTTCGCCTTGAGGCGGTAATATCGATGCGATAAACGCGGATGCGCCGCTTCTACAGCTTTATGAAGTGCTTCTACGACTTCGGGTTCTACACGATTTGAGAGGTGTCGCGAGTCCGCCACGTCGGAGAATCCGCGCCATCGGTCGGAGATTTCCTTGTCCTTGGCAAGGGTGTTGGTGATCAGCGCAAAGGTGCGAAGATTAGATTTAAGCGTTACGCCAATCGCTTGTGCGGCCTCGCGACGTTTGTTTTCGTCGCGATCCTGCATCATGTTCAGCGCCGGTTCGATCGCAAGTTCGCTGTCGCCAATCCGGAAACGCAAACCGGCGATCGTTTCGTCGAAGAGCCTGTTCCAGGCCGCGGCTCCTGAGATGTATTTCTCATGAAACAACTCCTCAAGCCTGTCGTCAAGCTCGTAGGGTTTTTCCTTACGAATGTCTTCCAGCCAAGGTCGCCAGCGAGCAAGCGCCCCTTCACACGCAAGTATTTTCAATTTCTTGTCATCGAGCCGATTGAGTTCAAGTTGGAAAAAAAGGAGCTGCGCCGAGGCTGCGGTGATCTTTTCCTGCACGTCGCCATAAAATTTCGCGCGCGCCGGATCGGTTGTATTGGCGCTGTGGAGCAGACCGGCAAAGGACATTAACCGGCCAAGAAGATCCTGCAGCGCCTCGTAGCGGGCGACGGCGTCAGCGAGCCTGGCGCCGCCGTCGTCTCTGGCTGCAAGCTCAGCCAGCTTGCCGCGATAGGATTCGCCAAAGACAATCACTTCGCTGGCGACGCGATCGAGATCCGCTCTTACCTGCGGCGAATCGGCCCCCTCGTAGAGATCCGCGAGGTTCCATTCGGGCAGGGAGGCGTTTTCTGGCGCGCGGGCGGGCTCGGCGGCTTCGGAGGCGGGGGCATATTGGGCGAAGCGCATGTGCAGGTCCGTATCGTGGGCTGTGGCGCGCGAGCGGCGCAAGGAGGCGTAGGGTATCCTTTTGTTATACTGGGCCATCTCCCTGCAGGATCAAGTCAGCTATGAGGAGGCGGGGCCACGGAATGCCCCGGCGATACATAAGCTTGACTACAGGCCGGATATCATCACAAACTGTGGCGTTTCCGCCTCCATCATACCGATTGCTGACGGCATTAACCCGGTCTTTACCCTGTTTCGAAACGATACGGCCAAGGCAAATCAATTTCGAAAGCTCCCTGTGGCGCGACCCCTGAGGCCCGATGACTACTGTTATTTTAGTTGTGGATGACGATCCTGTTCAACGGCGTCTGCTTGAGGCGATGATCCGACGATTCGGGTATGAGGTCGAGGCTGTCGATAGCGGAGAACAGGCGCTGGGGAGACTGCGTCAGACAAGCGGTTCGCCGGTTTCCCTGGTGTTGCTTGATCTGGTCATGCCCGATCTTGACGGAATGGGCGTGTTGACGCGGATGCGGGACGCCAAGATCGTCACGCCGGTCATTGTGCAGACCGCGCATGGCTCGATCGAGGCCGTCATTTCGGCGATGCGGGCCGGCGCGCAGGATTTTGTCGTCAAGCCGGTGGGCGCTGAACGTCTGCAGGTTTCGATCCGGAATGCGCTATCCGCCGGCGCGCTCGCCCAGGAGATGCGCCGCATCACTCGCCGGGCACAGGGCTCACTGTCGTTCCGGGATCTGGTGTCGCGCAGCGAGGCGATGACGCGCGTTGTTCGTCTCGGCGAGCGCGCCGCCACATCGACTATCCCGGTTTTGATTGAGGGCGAGTCCGGCGTTGGTAAAGAATTGATAGCACGCGCCATTCAGGGCGCTTCCGATCGGCGCGGCAAACCCTTCGTTACGGTGAATTGCGGCGCTCTGCCCGCCAATCTCGTTGAGTCAATCCTTTTTGGTCACGAGAAAGGCGCCTTCACCGGCGCTACGGAGAAACACGTCGGCAAGTTTGTGGAGGCCAATGGCGGCACCCTTTTTCTGGATGAAATCGGCGAACTGCCTCTCGATATTCAGGTCAAGCTATTGCGAGCGCTACAGGAGGGGGAGATCGATCCGCTCGGCGCGCGGCGTCCTCAACGCGTCGATATTCGATTAATCTCGGCGACCAATCGGAATTTGATCGAACTAGTGAAATGCGGCCTGTTTCGGGAAGATCTCTTCTATCGTCTCAATGTCTTTCCAATCGGCGTGCCGCCCCTGCGGACGCGTCGTCAGGATATTCCGGATCTCGCGCGTCGGTTCACAGCGCGAATCGCGGCGGAGGAAGGCAAGACGATCCGCGGATTGAGCGGCGAAGCATTGACGTTGCTTGAGCGATACGACTGGCCAGGCAACGTCCGGCAATTGGAGAATGCGATTTTCCGCGCCGTGGTTCTCGCAGAGGGTGACGAATTGACGGTGACGGAGTTCCCGCAAATCGCCTCTTATGTCGGCGGTTACCAACTGCGTATTCCTTCGCTGCCGGCTCCGCGCGCCGAAGCCTCGCGCGCCAGCGAGATCGTGCGCGTAGAAATCCGCGACCCCAATGTCCTGCCGCTGCTGGCCGATAATGGCGAGATGCGTAAACTCGACGAGATCGAGGCGCAGGCGCTTCGGTTCGCCCTGACGCACTACCGTGGTCAAATGTCCGAAATCGCCCGGCGGCTTGGCATCGGCCGCTCGACGCTTTACCGTAAAATGAAAGAATATGGACTGGATGAGTCGGCGGAGCCTGAGACGAGGGACAGCCTCGTCGCCTGATCGACGTATGTCCGCGACATGGGAGGTCGAATGACCGGCGTTTACGATATCGTCGCAACGACAATCGACGGTCGTCAGCAATCGCTCGGCGATTACGCCGGCAAGATCGTTCTGGTTGTGAATGTCGCCAGCCGTTGCGGTTTTACGCCGCAATACGCTGGGCTTGAGGCGCTTTATCGCCGATTTGCGGAGAAAGGCCTGGTCGTTCTCGGCTTTCCCTGCAATCAGTTTGGCGCCCAGGAGCCAGCGTCAGAGGCTGAGATCGTAAAATTTTGCTCTGCGAATTATGACGTCAGCTTTCCGATGTTCGCCAAGATCGAGGTCAACGGCGAAAACGCGCATCCGCTCTATCGTCTGCTCAAGCATGCGGCGCCTGGAATATTGGGATCAGAAGCGATCAAGTGGAATTTCACCAAATTTCTGATCGACCGCGAGGGACGGGTTGTGAAGCGCTTTGCGCCCAACGATACGCCGCAAGCGATCGCCGAAGACATCGAAGCGCTTCTTGGATGACGCCGCAAATCGGAATCGTTCCGCTTTTCGACGACGATCCATTGCGTTTCGAGGTTACAATCCGCGACGCAACGGGCGTGTCGCGACATCATATCAGCCTTAGCCGGGACGATCTGGCGCGCCTCGGCGATGGCGCCGATGCGGAGATCCTTGTCTTGGCGGCGTTTCGTTTCCTGCTCGACAGGGAGCCCAGGGAGGCGATACTCTCCCGCTTCGACATCAAAACGATTTCAGGCTACTTTCCGGATTTTGAGACACGGCTCGGGGGCTATCTGGGCGCCATGAAATAGCGAGTTCTTGGTAATGCAGTCTTGTGGCCGCGTGCCCGATCTAGAGCATTTACAGGTCTGATTGAACCAAACTGGAGCTGCGACTCTTTTGTTTTCTCGCGTGTATTCTCGCGCTTTCTTGCGCCGAACCGGTTTCCACCACGGCGGAAAGAGACCTAAAGCGGATAATCCCGTGCTGGATTGCCCCCCGCCAGTGTCAGAAATTTTCGCAACGCCGCTACATCGTCTTTCGTCAAATGACGGTGGCTGTCGTGAAAACCATGCGTATGGCCGTTCAGTTTCACGATCAATCGACCATGCCCGCCATGAGAGATTTCGGCGCCTGTATCTTCCAGCGTGGATTTGACGATCCGCAGATCGATATTATTGCTGACCGGATGCGTGAAGAGCGCATTCAAGCCCACGCGATGTTTTTGGTTCATGCGATGCTCTCCTGTACTCTGACCCTGCCGGGATGGCCTGGCTCCGCTGGAGCCC
>JBBARD010000104.1:0-5245 GCA_040399965.1 Methylocystis sp. | reverse complement strand
TTCTGTCATAAGAACGTATCGCGAACACCGGCGGCAATTCAAGTAATCTGGTTTTCCTGAATGATGTCTGTCGTGTGAATTGGCCGACGTTTGCTGTAAGTTAGGGCATCGCCGGGAAATCCGCCCGACGATAATCTTGCACCATTATTCTAAGCTGTTCTGGCTGAATGATCTCGACGTGATCTCCCCAACTGTAAAGATGCCAACACATCTCGAGCAAGCCAGACGCTTTGAATTTTACAATAACGGAACCATCGGAGGTTTCTTCAAGTGATTGGTCAGGATGGAATAGATAGCTTTTTGCGTTTTTGGCGGCTTGTGGGTCGAATTTCCAAATTACCTCGCCATATTCCGCATCGTTCTGATAAACGCCAAATGACCTGTTTGCGAATTCGTGGAGGTCGAAACTCTCCGGAATAGAATAGGATTCATCCGTTACCTTCGCTGACAATATATTATCCAGGCGGTATGTTCGCAAATGATCGGAGTCGCTATCGATTTGTTTGCCGACCAGATAATGTCTGGAACCGTACAGTAATCCATATACTGCAATCTTTCGCACTCTTGGTGTCAGGTCGCGATTCGAAGAATAAATAATTTCAAGTATGCAGCAGGATTTTATCGCCTTCGTCATCGCATTCAGAATATCTTCATCCGCCTTTGGCCTTGGCCCCGGGCGTGCAATAAATCCTCGCGCCTCAAGAAGCGCTTCATGATCGGTTTCGATGCGAACCTTTGTCTGGCGGGGCACAAGAGCGAGTATTTTGTCTTTCAAGCGTCTCAATTCTCTGACTTCAAAATCCATGCCGGCCTGTTTGAATTGATCCACCGCCAGATCCAGGGCGGCCAGTTCATCGGAAGTAAGGTTCATCAGGTCTCTGAAATGACCGCCCTCAAGCCGCCATCGCTTGCGGCCTTCCTGATCTGTGTAGGAAAGCACATCCGGAAACGACCCCTCGAGGGCGCCGATCATTCTTTGTGCGGTTCGATAAGAGCAGCTAAATCGTTCAATGACGTCATCAAGCGTGACGCCCATCCGATACCCGGCCACCATCGACGCGAGTTCGAGGAGTTGTTCAGCCTTAGCAAACGACATGACTTGGTTCCGGGAACGTGTTTTGTGAGTCAGCAGGATTGACGATTATATTTACCGCGTGCGATCCGCTTATCAATCGACACGCCAATAGGACACATTCACTCGACCATATCCACAAAGGCTCGCCCGGCTGGATCCTCAATCTCGACAATCCACAGATCGGGATCGAATGCGATTTCGCGATTGAGTCTCTCCTCAGCTTCGCTCGACTCGATCCACTCCTGAGCATGAGGGCGGCTGAACTGCCGGTCGACGCCCTCCGGCGCTTCTAATGTTTGCGCGGCAGGCGCCAAAATGGCGGTCCGACCGTCCAATCGATCGATTTTGATAAATAATGCCCCGGCTTCTGCGGCGCCTCGTCGTCGCAAGAGTGCGTAGGCGCCGTTTATTTCTACGAGTCGGATGAGGGCTGATACAAATATATCGCTTCTTAGGCGCATCTTGCGGATCTCTTGTCCTGCGGCAATTTCTCTCCCGAGATTTATTCGCTCTGCAGACCTGCGCGGCTTGCGAGCATTGCTGCGACTTTTGTGGTTAATGCGCCTTTTACCGGCATTCCGTTGTCATGTTCAAACTTTTCAATCGCCTTCTGTGTGGCCTTGGTGAACTTCCCATCGGCCCGAACGACATATCCAAGCTTGAGAAGCGCTTCTTGCGCCATCAAAACGTCGCTTTCCGCCGGAGTTTTAGGTTTGGCGGGACCCTTTAGTAATTCGGCGATGGGATCGTGTTTCGTCGGCTCAGCAGACTTGACGCTCTGATGAGCGCCAATTTTCGCCGGTTGAGTCAAATCATTGCGCGCAGTTTCGGATTTGAGCCCTGCGCGTCCCGCCTCAGTTTTGAGCTTTGGGCTCTCCAGAGCCGATGAAGTTATCTCGGCCGTGTGTGGTCCCATCGGCTTTGGCATGTTGATCGTTGTGGATGTCGTCGCAGATGAATTTGTCAGAAACATCGGCGCCGGATGCCGGGCGTCCTGGAAGAACAGCGCGTTCATCGGCACGCCTATTCCCGCAAGTACGCAAATGCCGATGAGCAGGGCGTAGCCGGCGCGTCGCAGGCTGAATTTACGCGCTTTCGCGGTTTTGCGGCGGGCGGCGGGCGCCGGAGTCCGACGAAGGCTGGCGGTTGCCTCCATCGTCTCAAAGGGCGGTCTGGCCGCTGGTTGAGTGATTTGACGCAATTTTTTCACCATCTTTGCTTATGGAAGCACAATCTCGCAAGTATCCAGCGCTTCAGTTTTAAGCTTTCGTGCGACCGGCTTATGCCCGGGTCAGGATCATACCGGTTTCGGCATGATTAACGAAAGATAAACAAGTTTAGCATTTCAACCTCCGATATTTTGCAGGATCGCAAAACGATCTTAAGTGAGCGCTAAACGCGTCGCGAAGGTCTGATCTATGACGCTGTTTTCAGCGATCTTGTTTGGTCATGGTTTCCGGATGGTTTCCCTCGTCAGCGAACCATCGGGACCTCCTGCGGATTTACCAAGGCTCAACTTTGAGCAGGCAAGAGTAGCGGGGCCCAAATATATGCCATCGACGTCAAGTCGCTGGCGGAGACGCAATCGTGTTCTTTCTGTTGAGAAGCTTGATCTGTATCGGGTTGGTGTATGCGATGGCGTCGTCGGATCGCGCCTTGCCGACGCCCGCGTCGGTCAACGTCTCGGGGCCACACTCTGCCGCATTACCCCATGCCATGGCGCACCGGCGCCGTTTGGCTGAGACCACAAAAGCCATTGTTCAGGAGGGTGTCGAGACGCTGGGCGCGGCCGCCCGCAATCACTGTCTCTCCGCGCCGCAGGAATGCATGGCGGTTTTGAACAGACTGCATGGCGTCCGCGCGCCCTGAATCATTATCGAAAGCTTTGCCGAATCGTCAAAAAGAAAATATGGAGATTGAGCGCCCGCGCGCTCAAGATGGACGCGCGCAACACGCCGGTTTTTCGGAAGCGTCAGGAAAATTTTCGGCGTCAGGGAGGTTTGAATGGCCGAGGAAACCGTTTCTCCGAATGAAGAGGCCGTGTCGCGCGAGGAGTTCCTGAATTTGCAGGAGCAGCTGAAAACCGCGCGGGCCGATAGAGATCGCCAAGCCTTTGAAAAGTCAGAGATCGTCTCGCGCGCTAACGGATTTGCCCGCGAGCGCGACGATCTGCGCGACCGTCTTGCCGAGATGACGGCGGAGCGTGACCGATTGGCAGCCGAGATAACCGCCCAGATCGAGCGGGCCGCAAGCGCTGAAACCCGCGCCGAGGAGACAGGGCGACGGCTGGCGGAAAGCGAGGCGGAGACCGCTCGGCTCAGCAAGACGCTGGCCGAGGCGCCGTCCAACGATCCCGCGCAGGCGCTTTTAGCGCTTTTGGCGGAAAAAGGACGATCCTCGGTCGCCTGGATGCGTGGACAAATTCCGCCAGATAGCCCGCTTCTGGGCTATTTCGATAAATCTGTCGATGCGACATGGGTTGTCGGGGGGCAGGTCGTGCGTCTATCCGGGCAAGCCTATGTCTGGGCAAAACCCCGCTTTATTAATTTATTTCAGCGCCTTGTCTCTTCTGTTGGGCAGGAGACGGATAAGAAATAGATTGATTGTTTTCTCCCGGGCGCGCGATTGGCGCGCGCCCTTTCCTTTGCCGGCGCGCGCTGCTATCCCGGCCATATGACCGCCCATAAATTCGAAAATATCCGAAATTTCTCCATCGTCGCCCATATCGATCACGGCAAATCGACGCTCGCCGACCGGTTGATCCAGGAAACCGGGACGCTGGCCGCCCGTGAAATGGTCGAGCAGGTGCTCGACTCCATGGATATCGAACGCGAGCGCGGCATCACGATCAAGGCTCAGACTGTTCGCCTGCATTATCGGGCGAAAGACGGCAAGGATTACATTCTTAATCTGATGGACACCCCCGGCCATGTCGACTTCGCCTACGAGGTCTCACGGTCGCTGAAGGCTTGTGAGGGCTCGCTGCTTGTGGTCGACGCTTCGCAGGGCGTCGAGGCCCAGACGCTCGCCAATGTCTATCAGGCCATTGACGCCGGTCACGAGATTGTGCCGGTGCTGAACAAGATCGATCTGCCCGCCGCCGAACCCGACCGGATCAAGGAGCAGATCGAAGAGGTGATTGGTCTCGACGCCTCCGAAGCGGTTCTGATTTCCGCCAAGACTGGCATTGGCATTCCCGACGTGCTGGAGGCGATCGTCGCCAAATTGCCGCCGCCCTCGGGCGATGAAAACGCGCCGCTGAAGGCGCTGCTGGTCGATAGTTGGTATGACGCCTATCTCGGCGTCGTCGTGTTGGTGCGGATCTTCGATGGCGCGCTGAAAAAGGGCCAGAAAATCCAGATGATGGGCGCTGGCGCCCATTACGAGGTCGACAAGATTGGCGTCTTTCGTCCCAAGATGCAGGATGTCGTGGCGCTCGGTCCCGGCGAGGTCGGCTTTATCACCGCGCAGATCAAGCAGGTGTCCGACACCCGCGTCGGCGACACGATCACCGATGAGAAAAAGCCCTGCGCAGAAGCCTTGCCGGGCTTCAAACCGGCGCAGCCGGTGGTGTTTTGCGGTCTGTTCCCGGTCGATGCCGCCGATTTTGAGGATTTGCGCGCCGCCATCGGCAAGCTGAGACTCAACGACGCGAGTTTTTCCTACGAGATGGAGACCTCCGCCGCGCTGGGCTTCGGTTTCCGGTGCGGTTTTCTTGGATTGCTGCACCTCGAAATCATTCAGGAACGCCTGCAACGCGAATTCAACCTCGATCTGATCGCAACGGCGCCCTCGGTGGTCTACAAGATTCTGCTCACCAATGGCGAAGAGATCGAGCTGCATAACCCGGCCGACATGCCGGATGTGGTGAAGATTGAGGAGATCAAGGAGCCGTGGATTCGCGCCACGATCCTGACCCCGGACGATTATCTCGGCTCGGTGCTGAAGCTGTGTCAGGATCGGCGCGGCGTTCAGGTCGATCTGAATTACGTCGGCAAGCGCGCCATGGCGGTCTACGATCTGCCGCTCAACGAGGTGGTGTTCGATTTCTACGACCGTCTGAAATCGATTTCGAAAGGTTACGCCAGTTTCGATTATGCTCTGACCGATTATCGCGTCGGCGATCTCGTCAAAATGAGCATTCTCGTCAACGCCGAACCGGTCGACGCG
>JBBARD010000103.1:0-5406 GCA_040399965.1 Methylocystis sp. | reverse complement strand
CGATCATCTTCACAGAAATTCCCTATCAGGTGAACAAGGCGGCGCTGATCGAGCGGATCGCCGAGTTGGTGCGCGAAAAACGCGTCGAAGGCATTTCGGATCTACGCGACGAATCCGACCGAGACGGCATGCGTATCGTCGTCGAACTGAAACGTGAGGCGGTGCCGGACGTCGTACTCAATCAGCTCTGGCGGCATACCGCGCTGCAATCGAGTTTCGCCGTCAACATGATCGCATTGAACGGCGGCCGTCCGGAACTGCTGACTCTGCCGGATGTGTTGCGCGCCTTCATCGATTTCCGCGAGACGGTGGTCACCCGCCGCACGAAATATCGCCTCGCCAAGGCGCGCGACAATGCGCATCTGCAGGTTGGCCTTGCCATCGCCGTCGCCAACATCGACGAAGTGATCCGCCTCATCCGCAACTCGCCGGACGCGGCGGCGGCCCGTGAGGCGTTGATGGCGCGCGACTGGCCGGCGAAGGACATGGCCCCGCTGGTCGAACTGATCGCCGATCCGCGTCATCGCCTTGCCGCAGACGGCACCATCCGGCTTTCCGAGGCGCAGGCCCGCGCGATTCTTGAACTTCGCCTTCAACGGCTGACCGCGCTGGGTCGCGAGGAGATCGCAGAGGCGCTCAACAAGCTGGCGTCGGAGATCGCCGATTACCTTGAGACCCTCGGCTCGCGCGAAAAACTGTTTGGCATCGTCAAGGAAGAAATGTTGGCCGTCAAAGAGGCCCACGCCACGCCGCGCCGCACCCAGATCGTTGACGCCGACGGCGAGGTCGAGGACGAGGATCTGATCGCCCGCGAGGATATGGTCGTCACGGTTTCGCACGCCGGCTACATCAAGCGCGTCCCGCTCTCGACCTATCGGGCGCAGCGACGCGGCGGCAAGGGCCGCGCCGGCATGCAGACGAAGGACGAGGATTTCGTCCATCGTCTCTTCGTCGCCAATACGCATACGCCAGTGTTATTCTTTTCATCGCTCGGCAAGGCGTACAAGGAAAAGGTGTGGCGTCTCCCGTTGGCGGCGCCGCAGGCCCGCGGCAAGGCGCTGGTCAATATGTTGCCGCTGGAGCCCGGCGAACGCATCACCACCATCATGCCCTTGCCGGAAGATGAAACCAGCTGGAGCACGCTTGATGTGATCTTCGCCACCACCGGCGGCACGGTGAGACGCAACAAGCTCTCTGATTTCTGCGAGGTGCGTCGCAATGGCCTGATCGCCATGAAGCTCGACGCCGGCGAAGCAATCGTCGATGTCGCCACCGCAACGGAGCACGACGACATTCTTCTCACCACCCGCGCCGGCCAATGCATCCGCTTCGCCGTTCCAGAAGTGCGCGTCTTCCAGGGCCGCACCTCGATGGGCGTGCGCGGCGTGTCGCTGGCCTCCGACGACCGAGTCATCTCGCTCTCAATCCTGCACCACTTCGAGGCGACCGGCGAAGAGCGCGCCGCCTACCTCAAACGCGCCAACGCCCTGCGTCGCCGCATGGGCGAGGACGTTGCGACCGAGACCGGCGCCGAGAGCGAGACGGAGGAAGCCATGGGCGCCGTCGAACTGTCGGACGAGCGCTTTGCCGCCATGCAGGTGGCGGAGCAGATTATCTTGACCGTTTCCGAGAATGGCTTCGGCAAGCGCACTTCGTCCTATGAATACCGCACCACCGGACGCGGCGGCAAAGGCATCGTCGCCATGGCCGTTAACGCCCGCAACGGCAAGTTGATCGCCGTCTTCCCGGTCGCTCAGGACGATGAGATCATGCTTGTAACGGATGGCGGTCAGTTGATCCGCTGCCCGGTCGGCGGCATCCGGATCGCCGGACGCGGCACGCAGGGCGTTATCGTCTTCAACACCGCCGAGGATGAGCGCGTCGTCTCGGTGGAGCACATCGGCGACGTCGGCGAAGAGGAGGAGAGCGGGGATTAATACCCGCTCCATACTGCGTCACCCGCGTCTTTGCTCGAAATCCTTCATAAAAGAGATTAACGCTTCGACGCCAGCTTCCGGCATGGCGTTATACATGCTGGCGCGTATTCCGCCGACGGAGCGATGTCCTTTCAAATTCAACAGACCCGCCGCCACGGATTCGGATAAAAAACCAGGTTCCAGCGGTTCGGTCAGACGGAAGGGCGCATTCATGCGGGAGCGAACGGATTTCTCGACCGCGTTGACGTAAAGGTCCGAGGAGTCGATGAACTCGTAGAGTTTGAGCGCCTTCGAGATATTGCGCTTTTCAATTTCTGCGACCCCGCCCTGATCGCGCACCCACTCCAGCACAAGGCCCAGAACATACCAGGCGAAGGTCGGCGGGGTGTTCGCCATCGAGCCCTGTTGCGCCTGCACCGCGTAATTCAGCACGGAGGGCGTATCGTCGCGCGCCCGATCCAGAAGATCTTCCCGCACGATCACGACCGAGAGGCCCGCGATCCCCAGATTTTTCTGGGCGCCGGCGTAGATCAATCCGAAACGTTCAACATCGATCGCTCGCGACAGGATCGTCGATGACATGTCGGACACGAGGGGGACAGATCCGACATCGGGGATAAAGTGAAATTCGACGCCGTCGATCGTCTCGTTGGCGGTGTAGTGAACATAGGCCGTATTGGCGTCGATCCGCCAGTTTTCACCGGGCGGTATCGTCGTATATCCCGAGCTTGCGGAACTCGCGACGATCTCGACAGCGGCGTATTTCCGCGCCTCCAGGATCGCCTTTTTCGACCAGGCGCCAGTATCGAAAAATGAGACGGTTCTTTTTGCGCCCAGCAGATTGAGCGGGATGGCGGCGAATTGCATGGTCGCGCCGCCGGCAAGAAAAAGAATGCGATAATGATCCGGGATGCGAAGAAGCGCTCGAAAATCGGCCTGTGTTTTTTCGGCGATCTCCCGGAAAGCCACACCGCGATGGCTCAATTCCATCGCCGACACGCCGGTTCCCCGCCACGACGGCAAATCCGCCGCTATGCGCTCCACGACGGGAGGCGGCAGCATCGCTGGTCCGGCGCTGAAGTTATAAATGCGGGTCATGCAGGATCGACAGGAACAAAGACAGTGCGCCGGCGCGACAACCTTACGTATTCTTGCAGGGGATCATCACCGGCTTCCAGCCGGTAAAATCGCCCCAATCATTGTAAGTCGGCGTCTTTGATTTACAGAGCTTGCCGCGTTTGGCCGGAGCAAACTCCCTGTCAAATTGGTCCGGGCCGGAGGCGGCGTTTTCCTTGTCTTTCATGTCCGAATAGCCGCCGTCCCAGCCGTCGCCCTCGCAATTAAGATTGCCGCAGCCCTCGCCGCCATAGCCATAGCTGCCGTAACCGCCATAGCCGCCCCAGCCTGGTCCCCAATAGCCGCCCCATTGGGCGCTGGCGGGCGCAGCCACGGCGAAAGCGCCAATCACGAACATGGCGCAAGCCAGAACAGTCAGAGAAAAGCGGCGCGGGATCATCATCGGCGTGGCTCCTGCGCCCGTTGCAAGCCTGCGGGCGATCAGGCGCAACAGCTTACGCCGGGGAGCGGCGATTTAATAGGGCGCGGTCGTGGGGCATTCGGCCGGCGAGCTGCACCTCGGCTTGTAGGCGTAAGGGATCATGGCGGCGACAAACAACAAACCGCCAATAATGATAATCGCCATACGGTAATTCATGAAAAACGCTCCGGAGTTTCCTGTTTAATTGCCGCCGCCGCCGCATGCCGCCCCGTGACAGGAGTTAGGGCAGGGCGCGGGAAAATCACCCGGGGCGGCGCCCCGGGCGACTTTGTCCGCGGGTTTAGTTGAACGCCAGTTGCGCGCCGGTGATCGCGCGATCCAGCCACGAGGCGGATTGGTAGCAATAACCGTTGGTCGCCACCGGCGCCTCACGACACAAGGGCGTCTGCGCCGCCCAGTCGAAACCGGCTTTCTGCATGCAAGCGACGATCTGTCGTCCAATCACCCCGCTCGACCCGCCGCGCGCGGCGGGATTGGCCGCCTCGCTCTCCAGTTCGCATTGCGAGGTTTGCGCCATTTGCCCTTTCAGGAAAGCGGTATTGCTGCTGCCGGTGAAATGGACGCCGATGCCGGCGACGAACATCATGGCGGTGAGCGCGAAAATCGTCGTTTGCGCCAGTTTCGAATTCGTATCGAGCAAAACGAGATGGCTTTGCATGAAACCGACGCCGCCCTGCACGATCATGATCGCCCCAAGCAGGAAAAAACCAGTCATCGTCAGGAAGGTGAATTCAGCCGACATTTTGCGTCTCCGATACTAAGCAAAGCCGTGTTGCCTTGGCTTCGCAATTGGGGCGGATGGAGATTTCTTTCCCGAAAAGACCGCCATGCGCTCCGGGCTTGCACGGAGCATCAATGATCGACGCGGCGGGGTATGTGACTTTGTCGTGATGTTAGGGGAGTTTAATGCAGGGCGTTTTGTGTGATTAAGTCACATGAAAAGCGTTTCACGCTCGATGCAACCAGCTTGTACGTTGGATTATTATTTGAAGTTAAACACTCTTTTTACAGGCCGAGCATGGATCTGCGCGCCGTTCAGAGCGGTTTCCACCGAACTGCCAACCAGTTCAGCTAAAGAAATCACGATAAAACAAAAAACCATAGCAACTGTCTGATTCAATCAGACCAGGCGCCGCTCAAGTAAAACGCTGAACGCTAGAGCCGCGATGTTCAAACGGCAAAACAGGATAGACTTCGTCTGATTGAGTAAAAAAACGACGGGCGCGACTCCCGGGAGCGCGCCCGGCAATTTTTATCAGGGTTTTCCGCAAGAGAGCAGGGTTCTAATTAATCCTCAAGAACACCCCGTCGTACTTCCACACGTCTCGCACTTCAGACAGGTGCCGTTGCGCACCAGCGTGAAATTGGCGCATTCCGGGCAGGCTTCGCCGACATAGCCTTTCATGCGCGCTTCGGCGCGGCGTTCGGCCATGCCTTCGACAGTCCTCGTCGGCTCGGTCCAGCCCAGCGTCGAAAGCGCGGACGCCGCCTCCGCTTCCTGAAGAATCTCAGGCTCGCCGCGCAGCGCCGTCGCGCCGCCGCCCTGCACCACCATCAGCCTGTCGGTCTTGGAGCGCAGCAAGCCGCGCGAGACGACGCTGTTCGTCTCCGGCGCCTTGCCCTCATGCTCGCCCTTGCCCAGCACGTCATGGCCGATGTCGTCGGGCGAGACATGCGCAAGGTCGTTGCGGCCGAGATAGGAGACGGCGAGTTCGCGGAACACATAATCGAGAATCGACGTGGCGTTCTTGATCGCGTCATTGCCCTGCACCGGGCCGGCCGGCTCGAAGCGGGTGAAGGTGAAGGCGTCGACATATTCCTCAAGCGGCACGCCATATTGCAGGCCAAGCGAGATGGCGATGGCGAAATTGTTCATCAGCGAGCGGAAGGCGGCGCCTTCCTTGTGCATGT
>JBBARD010000102.1:0-5549 GCA_040399965.1 Methylocystis sp. | reverse complement strand
TGGCGCAGCAGGCGCGCGAATTTTTCCGGATTCCCCGCGCGCAGCCAATAGACGAACAAACCCGCCTGCCGAAAGGCGAGGCGTTGGCGATAGGTCCAGAGATCGCAAGGCGCGACGCAAGCGGGCTCTTTCGTAAAATGAATGGCGGAGAAGTCAGTCCATGCGCGATCGTCGAGGATCACGCGCACATCAGCGCGGATCGCGCGTCGCGCTGCGTCGTCGCTGACGCCCTCGGCGCCGCCGCCATCTGACGCCATCACCGCCAGCCCCTCGGTAAACCATGCAGGCGGCGCAGGCGTCCGGCCTCGGCGCCAGCCAAAGAAATGCGCGTGCGATAATTCATGGGTCAGCACGGCGTCCAGCCTGTCGGCTTCTTCGCCGCAGAGCGTTGGCGACAGCAGAATACGTCCGAAGCGCGTGACGCCTGCGATCCCCGCGTTCCCGAGCCCGTTGGCGCGCGCGTAATTTTCGAAAGAGCCATAGACGCCGACGACGGGCTGTTTCGCAAAGCGGACGCCATGAACGCGCTCGATCCGCGCCATCGCCGCCGGCAACAGACCAACGAGTCGCACAGCACAGTCCTGCGCTATCGCTTCATGATGGATGCGAAGATCGGCGGGAAGCGCGGGCAGCGTTGCAGGATCGTAGAATTCGGCGATCAGGCCGGCGCGCAGCTTTGGCCGCGCTGCAAGGGCAAAGGCGAGCGCCGCGACCAGCGCGACAAGCAGCCGGACGATCACGCCGAGCATCGCGCCTCCCGCGCCTGATGATTTTCTATCGCCCGCCCGAAGGCGCAGTCGACGTCAAGCGGCTTTCGACTTTTCCATCATCTCGACAAAGCGCCGGAACAGATAATGGCTGTCCTGCGGCCCGGGCGAGGCTTCCGGATGGTGTTGCACCGAGAAGGCTGGACGGTCGGTGAGGGCGATTCCGCAATTGGTGCCGTCGAACAACGAGCGATGCGTCTCGACGGCGTTGACCGGCAGGCTGTCGCTATCGACCGCGAAGCCATGGTTCATCGAAACGATCTCAACCTTACCGGTGGTGAAATCCTTTACCGGATGATTGGCGCCATGATGTCCCTGCGTCATTTTTCTGGTCTTCGCGCCGACGGCGAGCGCCATCATCTGGTGACCGAGACAAATGCCGAAGGTGGGCACCTTATGCGCCAGAAGATCGCGAATGACCGGCGCGGCGTATTTGCCGGTCTCGGCCGGATCGCCGGGGCCATTGGAGAGAAACACGCCGTCGGGCTTGAGCGCCAGAATATCGGCGCTGCTGGCCGTCGCTGGCGCGACGATCACCTCGCAGCCCTGATCCGCGAGCAATCGCAGGATGTTGCGCTTCACGCCGTAGTCGATGGCGACGACGCGGAATTTCGCCGAGCCGTCGCGCGCGCCGTAACCTTCTCCCAGCCGCCATGTCGTCTCTCGCCAGTCATAGCCGGTTTTCGCGCCGACCCCTGGCACAAGATCCATCCCATCGATCCCCGGCCACGCCGCCGCTCTGGCGCGCAGCGCCGCAAGATCGAATTTACCGTCCGGCGCGTGGGCGATAACGGCGTTCTGCATGCCCTTTTCGCGAATCAATGTGGTCAGCGCGCGGGTGTCGATCCCGCAGAGGGCGATAACGCCTCGCTGCGAGAGCCAATCGGCGAGGTGAGAGCGGGAGCGGAAATTCGACGGTTCCGTCACTGGCGCGCCAAAAATCGCCCCGACGGCGGCGGCGCCTCGGGTTGGATCGACCGTCTCGATATCTTCCTCATTGGTCCCGACATTGCCGACATGCGGGAAAGTGAAGGTGACGATCTGGGCGGCGTAGGAGGGATCGGTCAGGATTTCCTGATAGCCGGTCATGGCGGTGTTAAAGCAGACCTCGCCAACCGCTTCCCCAGCGGCGCCGAGCCCGAAACCCTCGATAACCTCGCCGCTGGCGAGAACCAGAACGCCGGTATGAACGGGCTTGGTCCAGGCCGTTTCAATGGTCGAGGCCGTGGCTCTGTCTTGATCGAGGCTCATGTTCCGCTCTATTGCCTGTTGCTTCAGTGGATTTAATCCATCCGACCCCGAATTGGAAATCTTATGCGCGAGAAGATCACCCAGGACCTCAAAGACGCCATGAAGGCTGGCGACCGCGCCAGGGTTGACGCCCTGAGGCTGATCAACGCCGCGCTCAAAGACAAGGACATCGAGGCGCGCGGCGCCGGAAAGTCCTTGTCCGAAGATGATATTCTCGCTCTGCTGCAGAAGATGATCAAAAGCCGTCAGGAGTCTGTGGACATCTATGAGAAGGCGGGCCGTCAGGAACTGGCCGACAAGGAGAAGGGCGAGATCGCCGTCATCTCGGCGTATCTGCCGCAGCAACTTTCGGAGGCAGAGGTCGCCGAGGCGGTCAGAGCGGCAATTGCCGAAGTCGGAGCGGCTTCGATCAAGGACATGGGCAAGGTCGTCGCCGCGCTCAAGGCGAAATTCACCGGACGCATGGATTTCGCAAAGGCCAGTTCGGCGGTAAAGGCGGCCCTGGACGGTTAGGAGAACCCTCTGCGCCCGACTTTCGCCTCCCAGGGGATTTAGTGATTCGTCCCGGTTTCCGATCAGGAGAGCAAAATGAAAAAATGTCTCGTTGCCGCTTCTCTGGCTCTATCGATGGCCGTCGCCCCGGCATGCGCGGCGGACGACGATGTAATCGACCGTACGGTCGACGGCGTTCTGGGCGGTTTGGGCGGCGCGCTGATTGGCGGTCCGATCGGGCTCATCGCCGGAGCGGGCGTCGGCGCAAGCGCCGGTCCAGCGATCTCCAAAGCCTGGGGTCTGGATCGTTCTTCGGTCGCAAGGCGTAAGAAAAAGCGCCAGAAGTCACAGTAAATCCCTCGGGGCGGGACCCGCCTTCAGAGAAAATAAATGATGGGGCGGGCCACGGCCCGCGCTCACCCCCAGCGCAGTCGCTAACGAATCGGCGGCCCCGAGCGCATTCTCCAGCCAGTTTTTCGCAGTTGCGATGGCCTCGATCATCGCCGTCCCCTTCGCCAGTTCTGCCGTGATTGCGGCAGAGAGCGCGCACCCCGTGCCATGAGTGTGTCTTGTGGCAATCCGCCGGCCATGGAAGAGGCGGGTTTCGTCCCTGGTGATCAGCACATCAATCGGGGCGCCTGCCAGATCGCCGCCTTTGACCAGCACTGCGCGCGCCCCGCAAGCGAGAAGCGCCTGACCCTGAAGGACCATTTCAGAGGGCGATGACGCCGGTCTCGTGTCGGTCAGCGCCGCAGCTTCGTGAAGATTGGGCGTCAAGAGGCTGGCGAGTGACAGCAATTCGCCCCTGAGAACGACCTCAAGTCCAGCTTCCGCGAGGCTCGCGCCCTGCGTTGGAACAAGCACCGGATCAAGGATCACGAGGCGCCCCTTGTCGCGGACGGCGCCGGCGATTGCGCGTGCGTTCGCCGCTGTCGCGACCATGCCGATCTTGATGGCGTCGGGTTCAAGATCGTTGATGACAGAATTGATCTGGGCGGCGACGATGTCAGGCGTCACCGGCCAGGCCCCGGTCACTCCCTGTGTGTTCTGGGCGGTGAGCGCCGTTATGACGGCCATGCCATAGCCGCCAAAAGCCGCAAAGGTTTTCAAATCGCCCTGAATACCGGCTCCCCCGGAGGGATCGGAGCCGGCGATCGAGAGTAGTTTCGGGATACGGTTACGATTCACGCCGAAATTTCCGTCGCCTCACGCCGGCGAACAAGCCAGGATTATATCTATTTGACGGCGGGGGCTGTCCACGGGCACGTCCAGGTCTCGGTGAGAGTTCGTCCGCCAGCGCGAAGAAACAAGCGCAAATCCGCCGTCTCGCCGGGATTGAGCACAATATCGATCATCGCGCGCAGTCCATTAATCGAGGGGTTCGCCTGCACATTTGTGCGGGTCACGGTCCCGCGCGTCGTGGAGACGACAGCTTCGATTTTGCCGGGGTCGGCGACGTAATAGGCGAGGTCGCCGCCGGCGAAATCAACGAGAAAGCGGCGTGAGTCGGGGTTCTCGGGCTCCGAAGATCCCAGCGAACGCGCTGGCGCCTGAAACGTGTTCACTGCGCGACCATTGGGCTCCAGTCGCGGCATGTCGAGTCCTGCGGAGAGCCGGTAGGCGTAGACGAAAGCCTTGCCGGCTTCCGGGGCCGCCGCCGGCGTCCAGCTGGCGACAATATTATCGTTGGTCTCGTCGGTTGTGGGCAATTCGATCAATTCGACGCGGCCATGTCCCCAGTCTCCTGTCGGCTCGACAAAATAACTGGGACGTTTTTCGTATTTCAGGTCGAGGTCCTGATAAGACTGAAAAGCTCGGTCGCGCTGAAGGAGCCCGAAACCGCGGGTGTTTTCATCCAGAAATGAACTTATGCGCACAAAAACAGGGTTGCTAAGCGGTCTCCATAGCCATTCCCCCCCGCCGGTGTGGACGAGAAGCCCATCCGAGTCATGAAGTTCGTTCCGGTAGCCGTCCAGAACGCGACGATCATTTTCGCCACTGAGAAACATTGATGTCAGCGGGGCAAGGCCGAATTTGACGCCGTTGCGTCGCGGGAACAGCGTTACCTGAATGTCGAGCGCGCTCTCTTGCGCTGCAGAAAGCTCCAGACGGTAGGCGCCGGTCGCCGCTTCGCTATCCAGCAATGCGTAAAGCGTGATTCTATTTTCGCCAGCTTGCGGGGCCTCGATCCAGAATTCCCGGAAAAACGGAAAACTTTCGGCGTTGGTTCCCGTTTCCACCGCAAGGCCGCGAGCGGAAAGGCCATAGCTCTGGTCGCGTCCAAGAAAGCGAAAATAGCTTGCCCCCAGAAATGAAATCACCTCATCGCGAATATGCGGATCGTTTAACGGATAGAGCAGCCTGAATCCGGCGAAGCCCATGTCGATGGGCGGCGGATGGTCAACCTTGAGCCGTCCATAGTCGAAGAGCGATGGCGCGTAGGGAATCGGCGCTGCTATTCCGTCCCGGATCGTATTGATCGTCACGGCGCGCTGAAACAGAAAACCTCGGTGAAAGGGTTCGAGACGAAACTCGCCGCCATTGTTCAGCAATATCTGATCTTTTTTTGACCTGATGTCCCGCCAGGCGTCAAAATCCAGTTTATCGAAAGGCGCCGGCGGTGACGCGGGCTTGTCCTCGAATGGCGCGATGGCGAGATCGCGCGCACGACGCACGACGTCGTCGAATCCAAAGCGCGGCGTGTCGGTGGTGGGTTGGGAACGCGCTGGCAGTATGGAGCTCGCGCTCGCCGCTAGGGCTGCGCCAACAATCTTGCGGCGTGTCAGGACGATCATGAACCTACCCGAGAGTTATTCCTTGGGGAAATCCTGGGGGCGAAGCTCTAGCGGCATCGACTTTGTGGCGCAAGGCAGGCGAGCGCATGGGCGTACGGCGGCAAAGCGGCGGCAATTTCCCGGCTGACCGCATCGTCTTGAGAAATCGCGTCAAACTTGAAAAAAAATCTTGTAATCGGCGCGAATAAGCGTATCTACGATTTTGCCCAAATCGCACGTGCCTGTGGTCGTGTGTCGGTCGGCG
>JBBARD010000101.1:1671-5564 GCA_040399965.1 Methylocystis sp. | reverse complement strand
TGGGCCCCGCAAGAAGGGGATAAACAATGTTGGGATTTCTGGCGCGCCAGCGCGGGTCGCTGCTGGCGCTTACGATCGCCGGCCTTCTGGCGCTGGCCCCGGCGGTCGCCGAGGCCCGCATGGGCGGCGGCGGCAGTTTCGGTTCGCGCGGCATGCGCACCTGGTCGGCCCCGCCGTCGACGCGCACCATGCCAGGCGCGGCTTCGCCGTTCGAACGTTCGGTCACGCCGCGTCCGGCGCCGGGCAATAATGGCGGCTACATGGGCCAGCCGGGCTACGCCGGTTCGTCCTTCGGCCGCGGCCTCATGGGCGGCCTTGCCGGCGGACTGCTGGGCGCGGGCCTGTTCGGGATGCTGACCGGACAGGGCTTCCTGGGCGGCATGGGCGGCTTCATGTCGATCATCGGCCTGCTGATGCAGGTCGCGCTGATCTACTTTCTGGCGCGCATGGCCTTCGCCTGGTTCGCCAACCGCAACGCGCCGGCGGCGCAGCGCTTCGGCGGCGCGCCTTTTGGTTCGGCCTTTGGCGGCGGCTCGCCCTTCGGGGCGGGAGGCGCCCGGCCGGGGGTCGGCGGCTTTAGCGGCTGGAATGGCGCGCGCCCCGAGCGGGCCACGCCAATCTCGCTGGAGCCGAAGGACTTCGACGCCTTCGAGCGCATGCTTGGCGAGATGCAGTCCGCCTATAGTCGCGAGGATCTGGGCGCGCTGCGTCTGATGTCGACGCCGGAAATGGCGTCCTACTTCGACGATGAACTGGAGGCGAACCGCCGCAAAGGCGTCGTCAACCGCGTCTCGAACGTCAAGTTGCTGTCGGGCGACCTTGCGGAAGCCTGGCGCGAGGGCGGCGACGACTACGCCACCGTCGCCATGCGGTTCGCGCTCGACGACGTGATGGAGGATCGCGCCACCGGCAAGGTTCTCCCCGGCTCGCCGGGTCGCAACGAGGCCACAGAGGCCTGGACCTTCCGCCGTGACGCTGGCGCCGGTCCGGGCGGCTGGAAGCTCTCCGCGATCCAGCAATCCGCCGGCCGCGCGGAGTCCCGCGTCGCCTGATCGAAGATGTGCTAAATGATTGACGCTCCCTCCCCAACGGAGGGAGCGTCTTTTTGTTTCCGGGCTCCCTTTCATTGCCGCGCGCCTTTTCCGACGCCCTCCCTATCGACGCCGTGTTGCCGCAGATCGCGGAAGCGCTGGCGACGACGCCCAATCTCACGATTGTCGCGCCGCCCGGCGCCGGCAAGACGACTCGCGCGCCGCTCGCTCTTCTCGACGCGCCCTGGGCGCAGAATGGCAAACTCATCCTGCTGGAGCCGCGCCGTCTCGCCGCCCGCGCCGCCGCGGCCCGAATGGCTGCGACGCTCGGCGAGGTCATTGGCGAGACCATCGGCCTGCGGATGCGGCTGGAGTCGAAAGTCTCGGCGAAAACGCGGATCGAGGTTGTCACGGAAGGCGTCTTCGCGCGCATGGTCCTCGACGATCCGGCGCTGTCAGGCGTCGCCGGGGTGATGTTCGATGAATATCACGAGCGTTCGCTCGACGCCGATCTCGGCCTCGCGCTGGCCCTCGACGCGCAGGCCGGACTGCGGGAGGAGTTAAGGCTTGTCGCCATGTCGGCGACGCTCGACGGCGCGCGTGTCGCGGCGCTGATGAAGAATGCGCCAACCATCGTATCTGAGGGTCGCGCCTTCGATGTTGAAACGCGATATCTCGGCCGCGATCCCGATGAGCGCGTCGACGCCGCGGTCGCGCGCGCTGTCTTGCGGGCGTTGCGTGAGGAGCCGGGCTCCATTCTGGCGTTTCTGCCCGGACAGGGGGAAATCCTGCGCGTCGCCGGGCTGCTCGCCGAAGCCCGGCCGCCGGACGTGGATATCGCGCCGCTTTATGGCGCGCTCGATCGCGCCGAACAGGATCGTGCGATCGCGCCGGCCCCGAGAGGGCGCCGCAAGGTGGTGCTTGCGACGTCCATCGCCGAAACCTCTCTGACCATTGAAGGCGTGCGCGTCGTCGTCGATTGCGGCCTGTCCCGCGTTCAGATTTACGAACCCGATCTGGGCCTCTCGCGGCTGGAGACAGTGCGGGCCGCCCGCGCCAGCGTCGATCAGCGACGGGGCCGCGCCGGACGCACGGAGCCGGGCGTTTGCTATCGGTTGTGGGACGAACCGCAGACCGCCGCGCTGCCGGCCTTCGCGGCGCCGGAAATTCTCGGCGCCGATCTCTCCGGCCTTGCCCTCGATCTTGCGGCCTGGGGCGTCAAGGATCCGGCTCTCTTGTCATGGCTCGATCCGCCGCCGGCTGCGGCGTGGAAAGAGGCGGTGGCGCTGGCGCGCGATCTCGGCGCGTTCGACGCCGACGGACGCCTCACGCCTGAGGGTCATGCTTTGCGCATCCTGCCTCTGCCGCCGCGTCTCGCCAGAATGATCCTCGCCGCCGCCCGTCACGCCGGCGCCGGCCGGGCCGCCGAACTGGCGATGCTGCTCTCCGAACGCGGCCTTGGGGGAAACGACGCCGATCTGTCCCATCGCCTCGAAAGACTTCAGCGCGACGGATCGAAACGCGCCCGCGACGCCAGACGACTGGCGGCGCACTGGTCGCGACAGGCGATGGCGATGGTCGCCGCCGCCGATCCGCTTCCACTCTCCGATGGGGCGCTGATCGCGCTCGCCTATCCCGACCGACTGGCGAAAGCGCGCAGCGCGCGCGGCGAGTTTCTTATGGCGAACGGCCGCGCCGCCAGCCTGCCGGTGGAAGACCCGTTGTCGCGCGCGCCATTTCTCGCAGTGGCTGAACTGACTGGCCGGGCCGCAAGGTCGCGCATTCTCGCCGCCTGTCCGTTGGAGCCCGAGGAGATCGAGACGATCGCCGCCGCGCGCATCGAGGCGCGCGACGAAACGACCTTCGACGCAACGCGCGGCGTATTGCAAAGGCGACGATTTCGGAGTCTCGGCGCGATCCGTCTGGGCGAACAAAATCTCGCGATCGAAGCGACGGCGGAGAATGCGCGCCTGCTCGCCGAGGGCGTCTCCAGACTCGGCGTGTCGCGATTGCCCTGGACAAAAGCGCAAAACCAGTTGCGTGACCGGGTGGCTTTCATGCGTCGTGCGGAAGGCGAGACAAGCGCGTTTCCCGACCTTGGGGACGCCGCCCTTGCGGCCGACGCCGCCCTTTGGCTGGCGCCTTTCATTCAAGGACGCGTTGGTCTCGTCGAAATCGCCGCCGCCGATCTCGACGCTGCGCTGGCGCATCTGCTGCCATGGGAATTGGCGCGACGTCTCGACGAGGAAGCGCCGGCATGGTTCGAAACGCCTGTCGGCTCCCGCCATGCGCTCGATTACGCAGCGGAAAATGGCCCCCTGCTCTCGGTGCGCGTGCAGGAGCTTTTTGGATTGACCGCGCATCCGTCACTCGCGCGGGGACGCGCGCCCCTCACGCTTGAACTGCTGTCTCCGGCGCATCGGCCGATCCAGACGACGCGCGATCTGCCAGCGTTCTGGGCCGGTTCCTGGAGCGACGTGAAAAAGCAAATGAAGGGTCGGTATCCGCGCCACCCCTGGCCAGACGATCCCGCCCAAGCTTCGCCGACGACGCGCGCCAAACCACGCGGAACGTAAGGCCAATCCGCATCTTCCCGACAGGTGAACCGCGACGTCCCGCCGCAGAGCCGTCTCCGGATCTTTCAATCGCGATTGTCGACATTTATGGCCGTTGTCATATACTGACAGCCGAGGCGCATGTCATGCATAATTCCCCGCTTACTCTCGTTGCGTCGATTGTTGTTTTATGTGTCCTGGCGGCGCAGGGACTTGATCGGCTGATTGTCAATCCGCCGCCGCCGCCGCAAATCTCGGCCGCGTCCGCTCCGGCGCCGCCGTCCGTTCCACAAAGGTCGGCGGCGTT
>JBBARD010000101.1:0-1571 GCA_040399965.1 Methylocystis sp. | reverse complement strand
GCGAGCCGGGGGCGCAGGATGTCAGTCTTCTCGGCATGAGTTTCCTCTCGCGCCTGTCGCGCGTCGAGGCGACCGAGAATACGCTGGCGCTGCGTCGATAGGCGCGTTGGCGCAAGGCTTTTGTTTTCCCCCCGCGAGCGTGTAAACCGGGCATGCCGCCAGGGTATGGCGAATCGAGGACTTTCCGCATGTTTCCCAAACCCGTTCAGAGCCTGACGCCCAACACCTTCGACTATGAGCAGAAGCCCCTGGTGAAGCAGACCGGCTTTCGCGAATATGACGCGCGCTGGCTGTTTGGTCCGGAACTGAATTTGATGGGCGTGCAGGCGCTGGGGATGGGTCTGGGCGCGCTGCTTCGCGAATTGGGAGTCGCCCCGGATATTGTCGTCGGACACGACTACCGCAGCTACTCGGCTTCGATCAAACTGGCGCTGGTCAGCGGACTGATGGCGGCCGGCGTGCGTGTGCGCGACATTGGTCTGGCGCTGTCGCCGATGGCCTATTTCGCCCAATTCGATCTCGATGCGCCGGCTGTTGCAATGGTGACCGCCTCGCACAACGATAATGGCTGGACGGGCGTGAAGATGGGCGCCAAACGGCCGGTCACCTTCGGGCCGGAAGAGATGACGCGGCTCAAGGAGATTGTGCTGGCCGGCGATCTGAAGTCCCTGGACGGCGGCTCATACGAATATATCGACAATTTCGCCGCGCGTTATCTTGACGATCTGACCCGGCGGCCGAAATTTGCGCGCAAGTTGAAAGTCGTCGCCGCCTGCGGAAATGGCACAGCAGGAGCTTTTGCGCCGCAGATGCTGGAGCGGCTGGGTTGCGAGGTGATCCCCCTCGACGTCGATCCGGACTTCACCTTCCCGCGTTACAATCCCAATCCCGAAGACATGGAAATGCTGCACGCCATGGCGGCGAAGGTGCGCGAGACCGGGGCCGATATTGGACTGGGGTTCGATGGCGACGGCGACCGCTGTGGCGTGGTCGACGATCATGGCGAGGAAATCTTCGCCGATAAAATCGGCGTCATGCTGGCCCGCGATCTCTCGAAAGTTTATCCGGGCGCGACCTTCGTCGTCGATGTTAAGTCGACCGGGCTTTTCGCCACCGATCCGGAGTTGATCGCCCGTAAGGTGAAGACGGATTACTGGAAAACCGGTCATTCCTACATCAAGCGGCGCGTCAGCGAGACGGGCGCGCTCGCTGGCTTCGAGAAATCCGGCCATTTCTTTTTCAATGCGCCGATTGGACGCGGCTATGACGATGGCCTGCTGACGGCGGTGCATGTGCTCGAAATGCTCGACCGCAATCCGACGAAATCAATGTCGCAGCTTTACGCGGATGTTCCGAAAACCTGGGGCTCGCCAACGATGTCGCCGCATTGCGACGACGAGAAGAAATATGGCGTGGCCCAGAAAGTTGTGGCGCGGATCGAGGCCATGCAGGCGCGGGGCGAAAAACTGATCGGACAGGCGATCCGCGATGTCGTGACTGTCAATGGCGTGCGGGTGACGGTGGAGGATGGCACATGGGGGCTGGTGCGCGCCTCCTCGAACAAGCCGGAG
>JBBARD010000100.1:0-5733 GCA_040399965.1 Methylocystis sp. | reverse complement strand
CTCGATCAACTCTCGTTCAAAATTCGCTTCAGCAAATCGATGACCTCGGCAAGACCCTTGTCCTTAGATGCAAGCTCTTCGATTTTGCGCACGGCATGTAAGACGGTCGTGTGGTCTCGTCCGCCAAACCGCCGGCCAATTTCCGGCAGAGAACGCAGCGTCAGCACCTTTGAGAGATACATCGCAATCTGCCTTGGCCGGACAACATTCGCTGTTCGTCGAGAAGACAGAATATCAGCCCGAGAGATGTTATAATGATTAGCCACAAGCTTCTGAATGTCGTCGATCTTGACGCGGCGAGGGTCCTGCGTGCGAACAAGATCGCGAATGGCGACCTCCGCCGTCTCAATGGTGAGAGGGGCGCCGGTCAATGTCGAATGCGCAAGCAGTCGATTCACGGCGCCTTCCAGATCGCGGCCATTGGTGACGATTGTTCGCGCGACGTAGGCGACAACGTCCTCCGGGACCAAAAAATCCGAATGCGAATCCCTCGCCGCCGCGATGCGCGCAGACAGTATATTGGCCCGTAACGCGTCGTCGAGGGGACCTATATCAACGCATAAACCACCCTTGAACCGCGACAATACACGCTCGTCCAGCGTATCGAGATCGGATGGGGGACGATCTGCAGCGACGACAACCTGTCGCCCGGCGTCAATCAGCGCGTTCAATGTATGACAAAATTCCTGCTGAATAGATTTGCCTTGAAGAAATTGCACATCGTCGATGATCAGCAAATCGATCGCGCGCAGACGTTCCTTGAAGGCGATCGACGTCTGCGCCGTCAGCGAAGAAACAAAACCGCTCATGAAGCGCTCGGCGGTCAGATAAATGACGCGTCGATTGTTTTCGTTGGCCGCATGCGCCAGCGCCTGCAAAAGATGCGTTTTGCCTAAACCGACGCCAGCATGCGCGTAAAGCGGGTTGAACATCGGGGTTTCGCCCGGTCTCGACTCGGCGACCCGACACGCAGCTGCGTAAGCTAGCTGGTTCGATGGACCGACAAGGAAACTCGAGAAAGATAATCTTTTATCCAGCGGCGAGCCGATCAGCGAGGCCTGATCGGTTGTCGTCTGTGTGCGCCCGCTCCGTCTCGCGCTATTTGATGAGACGCCGTTCTCTCCTGATGTCGCAAGGGCCGTAGAGTTTTTTGAAGCATGAGCGGCGGAGGGCGCCTCGGGACCAGTCTCCGTCTCGTTGGCGCGAGATCTGGCCTTGCGCGCCGAGGACCTGACATCGATCAGGACGCTCTCGATAGTTTTGAATTCGGTCGCGACCCGAGACCTGATGCGCGACGCATAATGAGACTGCACCCAGCTTTTGAGAAATCTGGTCGGCACAGTGAGATGAAGATTACGATTTTCGATGCGATCCAGTTCAAGTCGCGTAAACCAGGAGTTGTAGACGGCGTCGCCAAGTTCGACGCGCAGACGCTGTTTAACCCGCTCCCAGCGCGCCCGATCTTCGGCGGTAATCTGTTTCGCCATATCGTCTCTACATTCCGACATATTCACCATCAACCTTGCCATGAAAATTCAGAGACGAGCCTGTTGATCCGCCTGGGCGGCCATGGACCCGATATTCGTGGAACTGATCCCGCCGGTTAAAAATCCGGAGGGGTTGCTAGTGAAACTGCGTCCGTCGGATCAATCGAGTAGTGTGAATGGAGCAAAAGACCGCCGAGGAAAAAGACGAATTGCGCAAAGGCTCCCACGGCCGGGACGAAGAGACCCTGAAAAAATCCAGTCTTTGCCTCTTCATCGCCACTGGTCATATTTTTCACCTCCTGATGACATGACGTAAAAATAATGTTTTCAAGCGCGCAAATGTCAGGTCGACGCATCGACGAACAGGTTACGACAAAGACGCTTGATTACACGGTCTGGTGTGACGAAAGAGGATCTCTGTTTGTAACAAAGCTACTGGACCGGAGCAGACATTGCATCATTTCCATACCCCAGAAACCGACGAAAACAGCTTGTCGGACACTCTCCCCTCGTTCGACAAAAAAAACCTACACGCGCCTCGCCCACCGCGCAATCCGCCATCGCCCCGAGGACATGAAAGAAGACTCCTGAAATATCGATCATAGCGATAGAAATGTTTGGCGCTTTGTAACCTGATGATTCATCGTCAATAAAAAAAATCATCTAAACCATTATGCGCAGCGTCGAGAGGGCGCGCGGCCACGCCTTGAAGAATACAGGCGGATTGTCAAGATCTTGTCTGAGAGGGTCAAATCCCGGCTTGACTGCAAAGTTTTGAATCCGGGGATGTTTAGCTGCGCACGAGATTTAACGTTAAAAAAAATCACAAGGTGTGTTGCGGGCGCTACGATGCGGTTCCGCGAGGCGCGGAAGTGAGGACGATGCAATTGAAACAACAAAAAACCCGGCCGTAGCCGGGTTGCACAAAGCGTATTTGCCGAAGCTTTCTCGATCAGGCTTTCGCCTCAAGGGTCTTTACGCGCGCGGTCAGGCGAGACACCTTGCGTGAGGCTGTGTTCTTGTGAACGACGCCCTGCTGGGCGGCGCGCATAAGCTCGGGCTCTGCAATACGCAATGCATTGGCGGCAAGCGCTGCGTCGCCTGTCGCGAGAGCTTCCTCGACCTTGCGGAGGAAAGTTCTCATTCGGCTGCGGCGGGCTCTGTTGACGGCTGTCCGCCGCTCGATTTTGCGAACGGCTTTCTTGGCCGAAGTCGTATTGGCCATTGGTTTTTCCTCAGGATCGATGGGAGGCCGAGTGGGCCGAAAATCAGTGCGGCCGCGAAATCGCGGCCATGCAGTCGGGCTTATAGACTCCAGCCGCCCCTCGCGTCAATGCCGCTCTAACGATGCCGAAAATCGGGCTTTCGCTTTTCCATAAAGGCGGTCATTCCCTCTTTCTGATCTTCCGTTGCGAAAAGCGCGTAAAAGACCCGGCGCTCATATTTAACGCCTTGCGCCAGAGTTGTTTCAAAGGCCTGGTTGATAGAGTCCTTGGCCGTCAGGACGGCGGGCAAGGACATGGCGGCGATGGCCTTGGCGGCCTTGAGCGCCTCCGGGAGGAGATCCTCCGCCGACGTGACGCGAGCGACCAGACCCGAGCGCTCGGCCTCCTCCGCGTTCATCATCCTCCCGGTAAGCACCATATCCATTGCCTTGGCCTTGCCGATGGCGCGAGTCAGCCGCTGGGTGCCCCCGGCGCCAGGGATGATGCCCAGCCTGATTTCGGGTTGGCCGAAGCTCGCATTATCTGCGGCGATGATGAAGTCGCACATCATCGCCAGTTCGCAGCCGCCGCCAAGAGCGAAACCGGCGACGGCCGCAATAATCGGCTTGCGCGCCCGGGCTACAGCGTCCCATCGTCCAAGAAAATCCTCAAGATAGGCTCCGACGCCAGTCTTATCGCGCATCTCTTTGATGTCGGCGCCAGCGGCGAAGGCCTTTTCCGAGCCCGTAATCACCATGCAGCCGATCCCGTCGTCCGCATCGAACCCCGCGAGAGCAGTCTCAAGCTCGGCAATAAGCTGCGCATTCAGCGCATTGAGCGCCGCCGGCCGATCGAGCCGCACCAGCGCGACGCGGCCATGGGTTTCGGTCTGGATAGTCTGGAAGGACATGGTCTTTATCTCTCTGGCGTCGTTGCCGATAGTTTTTCGAGGCCGCCTGCCGCCGCCCGCGCCTTAGATCGTGAAATCGTCTGGGGCGTTACTGGTTCGCCGCATTTCGAGCGACGCGGCGCGCGTGCATAATTCATCAAGCGTCACCTCGTCGAGACAGGCCATCGCGTGCTCTTCTGCGCGCTCCAGCAACGGGTCGACCAGAGCGTCCAGACCTGAGGAGCTTGCCGACGTCTCCTCATCGTCGTGACGAAGGGCGATACGCACAATCTCGCCGACGCAAATCCGGCGCCGCTCCCGCGCCAGTTCATAACCCCCGGCGGGACCGCGCAGGCTGCGCAAGACGCCGGAGCGCACCAGCGCCTGCAACAGCGCCTCCAGACGGCGCGGCGGCAAATCGTGCCGGGCGGCGAGTTCCTTCGAGGATACGGGTCGACCGCGCGCATGAAGCGCCACATCCAGCGTCGCCAGCAATGCGAATCGCGCCGGGCGTCCGAGGATTTTCATCCGCTGGTCTCTCCCCCGAGACCGGTCGAGCCAAATCCGCCGGCTCCTCGCGACGTGGGATCGAGATCGTCTTGAACCTCGACAAAAGCGGCGCGAGCGACCGGCGCGACGACCAGTTGCGCGATCCGCATGCCACGCAGGATCTCGAAGGGCTCATCGCCGTGATTAATCAAGATCACCTTGATCTCGCCGCGATAGTCGCTGTCTATAGCGCCCGGCGCATTCAACACCGTGACGCCATGCCGAACCGCCAGCCCGGAACGCGGACGCACCTGGGCCTCATAGCCTTCCGGCAACGCGATCATGATCCCCGTTGGCGTCAATTCGCGCGCGCCCGGTTCGATCACGATCTTTTGCCCCTCGGCAAGCGCGGCGTATAAATCCATGCCGACGGCGCCGGGGCTGGCGTAGGCCGGCGGCGGCAAGCCCTCGCCATGCGGCAATCGACGCAGCGGGATGCGCAGCGGCGTCGTCATGCGCTTTCCTCCCGCGCGGGCGGCAAAGACGCGGCGACGAAAGCGACAATCCGCTCGGCGAGCGCCGCCTTGCTCATTTTGGGCAGAGAGTCGACGGCGTCGCGGGTCACCAAATGCGCGATATTACTGTCGCCGCCGAAAACGCCAGAGCCTTCGCCAACATCATTGGCGACAAGCAGATCGCACCCTTTGCGCAAAAGCTTGTCGCGTGCGTGAGCGACGACGTTCTGCGTTTCGGCGGCGAAGCCAACGACAATCTGCGGACGCGCCGGTCCGCGCGCGACGGTTGCGAGAATGTCGGGATTCTCGACCAACGCCAGCGCGGGCGCGCCAGCGCCGCCGTCTTTTTTGATCTTTTGTGGCGTGACGGCCACGCGCCAGTCGGCGACGGCGGCGACGCCGATAAACGCATCGGCGGGCAGAGCCGCCATCGTCGCCGCCAGCATCTCCTGCGCGCTTTCGACATGAACGGTCCGACACCCCGGCGGATCGGGCAATGTCACCGGCCCCGAGATCAGCGTCACCCGCGCGCCGGCGCGCGCCGCGGCTTGCGCGACGGCGTGCCCCTGCTTGCCCGAGGAACGATTGGCGATAAAACGCACGGGATCGATCGCCTCATGCGTCGGCCCCGAGGTGACGACGACATGCCGGCCGGCGAGGGTCGCGCCGGTCGTTGCGCGCAACAGCGCGTCGACCGGCGGCAGGGCGGCGCCCTGCGCCAGCGCCGCCTCGACCGCCGCGACAATCTCAACGGGCTCCGCCATGCGGCCCGGACCAAATTCGCCACAGGCCATTTCGCCGCTGTTGGGGCCGACGAACCAGGCGCCGTCGCCATGCAGTCGCGCCAGATTGCGTTGCGTCGCCGGATGCGCCCACATGCGCACATTCATCGACGGCGCATAAAGCGCGCGCTTGTCGGTGGCGAGCAGAAGAGTCGTGGCCAGATCGTCGCAGAGCCCCTGCGCCGCGCGCGCCAGCAAATGCGCGGTCGCCGGCGCCACGACGATCAGATCGGCGGCGCGCGAGAGCTGGATATGGCCCATCTCCAGTTCGTCGGTCGGCGAGAAGAGATCGTCGTGGACGGGCGCGTTGGTCAGGCTGACGAAGGAGAGCGGCGTGACGAACTCCTTCGCGGCGGCGGTCATGAC
>JBBARD010000099.1:0-5857 GCA_040399965.1 Methylocystis sp. | reverse complement strand
TTCCCCTATAACGATTTAGCAAACCGTCGCCTTCAGCCTCTCGGCCACGTCTCCGCTACGGCCCGACGACCGTCTCAAGCCATATGCCAAAGCCGTCGTGACTTGGCAACAGCGCCAGAGCCCCGGCAACCGCGCCAACGTGGCCAGGCGTGGCCAGGCGTGGCCAAGCCGTCCTGGCCGGGCGGGCGAGGGGGGTAAGGACGGGCTGAACACAATAATGAGTTCATCGCAGGCGTCGCCTGGGGCATTCCCCCTGCAGATTATTCCGGTTTCATTGGGACGCGGCCGGTCCCGTCGGGCGGCTTCAATCAAGGCAGGGCGAGAACCGTTTGTGCGCCCCGGTCGAGAAACAAGGCAATATTGACGGGATATACCAAATGTCAACATATTTGCATGTAAGGCATGGCAGTCCTATGCAAAACGGAGCCCGAACATGCACAGGGATGATTTTTTTGATCTGATCGATCAACTTTCGCGTGCAAACAGGATTGACGTGGCGTCGGATACGCTTGGGAGATTGCTCTCGGATTGGGGATTGCATAATTCGGCCTACCTCGGGTTCAACATGCCGACTCCGACCGCAGAACGACCGCTTCTCAGCGCGACCTATTCGGCGGAGTGGCAAAAGCATTACGCCCAGAAGGCCTATATCGACATCGATCCCATCGTTCGGTCCGGCTTTGGCGGCATTTTGCCGGTGGATTGGTCCGAGATCGATCGCAGCGACCCGATCGTGAGAAAATTTTTCGGAGAGGCGCAAGAACTGGATGTAGGCTCGCAAGGCCTTTCCTTGCCGATGCGAGGACGTCATGGCGAATTTGCCCTATTCACCGTGACCTGGAAAGGCCTTCAACCTGAATGGCTGAAGATTAAGCAAGCCCTGCTCCGTGACCTGATGCTGTTCGCCTGGAATTTCCATGCTGTGGCGTTGCGCTCCTGCGGCGTTGGACTCGACGAAAAGAAAATTCGCCTGCCGCCGCGCGAAGCGAGTTGCCTGCGCTGGAAGGCGCTCGGTAAAACCGACGAAGATATCGCCCGCATCCTGTCGATCAGTCCACACACGGTTCGTTTTCATCTCGAAGCGTCGCGATCGCGTCTGAACACATCGAACACGACCCACACGGTGGCGAAAGCCTTGGCTCTGGGGCTGATCAATCTCTCCTACGAGCCGACCAGCCTGCTGCAGGCCGGGCCGGATTGAGACTGGCTTCCCCCTGAATTTCAGGAGGTTAATATAAGCTTAAGCAGGGCTATGATTCTCCCGTCATTGTACACGGCAATGCAGGAGAGGCCCAAAATGATAAAAATCATACCCGGTGAGTGGCGCGATCGTTATCCGCGTCTGATCGATGACATGCACAAACTGCGTCGCAACGTCTTTCACGATCGGTTGAGATGGCAGGTGACGGTGATCAACCGTTGGGAGATCGACGGATACGATGCGCTTAATCCCCTCTATGTCGTCGCGCTCGACGAAGAAGAGCGAGTGATCGGCGGGTTGAGGTTGTTGCCCACCACCGGGTTCAATATGTTGAATGATACATTTTCCGAACTTTTGCCGGACGGCGAGCGCTTCAGCAGCCCCCTGATCTGGGAGTCCAGCCGCTTCACTGTGCGGATCACCGGCGATGCGCGCATGGACGCAAAAGTCGTTAGCCGCACGACAGCTGAATTGTTAATGGCGCTGAATGAAGTTGGCAGAGCAGCAGCGTTAACGCATCTCGTAACGGTATGTGATCAGGCCATGTATCGATTAATGTCGCGGTGCGGTTTGGCCGGCGATTTGCTGAGCGAGCCACGATTAATTGGCGGAGTAAAGACTTACGCTCTGATTTACGAGTATGGCGAGGCGCTGGACGCGCGTATTGCAAAGCTCGCCTGTCAGACGGGGTTGACCATCGATCCCACGGTCATGAGCGCCATGAAGATGCGTCTGGCGTCTTAAAAGAAGATGCGTCTGGAGTCATAAAAAAGGCCGACCGGAGCCTGTGGGCGAGCTGACTCCGGTCGCTTGTCCTGTAATGTCCCGCCCTATGGGGATCTTGTGGAGCCCGTCGCCGCAGCGCAAACCGGCTCGCCAAAAGAAAGCGCGACAAAACAAACGACCAGCGTTCCTCTCTGATCCAATCAGACTGAGAATTGCTCTAACCGGCGCGACGCAGCGCCGTCTCCGCGACGGCGGCCGGGCGGCGCATCAGGCGTGGTAAGGCGAGATGGGGCAATATGCCTTCGCGAATTATCGCGCGCCGCAATGGTCCCAGCGCGGCGACGGCAATGAAACTTGCCCCGCGAAACAAATCGACCGGGAGGTAAGGAATGATCAGCGAGCGATTAAGGATATCGACGCCATGCGTCCTGAAACCGATATCGGCGCGACGGTGGCGGTCATAGCGGGCGAGCGCCCGCGACAACTCCCTGTCGTTCGCAAGATCGACGCTGGCGAGACAATCCTCAAGATCGGCGACGTCGCGCAGGCTGAGGTTCAGGCCCTGCGCCCCGATAGGCGGAAAAACGTGACAGGTTTCGCCCACCAGCGCCAGACGCCCTTTGGCGTGTTGCGAAACCTGCATGCCGCCCATGCGAAATTGGCCGATATCGCTATCGATCTTCATCAGGCCAAATTCCGATTTGGCGTAATCCTCGATCTCGAACTCAAGTTCCTCGCGTGGTTTTGCGAGCCGGCGCCGGGCGTCGTCGACGTTCATAAGCCAGACCAGACTGGAGCGGTGCGGCGCCGCGTCAGTCGCCGGCAACGGCACCAACGTGAACGGTCCCGAGCGGGTGTGATATTCGGTAGATTGGAAATTATGCGGAAATTCGTGCCGCAACATCATCGTCAAGGCGAGCTGCGGGTAGGTCCATTCCTTGACATCAATGCCGGCGACGCTGCGAGCGCGGCTGGCGCGACCGTCGGCGGCGACAATGAAGCGTGCCACGATGCGCCGGCCATCGCGAAGATAAGCGACAGCGCGGTCGCTGAAGTCGTAATCGACGATCTCGGCGTCAATGACCTCAATCAGTCCGCTCGATCGCGCCAGATCGAGCAGAACCCCGACGAGTTCGTCGTTTGAGATGTTTACGCCCAAAGCCGGCAGGCCGACTTCGCTGGCGCGGAGCGTCAGCTCGGGCACCGGCAAAAGCTGATCGGTGTCGTCGATCATACGGATCGCCTCAATCCGGCATCCCAGCGCCCGTACGCGATCGAGTGCGCCAAGCTGATCCAGAAAACGCAAGGAGGCTTCGAACAACGCCACCGTGCGTCCGGGCAGGGGGGGCGGAATACGGCCGATCAACTTGACCCGCATGCCCGCTTTGGCGAACGCGAGCGCCGCCGCAAGGCCGGTCGATCCAGCGCCAGCAACGAGAATGTCTGTAGACTGTTCCTCAACAGGCGTGGTCGTTGCTTCCTGGTGCATGGGTTGGCGCTCTCCTTGTTTCCCTTATAACCTTCCGGGCGGCATCCTAGAAGCGCGCAATGTCGCAGGGGGTGGTTTTGTCTTTTCGTAAATATTGCTTAAGTCTGCCCCCGGCAATCCGAAGCGTGGCAAGGAGGCGTTATGGTCAAGGCGATTCGTGTTCATGAGCCGGGCAGCGCCGAGGTTTTAAGCTACGAAGACATTGAACTGCCGTCGCCAGGCGAGGGAGAGGTTCAGATTCGCCATCGGGCCATTGGCGTCAATTTCATCGACATCTACCGGCGGACCGGCGCCTACCCGGCCGATTATCCGTTTATCCCCGGACATGAGGCCGCTGGCGAAGTCGTCACGGTCGGAGCCGGGGTCAAGGATTTCGTCGAAGGCGACCGCGTCGCCTATGTCGGGCCTCTTGGCGGCTACAGCGCCATGCGTAATATCGCCGCCAGCGATCTGTTGCGCCTCCCCAAATCACTGACCTTTGCCCAGGGGGCCGTGGCGATGCTCAAGGGTCTGACGGCGCAGTATCTTATGCGGCGAACCTTTCGGGTGAAGGAAGGCCATCGGGTGCTTGTCCATGCCGGCGCCGGGGGCACAGGCCAGTTGCTTTGCCAATGGGCCAGCGCCCTGGGAGCCAAAGTGATCGCGACCGTCGGCTCGAAGGAGAAGATCGAGATCGCCAGAAAGGCGGGCGCTCAAGACGTCATCCTTTACAGCGAGGAAAACTTTGTCGAACGCGTGCGCGACATCACTCACGGCAAACTCTGCGACGTTGTTTACGACGGCGTTGGCCGGGCGACCTTTCCGGCTTCCCTCGATTGCCTCCGGCCCATGGGCATGTTCGTGAGTTTCGGTTCCGCATCGGGCCCAATCGAGGCTTTCGACCTTGGCCTGTTGACATCAAAAGGTTCGCTTTTCGTCACGCGGCCCTCGCTCTTCACCTATATCGCCCGACGAAAAGATTACGAGGACATGGCCGAAGACCTGTTTCGGGCGATCAAGCGCGGTCATGTCGCCATAGAGGAACCCCAGTCGTTCCCGCTCTCGGAGGCCCGGTCGGTGCATGAGGCGCTCGAGTCGCGTCGCACCTCAGGCGCGATGATCTTGCTGCCCTGATCCGTGGTCACAGCAAGGATCCCTGCTCTCGGAAAGGCGCCTCATGCGCAGTCGACGTCGTGGTCGCAGCTGGAATGGAGCCGGGCAGGGTTCATAGAACCGCCAAGACTCCAAGTTATTGGCGTTATTCGGTAAAATAACCATAGTCCAGCGTTTGTCGTCGATGCCGTGGCAGATTTTGATTGGATTGCGTCAAGTCCAATCTCCACCGAAATTATTCTTGGTCGTTTCCATCCAGAGAACCATAGACCAATTTTCCCAGACAATGGGGCTCTTTGCGACTCAAATTAAGCCTGACCCGACCCACAAGCCCGGCCAATTAGCTGATTTTATTCCTGGACGTAGATCGCCCCAATTATGTTGCAATTGGCGGCGTTTCACCCCATCCTCCCCCTGCGGTCATTGCTCCTTGTGCTTCCCGACCGCTCAGCTTGAGGAATGCAACGCTGTCTAAAGGTGTTCTTCCGGAGACGGCGTCGTCTCCACAGCCGGATATCGGCTCCGTTGGGTCGCCCGGTGAAGCAACCTTTCGCGCTATTCTCGCCAGCCTCGATGATGCGAAGGCCGAAGACATCATCATGATCGATCTGCGCGGCAAAACAGCCCTGGCGGATCATATGATAATTGCGACAGGACGGTCGACGACCCATGTCGGCTCCATCGCAGACAAGGCGATCAAGGCCTGCAAGTCTGCGGGGCTGGCCTCCCCCCGGGTCGAGGGACTGCCGCAGTGTGATTGGGTGCTGATCGACGCTAGCGACGTTATCGTCCATGTCTTCCGTCCCGAGGTGCGTCAGTTCTATAATCTCGAGAAAATGTGGGGTGGCGATCGGCCAGTGGAGATAAAACGGGTCTGACCGCCAGCAAGTCATGAGACTGGGACTGATTTGTGTGGGGCGATTAAAGACCGGTCCCGAACGCGAGCTTTACGCGCGTTACGCCGACCGGATCGCGGCGCTGAGAAGGATCGGCCTCGAAGGCCTCGATCTTAGGGAAATCGACGAGAGCAAAGCGAAAACACCCGTCGGGCGCATGGTCCGGGAGGCCCAGGAGATGCTGGCTTTGGTCCCCGAAGAGGCCGCGCTGGTTGTTTTCGATGAGCGAGGCGAGACTGCCGATAGCATGGCCTTTGCAAACTTCATTGCTCGCGAGCGAGACGCCGGGCGTCGATCCCTGTGGTTTTTAGTCGGAGGCTCGGAGGGTCTCGATCCGCTGGTGCGGGACCGTGCGGCGGCCATCTTCTCTTTCGGCGCAATGACCTTGCCGCATCAACTGGTTCGAGTGTTGGTCGTCGAGCAGATTTACCGGGCGATGACCATTCTTTCCGG
>JBBARD010000098.1:3923-6168 GCA_040399965.1 Methylocystis sp. | reverse complement strand
GCCAAAGTCGCATCGTTGCGAAACATGAAGCCGTAATCCTTCACGCTCGTTCCGCAGCCCGAGGCGTTGATGACCACGTAATCGAGACCATTGGCGTCGATCTCGCGCGTCCATGCCTCAATGTTGCGCCGGGCGAGGGCGTGAGACTCATCCGTGCGACCCAAATGATGAGCCAGCGCTCCGCAGCAACCGGCGCCTTCGACGAAAACGACCTCGACGCCGAGACGCGTCAAAAGACGCACGGTGGCCGCGTTGATCCGCGTATCGAGCACAGTCTGGGCGCATCCGTTGAGCAGCGCGACCCGGAAACGCCGCGCGCCATGAGCAGTAAAAATCTGTGGCCGATCGATGTCCGAGGGCGGAGGCGCCTTTTGTGGCGCCAGCGTCAGCATTGCCTGCAGGCGTCCCGGCAGATAGGGGGCAAGCGGTTGTGCAATCGCGGCGGCGCGCAGAGCCATGCGAAACAGCGCCGGGCGCGACAGAATGCCGGCGAGCAGCGACCGCAAGGCCTGGTCGAAGAGCGGACGACGGTAGGTCTTTTCGATATGCGCGCGGGCATGATCGACAAGATGCATGTAATTCACGCTTGATGGACAGGTGGTCATGCAAGAGAGACAGGAGAGACAGCGATCGATGTGCTGGACCGTGCGCGCATCGGCCGGACGCGCTGTCTCCAGCATGTCCTTGATGAGATAAATCCGTCCCCGTGGCGAGTCGAGTTCGTCGCCGGTCAAGAGATAGGTAGGACAAGTGGCGGTGCAGAAACCGCAATGCACGCAAGCGCGCAATATCCGTTCCGACTCCGCCATATCCGGATCGGCGAGCGCCGCCAGCGAGAAATGCGTCTGCATCTTCTAGAACTCCGCGCGCATACGGCCGCGCTCCAGTACGTGCGAAGGATCGAAAGCGACCTTGACGCGTTTTGATAACGCCGCAAGTGCGCGTGGTTGCGGATGAAAAACCTCGACATGGGCGCGCACGACGTCGTCAGCGCGGATCAGCGTCGCATGGCCGCCCACAGAGTCGACGGCGGCGCGCACCAAGGGCGCATGCGCATCCGGCGCCGGCGTAAGGGCGAGCCAGATCAGGCCGCCAGCCCAGTCGTAAAAATGCGCCCGCAGCGGCGCGCCGGAATTGCGAATAACTTCCACGACCGTCAAAGCCTCTGACGGCGCCACAGAAAGGCGCCAGATTTGTCCATCCTGACGCGCAACAGGTTCAGCGTCGCGTATCGCCGCCCAGAATTTCTGCGAATGCTCAGCCTGCAAATTCATGATCCGGTTCGATGGCTCGACAAGCGCCGACAAAAGCTGGTCGCGTCGAGCGCTTACAGAAATTTTTGGGCCCTCGATCCGCAGAGCGGCGGCGTTCACGTCTACTCCCGGTATGACGCCCGGCGGCGTCATGGCGTAGCCGGACACTTCGAAGGGCGAGCCGCTTGCGCGGCGCAGAAGGGCGAGACTACTCGCTTCATCAAGGCCCAGAACAAGAATGCTTTGCTCGGTTTCCGGTTTGGGGTGCACTTTCAGCGTCACTTCCGTCAACGCCGCCAGCGTGCCGTAGGAGCCGCAAACCAGTTTCGACAAATCGAAACCGGTAACGTTTTTCATCACCCGACCGCCAGATTTGACGATGTCTCCGCGTCCAGTGACGGCATGAAAACCCAACAGATGATCGCGCGCGGCGCCGGCCTTGATGCGGCGTGGACCGGAGGCGTTGACGGCGATCGTCCCGCCGAGGGTCGCGGCGTGTCCGGGCGCTCCATAAATCGATCCGAAATTCATGGGCTCGAAGGCGAGTTGCTGACGATGCGACTCCAGCAATCGCTCGATCTCTCTCAGCGGCGTGCCGGCGCGCGCCGACAGAACCAGTTCCTCCGGCTCGTAGAGCGTGACTCCGCTGAGTGAATGGGTCGAAAGCATTTTTGAGGCGGGCGCGTGGCGACCCAGCCGTTTTTTGGAGCCCGCGCCGGTAATCCCGCAGGTCTCGCCACGCGCATTGGCGCCGCGCAGCGCCTCGGCCAGGTCGCTGGCGTCACGGATCTCGATGATTGGCGCAGGCGCGTTCATGTCTAGAACCGCGGTAGATCGGGAAATGGGATTTTTCCGGCCGAGACATGCATCATGCCGAATTCGGCGCAGCGATGCAGAATCGGGAAAACCTTTCCGGGATTCAAACGTCCCTGTGGGTCGAAAGCGCATTTGACGCGTTGCTGCTGATCGAGATCCGTCTCGCTGAACATCTC
>JBBARD010000098.1:0-3823 GCA_040399965.1 Methylocystis sp. | reverse complement strand
TCGAGTTCGACGATGACAACGGACTCGACGTCGAGCGGATAGCCGCAGGGCTGGAAACGCTCTACCGCGTGGATGGTTTTTTTATCCATCATCTCCATGCCTCCGGGGATAATTCCGTTGGCGATGACCGCGCCAACGCAGCGCGCGCCGGCCTCGACGCTGGGAAATCCAAGTAAAAGACAGCGCGCGACAGCTGGCTTCTGCAGAATACGCACTGTGACTTCTGTGACCACGCCAAGCAATCCTTCGGAGCCGGTCATCAGGCCGAGCAAATCATAGGCCTCGCTATCGAGATGCTTGCCTCCCAGACGGATGGCCTCGCCACCCATCAGCACGACCTCAAGACCAAGAATATTGTTGGTCGTGAGACCATACTTCAGGCAATGCACCCCGCCGGCGTTTTCCGCGACATTGCCGCCGATGGTGCAAGCGATCTGCGACGATGGGTCGGGCGCGTAATAAAATCCCCGCGCCTCGACGGCCCGGGAAATGGCAAGATTTTGCACGCCGGGTTGAACGCGCGCGCAACGGTTTTCGTAATCGATCTCCAAAATGCGATTAAACTTCGCCATGCCAAGCAGCAGACCGTCTTCAAGCGGCATCGCGCCGCCCGACAGCGATGTGCCCGCACCGCGCGGAACGATCTTGACGTTCATTTCCGAAGCGAGGCGCAGGATCGCCTGAACCTGCTCGACCGTTTCCGGCAGGACGACAACCATCGGCAGGGCGCGATACATGGTGAAGGCGTCACACTCGTAAGCGCGGCGCGCGGTTTCATCAACGATCAGGCTTTGCGACGGCAGCAAGGCTCGAAGCCGCCCGACGATCTCGTCCCGCCGCGCGAGGATAGCGGTCTCCGGCGTCGGCATGATCAGGGTCAAGGGATATGTCCTCTCCGCGTTTGCGGCGCAACGAATTCAGTCGACCCGCGCATTGCTCACGCACGAATGGCGTGAGAGTTTGGCGAAGGCGAACGCTCACCCCCGATTCCCTAGTCGAGCCCATCCGCCTTCGCAAGCGCGGCCCTCCCGTCGGGATCCACTCAAAGGCCTCAACATGAAAATGAAATTCGAACTCACGCTCGCCGACGCCAAACGCGTCGCCGCCGCCGCCGAAGCCGAGGCGCGGCGAAACGACTGGAATGTCGTCATCGCTATCGTCGACGACGCCGGGCTGCCAGTCTATCTGGAGCGGCTCGACGGCGCCCAGCCCGCCTCATGCGAGATCGCCCAGCACAAGGCGCGCGCCGCAGCCCTGTTTCGTCGACCGACGAAAGCGCTGGAGGAAGTCGTCGCCGGCGGACGGCTGGCCCTGCTCAGCCTGCCGCAGATCACGCCGGTCGAGGGCGGCGCGCCCTTGATCCATGAGGGGCATGTCGTGGGAGCGATCGGCGTCTCCGGGGTGCAATCGGCGCAGGACGGACAGATCGCCCAGGCCGGCGCCACAGCGCTCGCCGCGATAGAATAACTGCTGCCTAGAATTCCTCGCCGCTCCCCAACGCCTGGCGGGCGGCGCCAACGGTCTCCGGCGGAACGCCATTTTCCCTGGCGAAGTCGAGGAGCAGGGTTTCGTCTCCAGCCAGGTGGTCGAGGATCGCGAGGTGGAAGCCGCGATCGCCAAGCAGATCGGCGACGTCGCCGCGATCCAGACCCGTCAGGGCGAGAAACCGCATCAGCCGCTCCTCGTCACCGGCAAGATAGCCGAGTGCGAGCAGAGCAGCCTCCCTGGCGGCTTCGGCGCGACTTTCACCATCAGGCGGGCGTTTCATTAATCTTTCCCATGTTAGTCTGGCTTCAGATCGCAACGACCGGCGAAAGATGCGGGGCATGACCAAAACGGTCCTCATCGTAGAAGATAATGAATTGAATATGAAGCTCTTCAACGATCTGTTGGAGGCCAACGGCCGCGCGACCCTGCGCACCAAAAGCGGCGTCGAGGCGCTCAAACTCGCCCGCGATCACAAGCCCGATCTGATTCTGATGGACATTCAGCTCCCCGAGGTCAGCGGACTTGAAGTCACTCGCTGGCTGAAGGAAGATCCGGAGTTGCGTCACATTCCGGTGGTCGCGATCACAGCCTTCGCCATGAAAGGCGACGAGGAGAAAATCCTGCAGGGCGGGTGCGAGGGATATCTTTCCAAGCCGATATCGGTAGCGAGATTCCTCGAAACGGTGAATGCTTTTCTTGGGGATAAGCGCTAATAACGTTCATGGCCGATAACCGCCCGCGTTGCCCATAACCGCCCGCGTTGCCAATGACCGCCCGCGTTCTGATCGTCGACGATTTTCTCCCCAACCTGAAAATGCTTGAGGTTCGGTTGCTCGCCGAATATTTCGAGGTCGTTTCGGCGTCTTCCGGCGCTGAGGCGTTGACGCTGTGTCGCGACGGCAAATGCGATATCGTCCTCCTGGATGTGATGATGCCGGGCCTCAATGGCTTCGATGTCTGCCGACGTCTGAAAGCCGATCCCCAGACCATGCATTTGCCAGTGCTGATCGTGACCGCGCTCAACGAGCCATCTGATCGGCTGGGCGGCCTCGAAGCGGGCGCCGACGATTTCCTGATCAAACCTGTGGACGAAATTGCCTTGATCGCGCGCGTACGCTCGCTGACGCGACTTAAGATTGCGCTGGACGAATTGCGCGCCCGCGCGATTTCCTACGCAGGATTGGGACTTGCCGATCCCATCGCCGCGCAGATACGGCAGGATGACGCGCGCGGACGCATCCTGCTTGTCGAGGATCGCCCGGCCTCCGCCGAACGGATTTTCTTCGATCTGGGCGAGCGGCATGAGGTGACGATCGAGTCCAGACCCTCGGAAGCCCTGTTTCGGGCGGCGGAGACCTCGCCGGATCTGATCATCCTCAGCCTCGATCTGGAGAATTTCGACGCCTTGCGGCTGTGCGGCCAGCTTCGCTCGCTGGAGCGCACACGCGCCATGCCGGTGCTGGCGCTGGCCGATCGCGACGATCGAAAGCGCATTCTGCGCGGGCTCGATCTCGGCGTGAACGATTATGTCTTGCGTCCGGTGGATCGCAATGAACTCATTGCGCGCGTGCGCACCCAATTGCGACGCAAGAGATATGTCGACGCCCTGCGCGACAACGAGCAGAACGCCATCGAACTCGCCGCCATCGACGCCTTGACAGGATTGGCCAACCGCCGCTTTTTTGAAAAACAACTCATCGAGACGCTCGATCAGGCTGCGCATGGCGGACGCGCGCTGTCGTTGATGATGATCGACATCGATCACTTTAAACAGGTAAACGACCGCTATGGTCATGATGCGGGCGATCATGTGCTGAAGAGCCTCGCGCAAAGGATCAGGGGCGTCCTGCGCCGCAGTGATCCGGTGTGTCGCTATGGCGGAGAGGAGTTTCTCGTCCTGCTGCCGGATACGCCGCTGACCGTCGCCGAGCGAGTAGCGGAGCGCATGCGCGCGTCGATTGAGACGACGCCCTTCCGCCTGGAGGCGGCTGGCGCTCAGGCGATCCCGGTGACGATCTCTATCGGTCTCGCCGATCGCGGCGGCGACGCCAATGCGGAAGCCCTGTTGCGCCGGACCGATCGCGCCCTTTACGCCTCGAAAACCGCCGGTCGCAATCGCGTCACCGTCTCCGCCGCCTGAGGGGACCGGAATTCCTGCGGCGGACTTTTGGGGGCGGACTTTTGGGGGCGGACTTGCAGGGCGGCGGCGGCTGAACTATACACCCCGCGTCGACTGCTTCGTCGGCCCGGCCCTCGCCCAGGAGATCGCCCGGAAAAAATGGGGCCATAGCTCAGTTGGGAGAGCGCTTCAATGGCATTGAAGAGGTCGTCGGTT
>JBBARD010000097.1:0-6296 GCA_040399965.1 Methylocystis sp. | reverse complement strand
GATCTTCCGGCGGGCGCCAGAATCGAGGACGCGGACGTCGAGTGGATAAAGGCGCCGGAAGGCGGAGAAACCGACGACAGGTTCGTGTCTCCTGATAACGAGAAGAGCAAGGTCAAGGAGCAGGCGATCTCCTCCCATGTGCGAACGCCAATTTCCAGAGGCGAACCAATCCGACGCAGTCGTCTGACGAAAAGCGGCCTCATGGCGATCATGCTGGCTCCGGGGCGGCGCGCCGTCGCGATCGATGTGACGCCAAATACGACGGCGGGGGGATTCATTCTCCCCAATGATCGCGTTGACGTCTTGCGGACCTTCCGTAACGTAGAGGCGTCTCAGGACGCGGGGCGCGAGGTTTTCACAACCGAGCGGGTGCTGGAGAATGTGCGCGTGCTGGCGATCGGCGTCGTGACCGCCAGGAAAGACTCCGAGGCGACGGTCACCGGCCCGACAGCAACGCTGGAGTTAACCCCGCATCAGGCTGAAATCGCGCTCATGGCGCAAAAATCCGGACAACTCTCCCTGACGTTGCGGCCGGTAGAAGAACCGCGCATCCGACCTCAACCCGAACCTGATGATGCGCAAGACCGCTCAGCGACAGAGGGCGCAACCATTGTCCGCCGCGGCGTCGTCTCAACTTTGCGCGCCAGATGAGGAACGCCATGCTCTCCCAACCCACAATCAGGCCGCGCATTCTTCGTCTGTGTCGCAAATTCCTGACGCTTATGCTGGTTTCCTTGCCTGTCATGGAGACGAGACACCCGGGAAACAGCGCCGCTAATGCCGCGGAGCAGGGTCTGCTCTCTCGCAGGATTTCTATGGGCGTCGGCAAATCGGCGGTAATCGATCTGCCGGGGGACGCCAGCGAAGTCGTCGTCGCCAATCCCAAAATCGCCGACGCCATCGTTCGCACCGCCCGTCAGCTTTATATTGTCGGCGTCGACACCGGTCAGACGACGATCTCGGCCGTCGGTCTCGATGGACGGCAGATCGCCAGCCTTGAGATCAGCATCGGACGCGATATCGGCGAGTTGTCGCAACTTTTGCGCGTCGCCTTGCCCAAAGCCAACATCGCGCCGCGCACTGTGAACGGCACGATCATCCTGACTGGAACCGTCCTGTCCCCGGCAGAGTCACGGCGCGCCATGGATATCGCCAACGGATTCGCCAATATGCAACAACAGCAAGGCGCCTCCGGAGGCGCGCCGTCCCAGGGGAGCGGCGGCAATGTCGTCAATGCATTGACGATCCAGGGCGAGGATCAGGTGATGGTGAAAGTCACCATCGCCGAAGTGTCGCGCCTCGTGCTCAAGCAACTTGGCGTTTCCCCCCAGGGCGATAGCGTCGATACCTTGCTTCGCGGCGGATGGGGCACGCTTACACAGTCAAATCCCTTTGGCGTCAATCGGCCAAAATCTGATGGGGCGTTGCGACTTCTCGGGTCCAACAACACGCAGCTGACGCTTCAAGCATTCGAACGTTATGGCGTCGCTCGGGTTCTCGCCGAGCCCAACGTCACCGCCGTTTCAGGCGAAACGGCGAAACTGGTCGTCGGCGGCGAAATTCCCGTCCCCAGCAATTTCGGCGCCTGTCTGTTTGGTCCAGCCGCGACGAACCCGAGCGCGTCGGCTGGCGGCGGCTGTATTCCCGGCATCACCTTCAAACCCTATGGCGTGACGCTCAATTTCCTGCCGACGGTTTTGTCCGAAGGCCGTATTCTGCTGCATGTCAATACCGAGGTGACCGAGGTCGATCGTCAAAATTCCGAAAGCTACGCTGACGTCACCGTGCCTGGTTTCCGGACCCGAAAGCATGAAACATCGGTCGAACTCCCTTCGGGCGGGTCAATCGCCTCCGCAGGATTGCTTCAGGAAAAATCCGAACAGGCGATTACTGGTCTGCCCGGACTCATGGACATCCCTATCCTTGGGCAACTGTTTCGCTCGCGCGACTATATCCGTAACGAAACTGAACTCCTGATCATCGTGACGCCCTTTATCGTGCGACCGGTCAGCGCGCAGGAGATCGCGCGACCCACAGACGGTTTCGCCGACGCCTCCGATCCGCAGGCATGGCTTCTGGGGAGGGTCAATCGCATTTACGCCTCACGCAGCAATCCGCAGATTCAACAGCAATTCAAGGGTCGAATTGGCTTTATTAACGAATGATCGCTGGGCAGGATGGAGTTCATGATCACAACAGACGCCAGAGCTTTTGCTATCCTCATACAAGGAAGATCTTGTGTCTGGCGCATCATGCTGGCTATGGGCTTTGTCGCGGCGCTCGCCGGATGCAGCGCCCCGCGTGTGATGCCCCCGCCGACGACGCCCTACGATTTTCACGATCGCCATCCGGTGGTGCTCGCGGATGCGCCCCATGTCGTCGATCTGTTTCCTGCGGTGATCGGCGGCCGCGTCGATTACACGACAGGCGGACGTATTCACGAATTTGTCGATCACTACCGACGTTTTGGCCACGGATCGGTGACATTGAGGCGACCGGTCGGCGGCGCCGGAGCCAAAAACGCCGCAACAACAATCACCGCCGTGCGCAGAGCGCTAACAGCGGCGGGTTTGGGCGCAAAGGTGATCATCGAGGATTATCGGGTGACCGATCCGAATCTCGCAGCGCCCTTGCGCCTGTCATTTGCAGGGATCAAGGCGAAAGTCTCAGGCCGTTGCGGCGAGTGGCCAGAAGACCTTGCCTCCGGGGGATCGCTTGAGGGCTGGCAAAACACGACATGGTGGAATTATGGATGCGCGTCACAGCAGACTTTCGCCGCTCAAATCGCTGACCCACGGGATCTCGCTGGTCCGCGCGGCGAGACTCCGGCGGATACACCGACCCGGATGCGCGCGATAGATAACATCCGCACAGGCAAGGATCCAAGCACGCGGTGGCCCCAGGAGGATCAATCCATCAGCAAGGTTGGAGGACAACTGTGAGCGACGTCATCGCGTCACAGCAACGTGACGACTTCAGTCAGATTCCTCGGACTGCGGAAGAGACAGAGACGCAGATCGCGCCGCTGCCGCGAATTTCGATTCAGGCGTTTTGCGAGACGCAGGAATTTGCCGAATTAATCGAGGAGGCCGCCGCAGACCGGCGGTTATCGAGAACTGTCACCAAAACCCAAATGGGCGGCATAACAGCCGCATTGGAGGCCTTCCGCGATAAACCTACCCCGAATTTGCTCGTCATTGAAACATCCGGCGCGCGAGAGCTTCTCTTCAGGCAACTGGAAAGTCTCGCCGCTTTTTGTGATAACGACACGAAACTTGTCGTTATCGGCTACGAAAACGACATAAAACTGTACAGGGATTTATTGAAGCTCGGCGTCAGCGATTACATTGTCAAACCTTTTGGCATCCTGACGTTTATCTGGCAACTTTCGAGTCTTTACTCTGGCGAAGTCACTCAAAGTCTTGGTCGGACGATTGGGGTTGTTGGCGCCAAGGGAGGGGTTGGCGCGTCTACGATCGCCCATAACCTCGCCTGGTTGATCACCCGGTCGCTCAAGACACAGGGGGTCATTGTCGATCTCGATTTGCCATTCGGGACTACGGCGTTGGACTTCAATCAAGACCCGCCTCAAGGGATCGCGGACGCAATCTATTCTCCAGATCGCATCGATGAAACATTCATCGACAGACTCATGGTGAAATGCAGTGATACGCTGAGCATTCTGTCCGCGCCCGCAACTCTGGATCGTCTATACGATCTGCCAGAAACCGCTGTGGATGCGACAATCGACCTTCTGCGGGCAACAACGCCGGTCATAATTCTCGATATTCCGCATCAATGGACGGCCTGGACCCGACATGTGATGGCGACGATGGATGAGCTTGTTATCGTCACCGCGCCCGATCTCGCCAATTTACGCAACGTCAAGATCCTGATCAAAACGCTCAAGTCGATGCGCCGGAACGACCATCCGCCGCATGTCATATTGAATACCGTCGGGCTGCCTAAAAGGCCTGAAATATCGCCCGCCGAATTTGCCAAGACACTCGACGCCGGTCCCCTTGTCGTTTCGCCCTTTGATGCGAAACTCTTCGGCTCTGCTGCCAATAACGGTCAAATGCTGGATGAAATTGATCCATCGGCGCAAGTTGTGTCCCTGCTCTCGTCGCTCGGATACCAATTGATGGGCCGTGTGTCGCCGAGTAGCGTCAAGACAGGACCCATCGGCGCCATGCTGGCGCGTCTCGGGTTGAAAAAGGCTAGTTAGGCGAAAAAAGCGAAGAAAGATCCTACATCATGTTTGGTAAGCGTACAGGTATTGAGTCGCCTGCGGAGCGCCGGCTGGAGCCGGCGAAAACCTCATTGACTGCGATTCCATCTGGCGATGCGAAGGGAGAGGCTGAATCGCAAGTCAACACGGAGCGCAAAAGGTCGGATGATTATTATTCGAATAAAAGCACCATTTTCGGCGCACTGGTCGAAGCCATAGATATGGCGCAGCTCGCCCGACTGGACCCATTGAACGCTCGTAAGGAAATACGCGAGATCGTTAAAGAGATTATTTCTATCAAAAGTTTTGTCATGTCGATCGCCGAGCAGGAGGAAATGCTCGACGACATTTGTAACGACGTCCTGGGATTTGGTCCGTTGGAGCCCCTGCTCGCCCGGGACGATATCGCAGACATCATGGTCAATGGGGCCGAAAGGACCTTCATCGAAGTGGGAGGAAAGATACAGCTTACAGGCATTCGCTTCCGGGATAACGCCCAGTTGATGAATATTTGTCAGCGAATCGTTTCTCAGGTCGGCCGTCGCGTCGATGAGTCGTCTCCTATTTGCGATGCGCGCCTTTTGGACGGATCGCGCGTCAATGTCATTGCGCCACCGCTCGCAATTGACGGACCAGCGCTGACAATTCGAAAGTTCAAGAAAGATAAACTCACGCTGGATCAGCTGATGCGTTTTGGAGCCATTTCCCCAGAGGGCGGCGAAGTTTTGAAAATCATTGGCCGCGTCCGCTGCAATGTCTTGATCTCCGGTGGAACCGGCTCCGGCAAAACAACCCTGTTGAATTGTCTTACAAACTATATAGATCGTGATGAACGCGTTATAACATGCGAGGATGCGGCTGAATTACAACTTCAGCAACCGCACGTCGTTCGGCTCGAAACCCGGCCTCCGAACCTTGAAGGACAGGGGGCGATCACCATGCGCGATCTGGTGAAGAATTGCCTGCGTATGCGGCCGGAGCGTATTATTGTCGGCGAGGTGCGTGGACCGGAAGCCTTCGATCTCCTGCAGGCGATGAATACGGGTCATGATGGTTCGATGGGAACGATTCACGCCAATACGCCTCGCGAAGCTCTCAGCCGAATAGAATCGATGATCAGCATGGGCGGTTTTACCTTGCCATCAAAAACAGTGCGTGAAATGATGGTTTCTTCCATCGATATTATCATTCAGGCCGCGCGTCTGCGCGATGGATCCCGACGCATCACGCATATCACGGAGGTTGTCGGCACAGAAGGCGATGTGATCACCCTCCAGGATCTGCTCCTCTATGAGATGATGGGAGAGGATTCGAACGGTCGTATCTTAGGCCGACATCGGTCCACCGGCATTGTCAGGCCCCGTTTCTGGGAACGGGCGCGCTATTATGGCGAAGAAACGCGACTTGCCCTGGCTCTTGAATCCGCAGAAGTTCAGGAGTCGCAATGAACCTGTTGGACCTTATAGGACAATTTTCTCCTGAATTCATCGACAGCGATATGCTGTTCATCGGTCTCATTGTCGTCGCCGTTCTTTCTTTGATGCTGGGCGTTGTGTTTCCGATGTTTGAGGCGCAGGATCGGGCAAAAAAAAGAGCCATGGCGATTGGGGCGAGCAGCGCGGGGATCGTGGCGCAGGAGACTCGATCCGCGTCTGATCTCCAGAAACGTCGCAAGACCATCGCCGATAGTCTGCAAGAGGTTTCAAATCAGAACGAGAAAAAAAAGCGACTCAACCTTGATATACGGATCGCTCAGGCCGGTCTGAAAATCTCGCCTCCTGTTTTTATGTCGATCTTCGCTGGCAGTGGTCTGGTTCTTGGCGGCGTATTTTATATGTTTATGGATCAGGCCCTTGTTGCCGCAGGGATTGCGATCACCCTTATCTTTGGCCTTCCCAACTGGTTGTTGAATTTTCTGCGAGACAGGCGGATCGGTAAATTTGTTTCTATTTTTCCGACGGCGCTTGAAACCATTGTCCGCGGCGTACGCGCCGGACTGCCAGTGAATGATTGCCTGAATATTATCGCAAGGGAGTCGCAGGAGCCAGTCAGGAGCGAATTTCGC
>JBBARD010000096.1:0-6546 GCA_040399965.1 Methylocystis sp. | reverse complement strand
CTAAACAGCTCCAGACAATTATCAGAATCTTGTCCATGCTTCCTCCGGGAGCGCCACTTTGATCCGGCGGGCTCTGTTTCGCGACGCCGGCGTCAATGAGAGTCTGGCAGGCTCTGCACTATGATCGGAAATTCCTTGAGCACCTTTCTCTGAGCAGCCCGCTCTTCTTCTAAAGCTATATTTTTCAATATATTACATATTAGGAGCGCCCCTGCGTCATGAATATTGTTCATGATGACTTCGAGTTTAAAACGTCCTGCTTCGGAAAAATCCTCAAACAGAAATGCCTACGCCGCGATAACGGCGAGAGACCGATGAAGAAACGGACGTAAACACGCAAAAAGACGTGGTAAATGCCTTAGGCTGCAGAAGATGGATCCAACTTTATTTTATACTTTATGGCAATACGCCGTATTTTCCAGTCACAGGAGGCCGCGATGGCCGAACGGCGGTTTCAACGCAAAAGCGCTCGACTGGAGGCGCGCATCCCTTTGCAGGTCTATGAGCTGATGCAGCGCGCCGCACCCTCAAGGATCTAATCCGCCTTAGCGAGGCGCTTCTCGATCTGTCTCACGGTTATCGACCGGCGGCGGCGCGAACTCGGAGCCGTTCATGGACGTAGTTGTCGGAACGAACATAAGTCATCGCGTATGTCTACGGCCCTGGTTTTTAAATCTGGCGCTTGATTATAATGCCCGGGCTCATCAGATTAGCGCTGTCGGCGACGCGACGACACCGCAACCAGCCGTCTGCAATCAAGTCGGCGAGCGATTAAAACTGACGCGTTTCACGGAGAAATCATGAGCATATTCAGCGCCATCAAGGACAAGATTTTCGGCGTCAGCAAAGCCGAAGCCGCGCCTGCGGCCAACGGCGGCGTGGAAGGGTCGGTTTCGACGCCCGCCGCGCCGATCTCGGAAATTGACGTTGTCGCAATTCTCGAAGATCTCAATTCCAAAGCGAAAGAAAAACTCAACTGGCGCGTCTCGATCGTCGATCTGATGAAACTGCTCGATCTGGACAGCAGCCTTACAGCGCGCAAGGAGCTTGCAAAAGAACTCGCCTTCGACGGCGACATGCATGATTCCGCCTCTATGAACATCTGGCTGCATAAGCAGGTGATGGCCAAACTGGCGCAAAATGGCGGCAAGGTTCCCCAGGATTTGCAGAGCTGATTGATCGCTGCGAATCTTTGCAAAGATGAGAGCCCGCTCCGCAAAGGCGCGGGCTTTTATTTTCAATCGAACAGGCTTGATACGCTTTCTTCGCGGGCGGTGCGGGCGATGGCCTCGGCAATCAGCGGGCCAATCGGTATCACTCTGATATTCGGCGTCGCCGACACGGCGTCAGAGGGACGAATAGTGTCGGTGATCACCAGTTCTTTCAGCTTGGAGCCGCCGATGCGCTCTGACGCCTGACCCGACAGAACGCCATGGGTGATGTAGGCGTGAACGGATTCAGCGCCGGCGGCGAGCAGCGCCTCGGCGGCGTTGCACAGTGTTCCGCCGGAATCGACGATGTCGTCGATCAGGATGCAATTGCGGCCCGAGACGTCGCCGATAATGTTCATAACCTCAGATTCGCCGGCCCGCTCGCGACGTTTGTCGACAATGGCCAAGGGCGCGTCGATCCGTTTGGCCAGAGCGCGCGCCCGCACCACGCCGCCAACGTCGGGTGACACAACCATTGTATTTTTGAGATCGCGATGGGATTTGATGTCGGCGACCATCACCGGCGCGGCGAAGAGATTATCGGTTGGAATATCGAAGAATCCCTGAACCTGGCCGGCGTGAAGATCCACGGTCAGGACGCGGTCGACCCCGGCGCGGGTAATGAGATTGGCGACCAGCTTGGCCGAGATCGGGGTGCGCGGTCCTTGCTTGCGGTCCTGTCGGGCGTATCCGAAATAGGGGATCACAGCCGTGATGCGGCGGGCCGAAGCGCGACGCAACGCATCGGCCATGATCAGCAGCTCCATCAAATGATCATTGGCCGGCGCCGATGTGGACTGGATAATGAAAACATCCTGACCACGAACGTTTTCAAGGATTTCGATCCAGACCTCGCCGTCGGCGAAGCGGCGGACATGGGCCCGGCAGAGGGGAATGTCGAGATGGGCGGAGACTGCCTCGGCGAGCGATCGATTGGAATTGCCCGCCAATAGTTTCATCGCCGACATTGCGGAAGTCCCCGAATTTCGTCCGGCGGGGTCTTAGCAGTCGCGCCCCCGGCGAACAATATCGGGCTCGCTGGGGAGAAACGACATCCCCAGCGAGATTGCGTCGGGGCGCGGGAATGTCTAAAGGATGGCCCTGCAACGTTTTTCAACATCTTAAATCCGGTCCCATGACGCCCAGAGCATCTTTCGGCCGCTCAGCAAAAGAGCCCGCCGCGCCATGACGACATGTGCGACAGCCAACCCGTCATTACCGCCGAAGGAGCCGGGTGTATCCCGGGTTGTCGTCGCCATGTCAGGCGGCGTGGATTCAAGCGTAGTGGCGGCCCTGATGAAACATCAGGGCTATGATGTTGTCGGCGTGACCCTTCAGCTCTACGACCATGGCGCAGCGACCCATCGCAAGGGCGCATGCTGCGCGGGACAGGACATTCAGGACGCTCGCGCCGTCGCCGCACGGCTGGGCATTCCGCATTTCGTTCTCGATTTCGAACGCCGTTTTCAGGAAAAGGTTATCCAGGAGTTCGCCGACGCCTACGCCAGCGGCGAGACGCCTGTGCCCTGCATCGCCTGCAATCAGTTCATCAAATTCGCGGATTTGTTCGATACGGCGCGGGATCTCGGCGCCGATGCGCTCGCCACAGGTCATTACATCGCCTCTCATGACGATGGCGCTGGCGGACGAGCCCTCTTTCGCGCCAGGGACGCGGGGCGCGACCAGAGTTATTTTCTGTTCGCGACGACCCGCGATCAATTGCGCATGCTGCGCTTTCCGCTGGGAGACTACACCAAGGCCGAGGTGCGGGAGATGGCCCGCGGTTACGGTCTGGAAATCGCTGACAAGCCCGACAGTCAGGACATCTGCTTTGTGCCGAGCGGTCGCTACACCGACGTTGTCGCGCGTTTCGCGCCGGATGCGGTCCAGCCTGGCGACATCGTCCACATCGACGGCAGAGTTTTGGGTCAGCACGCCGGCGTGGCGCATTACACTATTGGTCAACGTCGGGGGTTGGGGCTGGGCGCGGCCGTATCGGGTCGCGACGCAGAGCCATTATTCGTCGTCCGGCTCGAGTCGGAGACCGCCCGGGTGGTCGTCGGACCGCGCGAGGCGCTGGAGACAAGAGCCGTCGCCCTGCGGGACGTTAACTGGATCGGCCCCGGCGCATTTTTGGACCTTCCGCCGCAGGGCCTCGACGTCATGGCCCGGGTGCGATCGACGCGCCCCCCCGTCCCGGCGCGGCTGATCGCCGATGGCGATCATCGCGCGAAGATCATTTTCGCAGCCGGTGAATTCGGCGTCTCGCCGGGTCAGGCTTGTGTCTTGTATGATTCTGCGAATAACGATGCGCGCGTTCTGGGCGGCGGTTTCATTGCCGCCGTCGAACCGGCGAAACTTCCGATCCGGACCCCCATGGCGCCGCCACAAAGCGCCGAACATGCGCGAAGGGCGCCTGCATGACCGAAGCCAGGACTTATTTGCCGGAAACGGACACGCTGGACAATGAGGACGTCGCCGCCGCCTATTCCCGGTGGGCGCCGATCTATGATTTGACCTTCGAACGCGTCATGCGTCCCGGTCGCCGCGCTATCGCCGCCGCTACTGCGCGACTTGAAGGATCTTTGCTTGATGTCGGCGTCGGCACCGGTCTTGAACTTCCGATGTTCGCCCCGCATCTCGACGTCACCGGCGTGGATCTCTGCGAGTCCATGCTGGCGCGCGCGGCGCATCGGGTCGCGCGTGAACGACTGTCGAACGTCACCGGACTGGTGCGTATGGACGCCACCTGCATGGCCTTTCCCGACGCCAGTTTCGACTGCGTCGTCGCCCCCTATGTGCTCACCGTCGTTCCCGAGCCGGACGCCCTGCTCGACGAACTGGCCCGGGTTGTGCGCCCGGGCGGCGAGATTTTTCTTGTCAACCACATCAGCGGCCGCGACGATCCTTTCGCAATTCTGGAGAAGTGGCTCGACCGTCACGTTGCGCCGAAGCTGGGCTGGCGTCCGCAGTTTCCATGGCACATCGTTGGCGACTGGCTCGACAAGCATCCAGACGTCGAACTGCTGGATCGACGCCCCCTGGCCCCCTTCGGTCTCTTCAACCTGATCCACATGCGTCGCAGGCCACTGGGCGAAAGCGTGGAGATCGCGCGCGAATTGACCGAAGAGACCGAATTCGCCTGAACGGGCTCTGGCGTCGTCATCCTCCAGGAGCTACATAGTAGCGGCGGTGCTGCGGGGCGCGTGCAGGACTATTATTCCCCGGGGCCTTATCGATCCTAACGGGAGCTGTCCCTGATCTTGCCCGTGGGCTTGGTCATATGGCGCCCACCTACGTTGTAGGTTTCCCGGGATCGATGTCCCACGGCTCATGTGGCCCGCACCTCTGATTCGTATGTCCCGCCTCCCGCGCAGGCGGTTGCCGACCATGACAGATATCAAAACCGAAATCCGTCGCCACTCGCTGGCGAAACGCGATCTGGTGAGTCCACAGGAAGCGCATGCGGCGTCTCTCGCCCTGTCTCGCGACGGACTCGCCCTCGTCGCCGAAACCGCCGTTCGTCTGCGACTTGCTGCGCCGGTTGTCTCGGTCTACTGGCCGATCCGCAGTGAACTCAACACGCGCCCGCTGATCGACGCTCTGGCCGACAAGGGCTATCGGGTCACGTTGCCGGTGATGCGCAAGGTCCGTCATCCTCTGGCGTTTCGCGATTTCACGCCGGGCGACGACCTGGTCAAGGGACCCTACGGCCTCTCCGAACCCGCCGCAGAACAGCCGGCGCGCGATCCCGACATTGTGTTTTCGCCGCTGTCAGCCTTTGATCGACGCGGTTATCGGCTGGGATACGGCGGCGGAATCTACGACGCGACGCTATCAGAGTTGCGCGCGAAAAAATCCGTTATCGCCATTGGAGTCGCCTATTCCTTTCAGGAAGTCGACCATGTGCCGACCGAACCGCATGACCAGCGGCTCGATTATTTTCTGACCGAGCGCGAACGTATCGAGATCGCTTAATCGCCCGATGGTTTTGATGGTTTTGGCAGATTGATCTTCCGCCCGGCGCGCAATCTGGCGTTCGGCTTCACATCCGGATTGGCGCGAGCGATATCGGGAGCCCTTGAGGCGTCGCCGTAAACGCGTTTTGCGATGCTTTTGAACGTATCGCCGGCGCGCGCGGTGAAAGTTTCAGGCTCAACGACCGGCGCCTCTCCCGTTTCGGGGTTGTCCGCCGGCGCTTCGGACGTCTGCTCGGTCACGGCGTTTTCTTCCTGCGCCGGTTGCGCCACGACAGGCGGCGGGTCTGGCCGGAAGAGATGAGCCCCGAAGATCAGCGCCAGCGTCCCGGCCACGGCGGCGAGCGCAACCTCGCGAGCCCCCCGAATGCGCTTGGGACGCCGCAACGGCAAGCGCGCAGGAAAGCTCGGGTCGGCGATCGTATCTGGCTCCCTTCCGCGCGCAAAATCGATGGCGACGAAAAGGCTCCAGAGAAACAGCAGCAGCGTCAGCGACGAACGCCAATATGCCGGCGGCGCGAAAAGATAGGCTATCGCCAGCATGAGCATGAGCGATGGCCAGACGGGAATGTGTTCTCGACGCAAAAAATAGGCTCCTGAAAAGAACGTCGCCGCTATTAAATACGCCCATGTGACGGCTGTGTGATTAAACAGGCCGGCGCCAGTTGCGACCTCGCCGTAAAAAACGATGAGGCCCAACGCCGCGAAGGCCCATATCGTCTCATTGGATAATTTCGCTCTCCTCCCGTACGCCAAGAGAATCACAAGGGCGGCAACGAGCGCGACAATGATGGCGATCGATAGTTTCGCGGGCAATATATCCGGGCTCATGGACGTGCGCGCTCTCAATCCGGCTTGCCGGAGACGCCGGCGCTGTCAAACGTCGCCATATCGCGGTGGCAGGCGAGCGCCGTGCGGATCAAGCCAATCGCCAGCGCCGCGCCGGAGCCTTCCCCAAGCCGCATGTCGAGGTCGAGCAAGGGGCGCTTGCCGAGCCGCTCAAGCGCCGCGCGATGCGCGCCCTCTGCCGAGACATGCCCCGCGACGCAATGATCGATGGCGCGCGGATCGAGCGCGTGCAACACAGCCGCCGCCGCGCAGGCGACATAGCCGTCGAGCACGACCGGCGCATGGTTCATCCGCGCGGCGATAATGGCGCCCGCCATGGCGGCGATTTCGCGCCCCCCCAGGCGTCGCAAAACTTCCAGCGGATCATTGAGCGCCGCGCCATGCAGAGCCAATGCGGCGTCGATGGCGGCGTTCTTGCGCGCAAGGCCGGCGTCGTCGACGCCTGTCCCCCGCCCCGTCCAGCGCGCCGCCGGCCCGCCATAGAGCGCGGCGTAGATCGCGGCGGCGCT
>JBBARD010000095.1:2289-7053 GCA_040399965.1 Methylocystis sp. | reverse complement strand
GCGCCGTGACGGCCGTAAAGGTCGCCTTTGACGAACTGACGCTGACGATCGCACGTGATCGGTGGCTGGAGGTTGCGACGTTTCTTCGCGACGATCCCGATTGCCTGTACGTCAACATGATTGATGTTACAGCGGCTGATTATCCCGAGCGCGAGGAGCGCTTCGAGGTCGTCGCGCATCTACAGTCGCCCAGACACAACCGTCGTATCCGCATCAAGACGCCAGCTTCCGAAGAGACTCCCGTCGCCTCGTTGACGGCGCTGTATCCCGCTGCTGATTGGTATGAGCGCGAAACCTATGATTTGTTTGGCGTGATATTCTCCGGACATCCGGATCTGCGCCGCATAATGACCGATTATGGTTTCGAGGGTCATCCATTGCGCAAGGATTTCCCGATGACCGGCTTTGTCGAGGTGCGCTATGACGACGAGCAAAAACGCGTCGTCTACGAGCCCGTAAAGCTTACCCAGGAATTTCGCAATTTCGATTTCCTCTCTCCCTGGGAGGCCGTGCAATACGACCTGCCGGGGGACGAGAAGGCGAAGGGTCAGTCCTAAATGAACGAGCTACCCGCCGCCCCGAGGGGCCAGCGAAACTTCAATATCAACTTCGGGCCGCAACATCCGGCGGCGCACGGGGTTCTACGTTTGATTCTTGAACTCGATGGCGAGGTTGTCGAGCGCGTCGATCCGCATATTGGATTTCTGCACCGCGGCACCGAGAAGCTGATGGAGGCGCGCACCTATTTGCAGAATGTGCCTTATCTCGATCGGCTCGACTACTGCGCGCCGATGAATCAAGAGCACGCATTCTGCCTGGCGATCGAACGTCTGCTCGGGATCGAGGTTCCGCGTCGCGGGCAGTTGATCCGCGTTCTTTACGCCGAAATCGGCCGTCTGCTGTCGCATTTGCTCAATGTCACGTCGCAGGCGATGGACGTTGGCGCACTGACGCCGCCGCTTTGGGGTTACGAAGAGCGCGAAAAGCTTATGGTGTTCTACGAGCGCGCCAGCGGCGCCCGGATGCACGCCAATTATTTTCGTCCCGGGGGCGTGGCCCGCGATCTGCCTGATCAGCTTGTCGAGGATATCGGCGCCTTCTGTGATCCATTCCTGAAGGTTTGCGACGATCTGGAAGCGCTGTTCATCGAAAATCGCATCTTCAAACAACGTAACGTCGATATCGGCGTCATTTCGCTGGAGGACGCGTGGAAGTGGGGTTTCTCTGGCGTCATGGTGCGCGGCTCTGGCGCCGCCTGGGATTTGCGCAAGGCGCAGCCCTATGATTGCTACGAGGAAATGGAGTTCGATATCCCTGTCGGCAAGAACGGCGACTGCTACGACCGCGCCGTGATCCGAATGGAGGAAATGCGCCAGTCGACCTCGATTATGAAGCAGTGCGTCGAGAAACTGCTCCGCCCCGATGGCCGTGGCCCTGTGTTGACCCCCAATCACAAATTCACCCAACCGTCGCGTGGCGAGATGAAGCGCTCGATGGAGGCGCTTATCCACCACTTCAAACTCTTCACCGAGGGCGTGCATGTGCCAGCGGGCGAGGTTTATGCGGCGGTCGAGGCGCCCAAGGGCGAGTTCGGCGTCTATCTCGTTTCCGACGGCGGCGACAAACCCTATCGCTGCAAGCTCCGCGCGCCAGGATTTGCGCACCTGTCCGCCATGGACTTCCTGTGCAAGGACCACATGCTCGCCGACGTCTCGGCGATCCTGGGGTCGCTCGATATCGTCTTCGGGGAGGTCGATCGCTAATGTCCGTCCGTCGTCTCACCGATAATCAACCCGACAGTTTCGAGTTTACGCCGCAAAATCTGGCGTGGCTGGAGAAACAGATCGCAAAATATCCCGATGGCCGTCAGGCTTCGGCTGTTGTGCCGGCCCTTTGGCAGGCTCAAAAGCAGAATAATTACTGGTTGCCACAGAAAGCGATCGAAAAGGTCGCCGAATTGCTCGACATGCCGAAAATCCGCGTGCTTGAGGTTGCGACTTTCTACACGATGTTCAATCTCGAGCCGGTCGGTAAATATTATATTCAGCTTTGTGGGACGACTCCTTGCATGCTGTGCGGCTCCGACGACCTGATCAAGGTGCTGCAGCGCCGCGTTGGTCCGCAGCGCAAGGTAACCGCAGACGGACTTTTCTCCTGGCTGGAGGTCGAGTGCCTTGGCGCCTGTTGCAATGCGCCAATGGTGCAGATCAACGATGATTTCTATGAGGATCTGACCGTCGAGAATTTCGAGAAACTGCTTGACGATCTCGCTGCGGGTCGACCGGTTAAAACCGGCTCGCAAAAGGGCAGGATCTCTTCGGAGCCGGCGGGCAAACTCACAAGCCTGACGTCGCTCTACGGCGATGGCGCAAAGTAACGGAGGGAAACAAATCGCATGCTCTCCGACAAGGATCGCATCTTCACCAATCTCTACGGCATCGGCGACCGTTCCCTCGCTGGCGCCCGGCAGCGCGGCCAGTGGGACAACACAAAGGCGCTCCTGGCGTTGGGCCGCGACAAGATTATCGACGAGGTGAAAGCTTCGGGTCTGCGCGGCCGAGGCGGCGCCGGGTTCTCGACCGGGATGAAATGGTCTTTCATGCCGAAAGAGATTGATCCAAAGCGTCCGCATTATCTCGTCATCAACGCCGATGAGTCGGAGCCAGGCACCTGCAAGGATCGCGAAATTATGCGCAACGACCCGCATACGCTGGTCGAGGGCGCTCTGGTCGCGAGCTTCGCCATGGGCGCGCATGCCTGTTATATCTATGTGCGCGGCGAGTTCATCGCCGAGCGTGAAGCGTTGCAGCGCGCCGTCGATGAAGCCTATGAGGCGCAACTGATCGGCAAGGACAATATCCATGGCTACCCCTTCGATCTCTACGTGCATCACGGCGCTGGCGCCTATATCTGCGGCGAAGAGACGGCGCTGATCGAGAGTCTCGAAGGCAAGAAGGGCATGCCGCGTCTGAAGCCGCCGTTCCCCGCCAATGTCGGACTCTATGGTTGCCCGACGACGGTCAATAACGTCGAGTCCATTGCTGTCGTGCCGACAATCCTGCGTCGCGGCGCGGCGTGGTTCGCCGGCATCGGCCGGCCGAATAATGCAGGCACCAAACTGTTCTGCATCTCGGGCCATGTGAATACGCCGTGCAATGTCGAAGAGGCGATGTCGATTTCGTTTCGCGAACTGATCGACGCTCACTGCGGCGGCGTGCGCGGCGGCTGGGACAATCTGCTCGCCGTCATTCCAGGAGGCTCGTCGGTGCGCTGCGTGCCGGCGCATGAGATCGTCGATTGTCCGATGGATTTTGACAGTCTCGCCAAGCTCGGCTCGGGCCTCGGCACGGCGGCGGTGATTGTCATGGACAAGTCCACAGACATCATCCGCGCCATTGCGAGATTGTCCTATTTCTACAAGCATGAGAGCTGTGGCCAGTGCACGCCATGCCGCGAGGGCACGGGCTGGATGTGGCGCGTTATGCAACGCATGGTCGAGGGCCGCGCGCAAAAGAAAGAAATCGACATGCTGTTTGACGTGTCGAAGCAGATCGAAGGGCACACCATCTGTGCGCTGGGCGACGCCGCCGCCTGGCCGGTGCAGGGCCTGATCCAGCATTTTCGTCCGGTGATCGAGCAACGCATCGATCAATACACCGCAAACCCGCACTCCGATCCCGTGCGAGAAGCGGCGGAATGATGAACGTGAAATTTAACCCCGGCAGCACCGAGACTGCGGAGACACAGAAGTGACCAAAATCCTCGTCGATGGAATCGAAGTGGATGCGCCGGGGGAGTTCACCCTCCTTCAGGCCTGTGAGGCGGCGGGGGCTGAAATCCCGCGCTTCTGCTATCACGAGCGTCTGTCGATCGCCGGCAATTGTCGCATGTGCCTTGTTGAGGTGAAGGGCGGTCCGCCGAAGCCGCAGGCCTCCTGCGCCATGTCTGTAAAGGATTTGCGGCCGGGGCCCAATGGCGCGCCGCCGGAAATTTTCACCAAATCGCCCATGGTGAAAAAGGCGCGGGAAGGCGTGATGGAGTTCCTGCTCGTCAACCATCCTCTCGATTGCCCGATCTGCGATCAGGGCGGCGAGTGCGATTTGCAGGACCAGGCGCTGATGTTTGGCGGAGATTCGTCTCGCTATCACGAAAACAAGCGGGCGGTCGAAGACAAATTCATCGGTCCGCTGGTCAAGACCGAGATGACGCGCTGCATCCATTGCACGCGCTGCGTGCGCTTCACGGCGGAAGTCGCCGGCACCGGCGACATGGGCGCCATCGGCCGTGGCGAGGACATGGAGATCACCACCTATCTCCAGAGCGCCATGACCTCGGAATTGCAGGGCAATGTCGCCGATCTCTGCCCTGTCGGCGCGCTGTTGCCCAAGCCGCAGAATTTCCGCGCGCGACCGTGGGAGTATCAAAAGACCGAAACCATCGACGTGATGGACGCCCTAGGCTCCAATATACGCGTTGATTCCCGCGGTCGCGAAGTCATTCGCATCCTGCCGCGCGTCAACGATCTCGTGAACGAGGAGTGGATTTCGGACAAGACCCGTCAGATCGTCGACGGCCTCAAGACCCAGCGTCTTGATCGTCCCTATCTGCGTGAGAATGGTCGACTGCGTCCAGTTTCATGGCAGGAGGCGCTGGCCGCCGTGGCGAATAAAGTGCGTGCGACGGAGCCCGGGCGCATGGGCGCGTTGGTCGGCGACCTTTCAGCAGTCGAGGAAATCTTCGCGCTGAAGCTGCTGATGGAGCAAC
>JBBARD010000095.1:0-2189 GCA_040399965.1 Methylocystis sp. | reverse complement strand
GGCGACCTTTCAGCAGTCGAGGAAATCTTCGCGCTGAAGCTGCTGATGGAGCAACTGGGCGTCAAGAATGTCGACTGTCGTCAGGACGGCTCAAAACTCGATCCGGCCAATGGTCGCGCCTCCTATCTTTTCAACGCGACTGTCGCCGGCATTGATCATGCCGACGCGTTGCTGATCGTCGGCTCCAATCCGCGCAAGGAAGCGCCCGTGCTCAACGCCCGGATTCGCAAGCGTTGGCTGGCCGGAAACTTCAAGATTTCGTTGGTCGGCGAGCGCGCCGATCTCACTTATGACTACGATTATCTCGGCGCCGGCGCGGAGTCGTTGCTCAATTTCATTCAGAACGCCAGACCAAGCGGCAAACTGCTGGTGATCGTGGGGCAGGGCGCCCTGGCGCGTCAGGATGGCGGGGCCATCCTCTCCCTTGCGGCGCAGGCGGCGCAGAAACTGGGCGGCGTCGGGCCAGAGTGGAACGGCTTCTGCGTGCTCCAGACGGCGGCCGCACGGGTCGGCGCGCTGGATCTTGGCTTCGTCCCGGGCGCCGGCGGTCTCGACGCTGCGGCGATGACCAGGGCCGGGGCGCTTGATGTTTTGTTCAATCTTGGCGCTGACGAAGCGTCGATCGAGCCGGGGGCGTTTGTCGTCTACATCGGCACGCATGGCGATCGTGGCGCGCATCGCGCCGATGTGATCCTCCCCGGCGCCGCCTATACGGAGAAATCCGGCATTTTCGCCAACACCGAGGGCCGGGTTCAACTCGCCTCGCGTGTAGTGTTCCCGCCGGGCGAGGCGCGAGAGGACTGGGCGATTTTCCGCGCTTTGTCTGGCGCGCTAGGACAACCGCTGCCTTTCGACTCGCTCTCGGCGTTGCGCAAGAAGCTCTTCGAAGCCTATCCGCATTTTGCCCGCATCGATCAGATCGCGCCCGGCGAACCGGCCCAGATCGGCGCCCTGGCGGCGCATCCAGCGGTGGCGTTGCGCGATCCGCTTGGCAATATCATCAAGGATTTTTATCTCACCAATCCGATCGCGCGCGCCTCGGCGGTGATGGCGGACTGTTCTGCGCTGGCTCAGGGCCGGCTAACGCAGGCGGCGGAATAGGAGCGACGACGCGATGGACGCCATCACGACCTATCTTTCGGAAAGCCCGGTGTTGCTGGCGCTCGTCAAGAGCGTGCTGCTGGCCGTCGTTCTGCTGATCTACGTGGCCTATGTGATTCTCGCCGACCGCAAGATTTGGGCGGCGGTGCAATTGCGTCGCGGACCGAACGTTGTCGGGCCCTGGGGATTGCTGCAGAGTTTTGCCGACTTCATCAAATTCGCGATCAAGGAGCCGGTGATCCCGGACACCGCCAACAAAGGCATCTTCCTCTTCGCGCCCTTCATCGCCGCGACGCTTTCCATCGCGACATGGGCTGTGGTGCCGGTCGCCGACGGCTGGGTGGTTGGCGACATCAATGTCGGCATTTTATATATTTTCGCGATTTCGTCGCTCGGGGTCTATGGCATCATCATGGGCGGCTGGGCGTCGAACTCGAAATATCCGTTTCTCTCGGCGCTCCGCTCGGCGGCGCAGATGGTCTCCTACGAGGTCTCGATCGGCTTCGTCATTATTACCGTGCTGCTCTGCGCCGGGTCGCTTAATCTGTCCGACATCGTGCGTGCGCAGGATACGCCCTACGGCATGCTCGGGTGGTATTGGCTACGCCTGCTGCCGATGTTCGTGATCTTTTTCGTTTCGGCGCTGGCGGAGACAAATCGTCCGCCCTTCGATCTTGTCGAGGCAGAGTCCGAGTTGGTCGCCGGCTTCATGATCGAATATTCGGCGACGCCTTATGTGCTTTTCATGCTTGCAGAATATGTGGCGATCACGACCATGTGCGCGCTGCTGACCATCCTGTTCTTCGGCGGCTGGCTGCCGCCGGTGAACATGGCGCCCTTCACCTGGGTGCCGGGCGTGATCTGGTTTGTTCTGAAGGCGAGCTTCTTCTTTTTCTTCTTCGCTATGGTGAAGGCGTTTGTGCCGCGCTATCGCTACGACCAGCTGATGCGATTGGGTTGGAAGGTCTTCCTGCCGATCTCTCTCGTCATGGTCATGATTGTCGCCGCAGTGCTGCAATTCGGCCCCGTTCTGGCTGCGAACTGAGGATTGTCATGAGACTCGATCAGGCCGCAAAGTCGCTTTTCCT
>JBBARD010000094.1:0-7181 GCA_040399965.1 Methylocystis sp. | reverse complement strand
ATGCTCGCCATCGTCGGCATGGCGGCCGAGACGAACCGTCTGGCGACGGCGCTCGGAATACCGGTTTACGCGATTTACAAGGTTTGAGCAGGTCCGCTCATAATCTCATCACGTGACGTGCGTCGTCTCTGGCCGGCGTTGGCGGTTAGCCGCCAGGTCCCAGCGCGTTTTGAAAAGCGTGTCGCAAATGTTCGACGACCCGATGCCGTCGGAAAAACTGACATTCCCGCGCGTATGATGGTTGCCATGCGCCTCGGTTGAGAGCAGTGCGCCGAGGATACGACGCCAGCCGCTCCTCTTGCGCAGCGTCAGACCAAAGTCGTAGCCCGAGTGTTCGTAGACGCCGCCAAAGGCGCCGGCGCTGACGATAAGGGCGTGAAAAACGAAATTCTTTCCACCGCCGCCGATGAGAATCATCGGCGCAAGATAGGGACAGACAATCTCAAGAAAGAAATCCGCCGCGCTCATATAGCAGGCGCTGATGCCCCGACTGGCGCGAGTCGAGTGATGCACTGCGTGACCGAGTTGCCGCATGTTGGCGGGATCGTGCAGCACGAGACGGTGTGCAATATATTGAACGATGTCGTGACCGACCGTCAGACCGGCGCAACTCAAAACAACGCCAGCCGCTGTGATCTGCGATGAACCGTAATAGGCGAGGCCCAACGCCTGCGCCAGGATCATCGCCGGGAGAAGCACGAGTGACTGATTAAACAAGACGCGAGGCAATAGCTCCCGGTAGCTCATGCGTTCGAAAGGCCGTACTTTGTAACGAAGCCCTCTTCCGGTTCGGTCCAGCCATTCGAACCAAAGGCCGAAGCCATGGCAGGAGATCATCTGGGCTGCCCAGACTGCAATCGAAAAATTCAGCCCTTCGAGGATGAGAAAGTGGTCCATATCGACGAATCTTTATTGGTGTCCGTCCGTATTGCTCGACTGATTTTATAAAAACGCAGCGGTTCAGTTCAAGAGCGCCATGGTTCCGGAGAGGGGCGTCGCTGCAAGTGACGACAAAAATAATATCAAAAACAATAATTTATTTCATTTTCCCGACAAATGGCGGGCGTCCGCCGCCCCTTGCGGTCAAGCGTCGCAGTCCATAGGCATTGTGTATTCTTTTCAGGCGATTAGTCTGAATGGGAGAACCGTAGCCGTTAAAACCGCGCCGGCCGGGGGCGTCCCCCACAATCTCAAGAAAAAGGTTTAAATAATTGAAATGTATTGTTGATTTTCTTGCCAGTGTTGCATCGCAAACACTATCAATTTCAGCCGGATTGTCCTAAAACCAGTCAAAATCCCAAACATTCGGCGTCGCCGAGAAGGGCTCATTACCATGAGCGATGTGGCCAAAACGGAAAATGTGGCCAAGCCCAAGCGTGTCGTCCTGGAAAAAACGGGCGGCCTGATCAGATGGCGGTTGTTTATCGCGGGTCTGCTCGCGCTCAACCTGTTGTTCGTAATTGTGAGATTTTACCAGCAGACCTATGGGTTCAGCGCCGGACTTGACTCCTACAGTACAGAATTCCGGCAGAGCTGGACGCCGATTTTGTGGGGAGAAATACCCCTGGAGATCGTCTTTGGATTTGTTCTTGTCGGCTACTTGATCAAGACCCGCAGCCGACAGCTTTACTTTCTCTCCCTCCGCGAAGAAGTCGCCAGACTGATCTGTCTCCTTCAATGGTTGCTGCTCGCGGTCGTCGCCTATTATTGGGCGGCCTCCTTCTTCGCCGAACAGGACGCCGCCTGGCATCTGGTGGTGGTACGAGACACCGATTTTACGCCATCGCATATTATCGTCTTCTATCTGTCCTTCCCGATCTATTTTCTTTTAGCTTTTGCCGCATTCCTTTATGCCCGAACCCGCATTCCGTTTTTTGCGCGCGGATATTCGCTGGCCTTTTTGTGCATCAACAGCTCCTTCATGATCCTGCCGAATGTCGCCCTGAACGAATGGGGTCATTCTTTCTGGTTCATGGACGAAATCGTCTCAGCTCCCTTGCACTGGGGTTTTGTCGTTTTCGGCTGGATGATCCTCGGCATGTTTGGCGTCGTCCTGCAGATTTTGGGACGTTTTCACACGGCGCTAAAGGCCGACGCGCATGTGCTCAGCCAGATCGTCGGAGAAATTCGCCGGTAACCGTCGGATTGGCGCGGCGCTTATGCCGCGTCGAAAAGAAGACGGACCTCGCCCAGCACGCCGTAATCGGCGGTGACGGCGTCGCCGGGACCAACCTCCAGGGGCTTCATGCAGGCGCCGGTGGTTACGATCTGGCCGGCTTCCAGCGTCACGCCAAGTTCTGACAGGCGGTTGACCAGCCAGGTCAGAGCAATGCGCGGATCGCCCAGCACATTTTCGCCGACACCCTCGCGAGTCCAGCGCGCGCCGGTTGCAGCTATGACATGTCCGTTCACAGCGTGGCGGCTCAGGTCAAGGTCGCGCCAGAGCGATGGAGCCTCTGGTCCGAGCGCAAACTCCCCGGTGCAGGCGTTGTCGGCGATCAGTTGCGCCTCGCCGGCTTGTTCAAAGATGGCGAAACGAGAGTCAGGAACCTCCAGCGCCAAATGCAGCCCCCCGACGGCGTCCATTGTTTCATGCATGGCGTATGGCGTCCCGCGCGGCGGCAGATCGCGCGCCATGCGGAAGCAGAACTCTGGCTCGGCGACGCGCATGCGGTTGCCGGCAAGCGACAGGAGCGCGCCATCGTGAACGACCTGACCAGCCAGCAGTCGACCGGCGAGGGGACCAGACACTTGGATGTGCGCCTGTCCCGCCTGACTGGTCGCAGCGATTTTCCAGCCAATCACCGCGCGTCCGGCGATAACGGGGAGCTGCGCCTGCGCCGCATAGCCTTCGAGCGGGGTCTGCGGACGACACTGCGGCGGCAGGGCGTCAAAGCTGTCCCTGTTGCGCCAGTGCGACCAAATCCACCGCGCCGCTTCGGCGGCCATTTCGGGGGTATAGTCGCGCATCAGACCGGCCGCCGCGCGTTCATTTGTTACTTGTTGACGACGAAAAGAGTCGGGTCAGGGGTTGTCGTCTGATCGATGTTGTAGAGAGAGATCAGCGTCTCGTAGCCCTGCGGGTCCTTGACCTGCCATTGCTTGAGTTTGAAGCTTCTGGGATCGAAAACCAGCCGCACATGCGAGGTGCCGCCGAAGGTCGCCTTGTCCTCGATGAAAATCGTCACGCCGGAGTCGTCGGTCTGCACGTCCTCGACTGTTGCGTCCTTTTCGAGGTCGATCTTTTCATTCATCAGGAATTTGAGCGGCGTCTGGGTAATGAAATAAAGGTCCTGGGTGCCGAGCTTGCGATCGCGCACGGCGACCTGCACGCCGTCGGCGACAACCTCCATCGTCGCGGGCTGGGCGTATTCGAAGCGCACGCGTCCTGCGCGCTGTACGTGCAGCTTGCCTTCGGAGCGTTTGCCGTCGGCGCCGATCTGCACGAAATCGGCGGTCATCACCGGGGAGGCGTTGAAGAAGGCGTTGGCGCGCTTGAGGGCTTCGGCGCGGCTGACCGGCTTCACCGGCTCCGGGGTCTTGACCAGTTGCAGCGGTTCGCCCGTCCTTGCGCGTTTTTTGGCCGCAGGCTTCGTCTCGCCGGACTGTTTCTCTGGTTCGGCCGCTGGAGCGGCTTGAGGCGGGACAGCCGGCGTTGAGGCGGGCGCAGACTCGGAAGTCGACGGCCTGTTTTCCTGGGCATGAAGCGAGGCGGGAATGAGGAGCGCGAGACCGAGCAGGGCGGAAAAGTATTTGATCACGGGCGAAAGTCCGATTCGGCATGGTTTAACCGCCCGTATCTAGCACAGTTGTCCGGCGAGCGGGTATGAGGCGACCTATTCCGCCGCCTCAATGTCGAAGGCCCCGCGATCGACGCCGCCGCCTATGAGCACCTCGCGTTTGCCGCTATGATTTGGGGCGCTGACGACGCCCTCCTGCTCCATGCGCTCCACCAGCGATGCGGCCTTGTTATAGCCTACAGAAAGACGGCGCTGAATGTAGCTCGTCGAGCACTTGCGGTCGCGCAGCACGATGTTGACGGCCCGATCGTAGAGATCGCCCCCTTCTTCGGCGTCCATCGAACCAGGCAGGGGCGCTTCGCCGGCGTCGCTGTCTTCGTCCTCGCGGGTGATGGCTTCGAGATACTGCGGCGCGCCCTGGGCCTTAAGATGCGCGACGACATGCTCGACTTCATTGTCGGACACAAATGGGCCGTGGACGCGCGAGATTCGGCCGCCGCCGGCCATATAGAGCATGTCGCCCTGACCGAGGAGTTGCTCGGCGCCTTGTTCGCCGAGAATGGTGCGGCTGTCGATTTTCGACGTTACCTGGAAGGAGATGCGGGTCGGGAAGTTAGCCTTGATCGTACCGGTGATGACGTCGACGGAGGGACGCTGTGTCGCCATGATCAGATGGATGCCGGCGGCGCGGGCCATTTGCGCAAGTCGCTGGATCGCGCCTTCGATATCCTTGCCGGCGACAAGCATGAGATCCGCCATTTCGTCGACTATGACGACGATATAGGGCAGTTTTGACAGATCCATTTCTTCCCGCTCGAAGACCGCTTCGCCGGTTTCGCGATCAAAGCCTGTCTGCACTGTGCGGGAGATAATCTCACCTTTCGCCTGCGCCTCGGCGACCCGCGCGTTGAAGCCGTCGATGTTGCGCACACCGAGTTTCGACATCTTGCGATAACGATCCTCCATTTCGCGCACCGCCCATTTAAGCGCCACTACCGCTTTTTTCGGATCGGTGACGACCGGGGTGAGCAGATGCGGGATATTATCGTAGACCGAAAGCTCCAGCATTTTCGGATCGACCATAATCAACCGGCACTCTTCGGGTTTCAGGCGATAAAGCAGCGACAGGATCATGGTGTTGATCGCCACCGATTTGCCAGAACCGGTGGTGCCGGCGACGAGTAGATGCGGCATGCGGGCCAGATCGACGATCACCGGCTCGCCGCCAATGGTCTTGCCGAGCGCAATTGCGAGCCTGTGATTCGATTGCATGAAATCGTCGCTGGCGATCAATTCACGTAAATAAACGGTTTCCCGGCGCTGATTGGGCAGTTCGATGCCTATGGCGTTGCGGCCCGGCACCACTGCGACACGCGCGGAGATCGCCGACATCGAGCGGGCGATGTCGTCGGCGAGGCCGATGACGCGAGAGGATTTGACGCCCGGGGCCGGCTCGAGTTCGTAAAGCGTCACCACCGGACCGGGGCGTGCGTTGATAATCTCGCCGCGCACCGAGAAATCGTCGAGAACGCCTTCAAGCAGCCGCGCATTATCGGCGAGCACATCTTCGGAGAGGCGCACGGCGGCGCCCTTCCTGGGTTCGGCCAGCAATTCTGCGGCGGGGAGCTCGTAAACGTGCTGCGCCCCGCGTCCGGAGGGGCGGGCGGGAGCGCGCGATCGCGCGGGACGCGGCGTGACGACCGGCGCGGACGCAGGCGCAGGGACGTCGAAATTGCGGAGATCCTGCGTTCCGCCATCGAAGGCGTCGCTGACGTTAATGGTCGGCGGATCGAAGCGGCCGGCGTTCAAGTCCTCGAACACCGGCTCCCGTCTCGGATGCGCTGCCGGCAACGTCTCCATCGGGATCGTCGGTCGCGGACGCGGCGACGTCAGCCGCTTCATCGGCTGAAAGAGACGACTCCTGATCGCCAGGAGGACATGAAGGATCGCGCCCAGCGAGATGAGCGCCACGCCGGGTTCGCCATCGATGTCTTCATCGTCATCAAGCGTCGGCTCCTCTTCTTCTACAGCCGGATTGTCGAGGTTCTCCGCAGCTGGCGCTCCAAGTCCTGCGGAGCCGCTGACAGCGAGAATCGCTACGAAGGCGGCGGCCAGTCCAAATCCCGCCATGGCAAGACCGGAGCCGGCAAAAATCGTGCGCGGCACCGCGAGCACGGCGTCGCCGGCGACGCCCCCTAGACCGGTCGGCAACGGCCAGCGGTCGGTGGCCGGCAACAACGAGGCCGTCGCGGCGGTGGCGAAGATGCCGACGAACCAAAGACCCAAACGAAAGGCGCCCTTTCCCGTCGATTGCTGGCGCAGCAGCCTCAGACCCTGAGCGGCAAGCGGCAGGATGGCGGCGATGGCTCCGAAGCCAAAAAGCTGCATCACCAGATCGGCGACGGCGGCGCCCGGCGCGCCGAGCAGGTTGCGGATATGGCCGCCGGTCGCATGGTTGAGCGAGGGATCGCGGGCCGACCATGTCGACAGCGCAAGGGCGAGCGCGCCAGCGCCGATCAGCATCCCGAACCCCACGGCTTGCCACAATCGGCGTTGGGCGGCGTCGCCGATTTGTTCGAGGAGATAGCGCCGGTGATGACTGCGCATGAAAATTTTCCGCCTGACGGGAGGTAGTCGACAGTCGCGCCGTCGCAATCGGCGCGCCGCCAGACGCGCGCCGCCGTTTCGCACAGCCTAGAAAAAGCCGGTTAAGACGCGATTAACCCTCGCGCTGAAGCGTCTGATTCAGTTCGGCCCCATAGATAAAAATCGCCGACAACGCGTAGAGAAAAACCAGCGCCATCATGATCGACGCAAGGCCAGCGTAAGTGACGATGTAATTATCTGCGAAATGCAGGAGATAATCGCCGAAACCCGCGCCGAAGAGGAGCCAGAGCGCCAGTGTGAGGACAACCCCTGGAGCGACGGCGGGCAGCGGCGGCCGCCCCGCTGGCAGGATGGTGTGGGCGCCGATCAGCCCTGCGCCCAACACAAGCGTCGAGACTCCGTAACGGGTCGCCGGCCTCAGGATTTCAAGGTGATGCGCCAGCTCCGGCGCATAGCGGTCGACCAGCGCCCAGACCAGTGGAGCCAGCACCAGCAGAAAGGCGATGACCAGCAACGACGCCGCCCCGACGATCACGAAGACGATCGCCTCCAGCCGCAACAGCCACCATGGGCGATGGTCGCGCGCGTCATAGGCGCGGTTGAGGGCGACGCGCATCGCTTCGACTCCGCTCGACGAAAAATAAATCGAGAGCACAGCGCTGACCGTCAGCAGGCCGCCATGCGGCTGGGTGAGAACGGCGGTGATCTCGCGGGACAGGGGATGGGCGATCTGGGGCGGCCAGCTATCGAGGATCAGAGCGGTGGCGGAAAGCGCCATCTCCTCCCTGCCGATGAAGCCCGCCAGCGTGGCCAGAAAGATCAGAAAGGGAAACA
>JBBARD010000093.1:5072-7589 GCA_040399965.1 Methylocystis sp. | reverse complement strand
GGCGCCTTCATGGACGACGGATTCTCGCGATTCATGAAAGTTCTGGCGCTCATCGGCGCCATGGCGTCCGTAATCATGTCGGTCGATTATTTGCAGCGTACAGGGCTGGAGAAATTCGAATATCCGCTGCTGATCATCCTCTCCACGCTTGGCATGATGCTGTTGATCTCGGCGGATAATCTGATCGCGCTCTATCTGGGTCTCGAATTGATGTCGCTGGCGCTCTATGTGCTTGCGGCCTTTGCGCGTGAGGATGGTTACGCCTCTGAGGCAGGCCTGAAATATTTCGTTCTTGGCGCCTTGTCGTCGGGTATGATGCTTTACGGCTCTTCGCTGCTCTATGGCTTCGCCGGAACGGTGTCCTTCGCCGGCATCGCGCAGGCGGTGGCCGGGTCGACATCGCTTGGCGTTGTCTTCGGGCTTGTCTTCCTGCTCGCCGGTCTTGCGTTTAAAATGTCGGCGGCGCCGTTTCACATGTGGACGCCGGACGTCTATCAGGGCGCGCCGACGCCGGTTACCGCCTTTTTCGCTTCGGCGGCGAAAATGGCTGCGGTCGCCATCACCGCGCGCGTGGTTATGACCGCCTTCCCTGGCGCAACCCAACAATGGCGTCAGATTATCGTCTTCCTTGCGATCGCCTCGACCCTGCTCGGCTCTTTCGCCGCTATTGGCCAGACCAACATCAAGCGCCTGATGGCCTATTCCTCTATTGGCCACATGGGTTTCGCGCTGATTGGCCTCGCCGCCGCCAATGAGTCCGGCCTCAGGGGCGTCGCGCTTTATCTTGCCGTCTATCTGGTGATGACGCTGGGCTCCTTCGCCGCGATCCTGTCGATGCGCGTCGACGGCAAGGCGGTCGAGGACATCAGCGATCTGGCCGGCCTGTCGCGCACCAACGGACTGATGGCCTTCTTCCTCGCCATGCTGATGTTTTCGTTGGCCGGCATTCCGCCGCTGGCGGGCTTCTTCGCCAAATATTACGTGCTGCTGGCGGCGGTTGACGCCGGCCTCTATCCGCTGGCCATCATCGGCGTGCTCGCGAGCGCCGTGGCGGCGTTCTATTATTTGCGCGTCGTCAAGGTAATGTATTTTGACGATCCGGCCCCGGAGTTCGACGCCGCGCCCTTTGCCTTGCGCGCCATTCTGGCGATTTCGACCATCGCGCTGCTGGTCTTCTGGGTCTACCCAGCGCCGGTGATGGATGCGGCGTCCGCCGCCGCCAAATCCCTGTTGTAAGAGGAGCGCGCGTGAAATTAGGCGATTTCGCGCGCGGGCAGGGCGTCCGCCTCCTTGATCTCGAAACGGTCGACTCAACCAACGACGAAGCGCGACGCTTGATCGCCGATGGCGAGCGTGGTCCTATCTGGATTGTTGCGGCGCGTCAGACAAACGGCCATGGACGTTTGGGTCGTGATTGGAAGTCGCCGCCCGGCAATCTTTTCGCCAGCCTGATCCTCCACGACTTCGGCGACGCATGCATTGCCCCGCAGCTAGGTTTCGTCACCGGGGTGGCGGCGATGCGGGCGCTAAAGGCGTTACGCGTTGAGGCTGGCGTTGCGTTGAAGTGGCCGAACGATCTTTTACTCGATGGCGCCAAGCTTGGCGGCGTGCTTCTCGAAACGGTGATGGTTCCGACCGGCGATGTGCGGACGCCGGCTGCGCCTGTTGCGATTATCGGCATCGGCGTGAACTGCCTCTCCGCCCCGGAAGATCTGCCCTATCCGGCGCGGGCTTTGTCCGTCCTTGGGCCCGACGCGCCGAAGCGCGAGAGCCTCTTTGCCGCTCTCTCGGACGCCTTTGTGGAGACGCTCGCAGTGTGGCGCTCCGGCGAAGGATTCCTGCAAATTCGCGCTGAATGGCTTCAATACGCCGCCGGTCTCGGCGCCCATATTCGCGTCGCTCTGGCGCATGAAACCATCGAAGGGCGATTCGACGCCATCGACGCCACAGGCCGGCTTGTTCTGACCACCGCGATGGGCGTTCGCAAGATTGAAGCCGGCGATGTGCTGATTGGTCCGCGCAGCGCACTGACGGAAGCCCTGACATGAGCGCGACCCCCGAAAACGATTTAGTCTTCACCCCGCTTGGCGGCGTCGGCGAGATCGGCATGAATCTCGCCCTTTATGGCTACGGCCCGCCGAAATCGCGCAAATGGATTATGGTCGATTGCGGCCTTGGTTTTCCGGGCCTCGATCTGCCGGGCGTCGATGTCGTCTTTCCCGATATCTCCTTCGTCGAGAAAATCGGGCGCGATCTTCTCGCCATCTTCATCACCCATGCGCATGAAGATCATATCGGCGCTCTGTCGACTCTATGGCCGAAACTCAAATGCAAGGTCTACGCGACCCCCTTCGCCCGGGGTCTGCTCGAAGTGCGCAAATTGCAGGAGCCCGGGGCGCCCAACATCAAGCTTTTGCCAGCTCATGCCGGCGCCGTGATCGAGGCGGGACCGTTTAGCGTCGAATATGTCGCCGTCGCTCATTCGATTCCGGAGGCCTGTTCGCTGGCGATCCGCAC
>JBBARD010000093.1:0-4972 GCA_040399965.1 Methylocystis sp. | reverse complement strand
GTCTCGCGTCTGCGCGCATTGGCGGAAGCGGCGCAGGCCTGCGGCCGTTCCGTCGTCGTCGCTGGACGGGCGATGGATCGAGTCATTCAGGTGGCGCGCGAATGCGGCTATCTTGATGGGCTGCCAGGATTTCACGGCGTCGATATGTTGCAGGCGTTGCCCCGCGATCGCACGCTCGTCATCGTCACCGGCAGTCAGGGCGAGCAGCGCGCTGCGATGGCGCGGGCGGCGGCGAAGGATCACCCGCTGCTCAAGCTTGGTCCTGGCGATCGCGTGATCTTTTCGTCGCGGGCCATTCCCGGCAATGAGCGATCTATCCATCGCGTTATCAATAATCTTTGCAATCTTGGCGTTGAGGTGATCACCGATCACGATCATCTCGTGCATTGCTCGGGTCATCCGCGCCGGGGCGATGTTGCGCAAATGTATCAATGGACACGGCCGAAGATTGCCGTGCCGGTGCATGGCGAGGCGCATCATCTCAGTCAGCATGAGATTTTTGCGCGCGCTCATGGCGCCGAGCATGTCGCGCCGGCGCGCGATGGCTCAATCGTGCGTCTGGCGCCCGGCGCGCCGGAAATCATCGGCGTTGCGCCGACAGGACTTCTCTATCGTGATGGCGACGTCGTTATTAGCGAAGCGGATGGCGCGGTGCGCGAACGCGCCAAACTTTCCTTCGTCGGCGTGATCTCAATTGCCCTCGCCGTCAATCGCAATGGCGAAATCGTCGGCGATCCGGATGTCGTTTTCGCCGGCGTGCCCAAGCGTGGAAAATTCGGCGAGGACATGGCCGAGGTCATCGACGAGGCCCTGTTCTCAACTGTCGAGGGCCTGCCACGCGGGCGCCGTCGCGACGCCAACACGCTCTCCACCGCCGTCGAACGCGCGGTGCGCGGCGCTGTCTTCACGGTCTGGGGCAAGAAGCCCATCGTTCATGTGATGGTCGTTACGATCTAAACGGGAAACGGCCCGCCCGCGCGGCGTAACCATGAGCAGAAATGAAAAAGCGGCGCCCCCGGGGACGCCGCTCGAAAGAGGATGCTGATCCGCTCAGAGGCCGGTCAAATTCTGCGTCTTGCCGCTGCCGGTGGTGATGGCGATCGAGCGCACATAGGCGCATTCCTTCGTGCCGGGGACCGTGAATTTTTCACCCTTGTGGTAGGTTTTGCTGAAGACTTGATGATGCGCCGGAGCCTCGCATTCGCCGCCGTTGATGGAGACGGAGCGAATCGATACGGTTTCCGCCTTCACGCTGCAATGAAGCTCGCCGTCATGATGGTTGTGGTTGCAGTCGAACGGCTCGTCGCCGGCATAGGCGACGCCCGGCAGGAAGGCGGCGAGGATCAGAAGCTTTTTCATGGAAAACTCCGGTTGGATCAGGTCGGGGGGACTTGATTGAATTTCGTGAAAAGGCGCGTCTCTGCGCGGCTCTTTTCGCTGATCTTAAAATCATGTCCGCACGAAGCTTTTGTGACAGTGCCGGAGGCCTGGTTTTCCGGCATAGTCGGTTGGAGCAGAATCAGGCAGAGGGACCAGAGACCTGCGCATGCGCGGCAAACCGGGCTTTTACGAATTCTTCGCCGGCGGCGGCATGGCCCGCGCCGGTCTCGGGCCCGGCTGGCGCTGCCTGTTCGCCAATGATTTCGATCGCCGCAAGGCGGAGACCTACCGCGCCAACTGGGGCGGCGACGTCCTGCATGTCGGCGATGTCAGCGCGGTGACGACCGCGCAGCTTCCCGGCGTCGCCGATCTCGTCTGGGGCTCCTTTCCCTGTCAGGATCTGTCGCTGGCCGGCGCCGGCGCCGGTTTGCGCGGCGAACGCTCGGGAACCTTCTGGCCGTTTTGGGGACTTGTGACGGCGCTCGGTCGCGAGGGACGGGCGCCGAAGCTTGTCGTGCTCGAAAATGTCTGTGGCGCGCTCACCTCTCATGGCGGCAAGGATTTTACGGCGCTGTGCAAGGCGCTGGCCGAGGGCGGCTATCGCTTCGGCGCGCTGGTGATCGATGCGGCGTTGTTTCTGCCGCAATCCCGTCCGCGGCTGTTCATCATCGCGGTGCGCGAGGATCTTGTCGCGCCGGCGTCGCTCGTCGGACAGGGAGCCGCGGCGCCGTTTCATACGCGCGCGCTGATGACGGCGCATGAGAAGTTGCCGAAGGCGCTCAAACAACACTGGCTGTGGTGGCGCTTGCCGCCGCCGCCGCCGCGCGATGCAAAATTGCTCGATGTGATCGAAGACGCGCCGTACGATGTCGTCTGGCATAGCGCGCGCGAGACAGGCGCGCTGCTCTCCATGATGAGCGATATCAATCTCGCGCGGATCGAAGAAGCGAAGCGCGCGGGTGGCCGAATGGTCGGGACACTCTATCGTCGCACCCGCTATGTGAACGGCGAAAAGCGGCAACGCGCTGAAGCGCGCTTCGACGATCTTGCCGGTTGCCTGCGCACGCCAGCCGGCGGATCGAGCCGGCAATTTGTTTTGTTGATCGAAAACGGTCGGGTGCGCTCACGACTCATGTCGGCGCGCGAAACTGCGCGACTGATGGGTCTGCCGGACGACTACATTCTGCCGGAGAAGTATAACGAGGCCTATCATCTAACCGGCGATGGGGTCGTCGCGCCGGTCGTCAGCCATATTGCGCGACATATTCTGGAGCCTATGATCGGCGCATCATCCCTATGCGTCGCGGCGTAAGCGAAACGCCCGAACGACGTTCCGCCATCATGCGCGCGGTGAAATCGCGCGACACGTCGCCCGAACTGGAGGTGCGCACGGTGTTGCGTCGCTTCGCGCCGGGCTACCGTCTCCATCGTGAGGATATCACAGGCAAGCCAGACATCGCCTATGTTGGCCGCAAGCGTGCGATTTTCGTCCATGGCTGTTTCTGGCATGGTCATGATTGCGCGCGCGGCGCGCGGTTGCCGAAAACCAACGCCGATTACTGGCGCGCCAAGATCGCGCGTAATGTCTTGCGCGACGCGCGCCATCAGGAAGCGCTCGCCGCGCAGGGCTGGCGTGCGCTTGTCGTATGGGAATGCGAATTGAAGGATCGCGACGCTTTGGAGAAAAACCTGCGGGATTTTATTGCCTGAGTGGCGCTTTACCCTCACCCGGCGTTACGCGGCGCCCTCTCCCTGATGGAGAGGGGTTTCCCCGCTTGCCTTGCGGGAGGAGGTGGTTCGCCGCAGGCGAACCGGATGAGAGGTCAGTCCTTCGCGCGCTCGACATAGGCGCCGTCTTCCGTCTGGATCACGACGCGGGTGCCGGTCTGGATATGCGGCGGCACCATGACGCGCGCGCCGTTGGAGACTCTCGCCGGCTTATATGAGGAGGAGGCGGTCTGGCCCTTCACCACGGGCTCGGTCTCGACGATCTCCAGCGTCACGCGCGGCGGCAGCTGGATGGCGACGGGGACGCCGTTAAACATCGAAAGAATGCAGACCATGTTTTCCTGCAGCCATTGCGCCTGGTCGCTGATCACATCGGCGGGCACGGCGACCTGCTCGAAGCTCTGCTGGTTCATGAAATGATGGCCGTCGTCGTCACTGTAGAGATAGGTGTAATCCATATCTTCGACGAAGGCGCGTTCGACCTGTTCTGTGGTCTTGTAACGGTCTGAGACCTTCACCCCGTCGGAGAGGCGGCGCATGTCGATCTGGGTCGTCGGGGTGCCCTTTCCGGGGAAAAAGCTTTCAGCGGTCAGCACGACATAAAGCTGGCCGTCCTCGCGCTCAATGATGTTGCCCTTGCGGATCGAACTGGCGATGACTTTCACGGGGTTGCTTCCTTCTGGCCGGAGTTCCGGCAAACGTTCATTGCCGGCGCGGGCCGGGATGTTTATGAACGGGGGTAAGACCATATTTCGCGCGCGCCGGCAAATCCGGCCCGCAGGAGGGCCACGATGACGCGCGCGTCGCCCTGGTGGGCGCCCGATGTTTACGCCTACCGGCGGCCCTTTCTCAAGGCGCGACGCCGCATAACCGTGGCTGTCCGGCGTTTTTTCGAAGCCGAAGGCTTCGAGGAGGTCGAAACAGCGGCGCTTCAGCTCTCCGGGGGCAATGAGATCCACCTCTCCGCCTTCTCCACGGAGCTGATCGGGTCGAACGGTGACGCCAGCCGCCTCTTTCTTCACACATCGCCGGAGTTCGCCTGCAAGAAGCTGCTGGCGGCGGGCGAGGAGAAGATTTTCACGTTGGCGCGCGCCTTCCGCAATCGTGAGCGCTCGGCCTTGCATCATCCGGAGTTCACCATGCTGGAGTGGTATCGCGCCGGCGAACCCACTTTGCGGACGATGGAGGATTGCGCCGGCGTGCTGGTCGCCGCCGCCCGCGCGGCGGAGGCTCGGGATTTCGCGTGGCGGGGACGGCTCTGCGATCCTTTCGCAGAACCGGAGCCGCTGAGCGTCAGCGCCGCCTTCGCACGCTACGCCGGCGTCGATCTTGAGCCGCTGCTTGACGACCGCGATGGCCTCGCGGACGTCGCCGAACAACTCGGCCTGCGCGTGACGGCGGACGACACGTGGTCCGATCTATTCAGCAAGATTTTGTCCGAAAAGATTGAGGGCCAGCTTGGGTGCGGCCGGCCGACGCTGCTGTGCGATTATCCGGCGAGTGAAGCCGCGCTGGCGCGGGTTCTTCCCGACAATCCGCGCTTCGCAGATCGTTTCGAGCTGTATGTCTGTGGCGTCGAACTCGCCAATGGTTTTGGCGAACTCACCGACCCTGTTGAACAGCGTCGTCGTCTTGAGGCGCAGATGGCTGAGAAGGCGCGGATTTACGCCGAGCGTTATCCGATCGACGAGGATTTTCTCGCAGCCCTGGCCGTGATGCCAGAGGCGAGCGGCGTCGCGCTTGGGTTCGATCGTCTTGTGATGCTGGCGACTGGCGCCGAACGCATCGAACAGGTGTTGTGGACGCCGGTTGCAGAGCAGGGAACGGCGATTTAAACCGCGCGTCCCTCGATCTCCTCCATATC
>JBBARD010000092.1:0-7647 GCA_040399965.1 Methylocystis sp. | reverse complement strand
ATTGCGCGCTGCGGGTCTTTGCGCTAGCACCATGATTGGTGCGGTGGAGCCGCAACCCGCAGGATAGAGCAGGATGAGCGACAAGCCGATCAATTATCTTCATCTATCGACGCTGGTCGCGGTGGCGATCCTCGTCGGCACGGAGCTTGTTGGCGCCTCATGGGCCGCTGGCTGGGCGCTGGGCGGCCTGTTCCAGCTCGATCCGATGGTGAGCCGCGCGCTCGAAGTGTTTTTCTCTGTGCTGGGTTTTGTCGGTCTCTATTTCTTTATGCGGACCGCCTTAAAAAACGAACCGATCCGCGGCTGAGCGGACACCCGCCCCGAGCCGTTGGTTTTCATATCGCCCATGAGGCAAGACGGTCGGGAAACATCTCCATGTTCAACAAACATGATCGCCGCTCTTTTCTAAAAGTCGTTGCGGCGACGGGAGCTGTGGGGGCGGTCGGCGCCGAATCTGCGCAAGCCCAAACCCGGGCCGTGAAACTCGGCGAACCCCGTCCCTTCTCCTTTGAGGAGCTTAAGCAGGAAGCGCAAAGGCTCATCGCGGAGCCCTACCGCAAGCCGAATATCCCGGCGCCGGAGATCACCTCGAAAATCGATTACGAAGCATGGGGCAAGATCACCTACAACACCGATCACGCGCTTTTCGCCGACACCAAAGAGCGCTTTCCGGTGGAGTTCTTCCATCTCGGCAAATTCTTCCAGAAGGCGGTCCGCGTTTACGCCGTCGAAAACAGCCAAGCCCGGGAAATCGTTTATGATCCGGTCTATTTCAACATGCCGTCCGACTCGATCGCGCGTCAGTTGCCGGCCGGAGCTGGCTTCGCCGGCTTTCGCATACAGGAAGCCAAGAACGGCGCGCTAGACTGGAAAAAGAACGATTGGGTCGCCTTTCTGGGCGCCTCCTATTTTCGGGCCATCGGCGCCTTGCGTCAGTATGGGCTGTCGGCGCGTGGCGTCGCGCTCGACACCTGGCAATCCGGATCGAACGAGGAGTTCCCTGATTTCACACATATTTATGTCGGCCCGGAGACTGACGACGGCGTCGTTCTGCACGCGCTGCTCGAAGGCCCCTCGATCGTCGGCGCCTATAAATTCCTGATGACGCGAGGCAAGGGCGTCGTGATGGACATCGACTGCGCCCTCTATCTGCGCGGGACCTTCGCGCGCTTTGGCCTGGCGCCGCTGACCTCCATGTATTGGTTCTCCGAGACTGTGAAGCCGACAGGGGTCGACTGGCGACCAGAGGTCCACGACTCCGATGGCTTGAGCATGTGGACCGGAACCGGCGAACGTCTCTGGCGGCCGCTCAATAACCCCGGCCGCGTCATGGCCTCGGCCTTTGGGGACAATAATCCCAAAGGCTTCGGGCTGATGCAGCGCGATCGTAATTTCGATCACTATCTCGACGGCGTGTTTTACGACCGCCGTCCCAGCGTGTGGATCGAACCCAAAGGCGACTGGGGCAAGGGCGCGATCCAGCTGATCGAGATCCCGACGGACGACGAGATTCACGATAATATCGTCGTCATGTGGGTGCCCGAGAAACCCGCTGTCCCGGGTGCGAACTTCGAACTCTCCTATCGCCTGCATTGGCAAGCCGACGAGCCCTTCCCGACGCCGCTGGCGCGTTGCGTTGCGACGCGTCTTGGCAACGGTGGCCAGCCGGGCCTTCCACGACCGAAGGGCGTGAGGAAATTCATGGTCGAGTTTCTTGGCGAGTCGCTTGCGAAGCTACCCTTCGGCGTGAAGCCGGAGCCAGTGCTCTGGGCGTCGCGCGGGACCTTCTCCTACGTTTTCACCGAGGCGGTTTTCGATGAGGTTCCCGGCCATTGGCGCGCCCAGTTCGACCTGACTGTGGAGGGGCCCGACCCGGTCGAAATGCGGCTTTATCTCAAGCACGGCGACGTCATGCTGAGCGAAAACTGGCTATATCAATATCATCCGTTCTAATCGCGGCGCCGATCCGCCGTAAAGGAAAGTTAGCCCCCGCCGACGATTGCGGTAATGGAATTGCCGTCACTTCCCCGGTTGCAGGGGGGCGTTCTGTGATCCGTCCTCGGAGAGATTGCCCTGCGGCACGCAAAAGGCCCAGGCGACCGGTCGCCGATCTTTTTTCTGAACGAACAGCGTCACATTGGGCGGCAGATCAGAAATTTTGTGACTGGCGGCCTCTTCGGGCTTTTGCGCCGTCAGCTCCACCTTGTCGTAGCCGCCGTCGGGCAAAGCGGCGCGGGCGGCCTGACAGCTGGCCCAGCTTTGATGATAGGTTGAGGCGATGTTGCCGCCCTGACCGCTGATCACAATTAACGTCGCGACGATTTTTCCAATCATGCCGACCTCCCGGCCGCTTCTTGCCGGCTCCTGTCGGCCCGTCCGTAAAGAAAAAAGACCGCCGAACTGGCCGGCGGTCCTAGTCTAGGGAGGAACGCCAAGGAGGCGTAAACACAAACTGGCGGGCACGCCCGGCCAAATTGTGGCGAAAACCGAATGTCTCGTCCAATTCGCTGTTGTGTGACATTTTAACCACTCCGGGCGCTTGCGGCCTCAGGGCGTCGGTCCGACGCAGCGGCGCCGCTGCTTCACCGCCTCAATATCGGATAGCATTTGCTCGAAGGCTTGAATGGCGGCGCGTTCCTCGGGGGTCAGGCGGGCGTCCTCGGGCAGATACTTCAACAACACCTTCATTGCGTCGCCGATGCGTCCGAGCTGCTTTCCGTAGCCGGCGACATCGGTGAGCACATCGGCCTCGATCTGTGGCGCGCTCGATTGGCCGATGGCGATGTTGAGAAGGCTCCATTGGCCGCCGGTCGGGCTGAAAATCGCCGTCCACGGATTGATCGACTGGGTTACGTCTCCAGAGAGCGGCAGCTTGAATATCGGCATTGGCAGGGCCTCCCGCAGTATCGGAGAACGCAGTGGATCGTTTATATACAAGGAAACCGCCCTCCCAAACGAGGGCCGTCATTCGCCGAGAGGTGATAGGATGAACTCGAACATGCGCCTTCAAGTTTTTGATTTATAGAGCATTTATAACCAAAAGCAGCCCGCCGCCTGCGCCTGGACCGCTGAAATCAGGCGCGCACATCGGACAAAAAAAGACCGCCGGTTGCCCGGCGGCCCAAGTCAAGGGAGGGAGTGCTCGAGGAAAAAGTCTTACTTCGAGCAAGGTCAAGCTAATTGTGCATTGCACCATAATCAATCATTATCTGATCGCCCCCGCATTAATTCGCCCAAATTGAGTTTTAGCCGGTTGGGTGCTGATTGATCATCAATGACGCGGCAAAGGGACGGATGATGCGCCCAAATCAGGAAATTGTTTCAGCCGCTGCCCGAGAGTTCTTTCGGAAATCGGTCTCTATGCGCACTTATTGTTTGACCCGTCTGGAAATCTCGTTGTTCTCCGGTTCTGGCGGCGACAAAAAGAGACGCAAAAATATGAATCAGCCCCGAAGACCGGCGTGACGGAAGTGGCCGGCGTTATGGATCCGATAAACCATTTTGCTCCAACAGACTGATCTCGCTCACCACTTTCCACTCGAAAGGAACATGCTTATGTCGTCGAATCGCACAAAATACGGAATTTTACTTGGCGTTGGCGTTCTGGCGGGGTTCCTGTTCCCCCTGCTTGCGCTGCTGCTTCTTGTTACAGCCGGTCTGATGATCGCATCCGGCCGGGAGCCTCAAAAAACTGAAGAGTTCCTCAATGGTTTTCCGGGCGGCAATTACGTTCTCAAGGCTTTAACGCAGATCGACGACATGCTTTCCTGATTTGATGAAAACGCCGGCGAGGCAAGGCCTGGACGCATGAAACGGAAATTATCGACGGCATTTTTTTCCGTCGTCGGTCTGTTTCTTGTCGTCTCTCCCCTGCACGCCGGCGATGGCTTGTTGCCGGGAGCGAGCGCACAGGATCCGCTCACCATCGAGGCCAATCGCCTCGATATGAAAGACTCAAGAAAATTACTGATCTACACCGGCGACATTCTGGTCACGAATGGTCCATCGACGCTGAAATCGGCCGATCTGACGATCCATCTCGACAACGCAGCAGCCGGCGCGGGGTCAACCACAGACCGCGTGAACAGAATTGAGGCCAATGGGCCCGTGGTTATCCATACCCAAAAGGAGGCCTATTCCGGAAACAGACTTCAATACGACCGGCAAAAAAATAAAATTTACATGAATGGAAACGTCGCCATCCAGCAGAGCGATGGCCTGACCAGGGCGGATAATCTCGAATACGATAAAGCGAGCGGCACAGCTTTGCTGACCGGGAATGTCGTCTTTCAAAAAGGCGCCGCCACTGTGAAGGGCGAAAAACTCGTTTACGACCAGGCGAAAGACAAAATCCTTATCACCAACAATGTTGTTTATGTCTCGGTCGATACTTCCGTAACCGGACGAAAAATGGATTTCGATAAAAAGTCCAACACTGCGTTGTTTACGGGCAATGTCGTTTATGTGAAAAAAGACACGGTCGTGCGTGGCGAAGCTATGGAATATAACTTAACGACGAACCAGGGCGTCGTTCGATCTGGCCCTGCACCCGCCGCATCGGCGAATGCGACCGGCGCCCCCCTCAGGGGCGCATCGGGAAATCGGGTCAAGGCGATATTCACTCCCGGTCAGGGAAAGGGCATTTAGGTCCGCAGAACAATGATCCGGAAAGTCGCCCTGCTGGGGCGACTGGCGTGATCTTTCGTTTAAGCGACGATGTAGCTCAATAATATCAATATCTTTCATATTCCCTGATTCGATCTTTTCGGCAAAAGGAGCGCCCGGCGAGGTAAATCGGGCCGGCCCATTGCATTCGGCGCCCATCAAAATCATTTATCGACTCGTCCCGATGACGTATGGTTAAACCAGAGGGGATAAGCGGAGCCGGGAAACCAGGGTAACCGCTATATGAAATTCATCAAAAGAAGGGAACGACTGAATGCGCAAAATAATCCGGATTTCTGCTTTCCTGGCTCTCTTTGCAGCGGCTCCAGCTTACGCCGGCGGGACCGCCGATCAGCAAGCCGCCTGCGAAACTGACGCCCGCAGCTATTGCGAGTCAGCCATCCCGGATGAAAACGCGATCGAGAAATGCCTGCGCGCCAATATTAACAAGATCAGCTCCTCCTGCCGCGACCAATTGGGCGGCGGCAAAGGCAAGAGCGGCAAGGGCAAACGTCGCTGACAGGGGCGAGAACCCTCTCTCAACAAGCGACAAGAACTCTGATCTTATGAAAATACTACGCGGCGGTCATACACCGCCGCGTTTTTTTGAGATCAACCCACAGACTTTTTCAATTCGGCGACGATTGCGTCGCCCATCTGGCCGGTAGAGACTGCGGACGGCGCGTCGCCCTTGATATCAGCTGTCCGCAAGCCTTGCGCCAGAACGGCGGCGATCGCCGCATCGATCGCATCCGCCACGCCGGGAAGATCAAAGGAATAGCGCAACGCCATGCCCAGCGATCCGATCATCGCGATTGGATTGGCGATCCCCTTGCCGGCGATGTCCGGCGCGGAGCCATGACAGGGCTCGTACATCGCATGGCGCTTTCCCTGCGCATCCGCCGCACCGAGCGAGGCCGACGGCAACATGCCCAGGGACCCTGTGAGCATGGCGGCCTCGTCAGACAGCATGTCGCCGAAGAGATTGTCGGTGACGACGACGTCGAACTGTTTGGGCCAGCGCACAAGCTGCATAGCGAGGGCGTCGGCAAGCATGTGTTCGAGTTTGACGTCGGAATATTCGCGCTGGTGCAAGGCGGTGATGACCTCTCGCCAAAGATAGCCCGATTTCATCACATTGGCTTTTTCCGACGAGGTCACCTTGTTGCCGCGCTTGCGCGCCAGCTCGAAAGCAACGCGGCCAATGCGTTCGATTTCGTAGGTTTCGTAGACCTGGGTGTCGACGGCGCGTTTCTGGCCATTGCCAAGATCCGTGATCTCCTTCGGCTCTCCAAAGTAGACGCCGCCGGTCAACTCGCGCACGATCATGATATCGAGGCCGTCGACGAGTTCGCGCTTGAGGGAAGAAGCGTCCGCCAGCGCCGGGTAGCAAATCGCCGGGCGCAAATTGGCGAAGAGCCCCAGGTCCTTTCGCAGACGCAGCAGTCCAGCCTCGGGACGCACGTCGTAGGGCACGCCATCCCATTTTGGGCCGCCGACCGCAGCGAGCAAAACGGCGTCGGCCTTATGCGCCAGTTTCATGTCGCCTTCGCTGATCGCCACACGGTAAGCGTCATAGGCCGCGCCGCCGACCAAACCCCTTTCGATCTCGAATTGCGTCACGCCAGACGCATTCAGCAGGGCGAGAACCTTTTCCGCTTCGGCGGTGATTTCCGGACCGATGCCGTCGCCGGGCAGGAGCAGCAGCTTGTGGGCGGACATGAAAAACCTCTTTTGCGAGCAAGCGTTGGAAATGATCGCGCCGTCAATAGATCGCCCCCCGACGCGACGCAACACCGCAGGCGAATTCCTGACCAAGGCGATCTTGTGCGACAATTCGCGCGCGGTCTCGCCCTTGCCGCGATGCGGGATCGTGTGCAGCTTGAAACTGTCAATTGCAAGGTTCATGCGTGATGAAACGGGGCCGGGCGACGCAAGTCGGATAATGGCCAAAAAAATGTTTCATGCGACAGGGAAGGAGACGCAGAAAATGAAAAGACTGATGATCGCCGCCGCCGCGCTCGCCGTTGGCTTAATAGCGTCGGCGCCGGCAAGTGCTTTTTGCGTCTTTAATTGCGAGCCGAAGCCCGAGGCGGCGCGCAAGGTCTTCGAAAATCTGATCAAGAAGAAATTCGATCCGGACGCCGTAATCGAAAAATTCGACATTACGCGCGGCTGGCCGCTGGACGTTGAGGGCGCGGGTCACGCTGGATACGAGTTTTACTTCACCGCCACGGTGAAGTTCCCCAAGGGCGCCAATCTCGACTGCAAACCTGAAGCTGACGGGAAGCTGAAGGAAGGTTGCTCCGCCAGCACCTATTACTCGACCACAATCCAGAACAAGATGATCAAGGAACGTCAATATATCGAGCCAGGAAAATCAATTGAATTCAAAGACGAAACCCGTTTTGACGAAAGCGGTGGAAGCTGGAAGGGTCAGGACGGCGCCACCTATTGAGTAGATCTCCACCGCTTCGACCAGAGATCGCGCGCCCGCTCCCGGCGCGCGATTTTTTTGCCGGAACTCGCCCGCAACGGTGAGACTTTGCGCGTCGGCGGTCATGGTGTAGAAGCGCGGCGGAATTGAGCGTCGAGCGCCCGGCGTCGGGCCGCTCCGCGTCAGGGAAGGACTGAAATGACCCAGGTTATTCTTGCGATCCACCTGATGGTGGTCATCGCTCTGATCATCGTTATTTTGTATCAGAAATCCGAGGGCGGCGCCCTTGGGATGGGTGGCCAGGGCGGTGTGTTCACAGGCCGGGGGCAGGCCAACGCCCTGACCCGGGCGACGGGAATACTCGCCACGGCGTTTTTCCTCACGAGCATCGCGCTCACAGTCATTCCGGCCTGGCAACGCCGCGTCGAGGGCGGCGGCGACTGGACCAAGGCGATCAATCAGGGCGACGTCAAACTCAAGGAGATCAAGCCGGGCGACAAGGCCGCGCCTGCTCCCGACGCCGGCAAGGAGAGCATCTTCGATCA
>JBBARD010000091.1:0-7687 GCA_040399965.1 Methylocystis sp. | reverse complement strand
GGATAGAAAATGCGGAAGATTTTGCGGAATGGCTGAAAGAAGCCCGACCGGCGCCGAACGTTTGCGTGTCGCTGGCCGCCCGCGCGGCGCTGAGGGCGCTGCCTTTTGTTATTAACCAAGAGCTTAAAAACGAGGCCAAAGCAAATAAAGTTACAATTAAAGCTGCTTCTCGCTTATTTCGTGCGACAGAAACTTCATTAAGTGTTGCAATGTATCCACGTAGGATGAAGGAGTTTCTGCTTAATCTCTACATAGCCTTGAATGCCGCCTTAGCTGAAACAGCATCCTCCGATATTTTGAATACAAATGTGTTATGGTCCGCGGTTAATGCTGCAAAAGCAGCTAAATCGTTTTATACGGACTCACATGTTGATCCCACAATATATGAAAATCTACTTATTCATGATGCTAGTCATTTGACTTTCGACGATTTGTATGGGTCAAACCTCCACAAAGAAACATTCAATGCTGTTAGAGATGCGACAAACGGCATTCTATTAATTAATCAAAATCAAGCATCGAGGACAGGCGCTAACCGATCTGCATGGGGTTCATCCTGGGGCAACTCATGGGGGAGTTCATGGGGCGGCAATCGCCCCCATGCCTCCTCTTCAAAGTATAGCTCTAAGAACCAAATGGAAAAAGCGATCTGGTTCGCAGTCGAGCTAGATGTACGACTCGTTTTGTCTGGAACGTTAGCCCGTCGACTCGCCGACATACCCTTGTGGCATGGTGCTTCACCCCCCTTCATCTTGGATAGTTGGGATAAACTTGCTCTTGCTCTACCCGACGCCGACAACTGGTGGGTCTGGAAAAATTGGTACGAAGACATCCTGAGCGGCAGAACACGGAGCGAAGCGCATGACATGATCTACGCCACCGTTCCGATTGAAGAATGGGACAAGGGACCGGCGGCGGCCAATAAGTGGATCGCGGAGAGATTGGCGGAGTTGGGCGAGCAAAATTCTTTGTCTGACACAAGTCTAAATGATTTTCCCAAACCTCTCGATGATGTTCCGTCGCCATTTACCCTCGGCCTAAACGAAGCCGGCCAAATTGATATCGTCGCCGGTCCGCAAAACACGCCTGTTATCGCCTTTGCCGGAGACGAGACGACGCATCGCCAATGGCTAGATACCGCCAGAGAGCTTGCGCGACGTCTCATCGCCGATCTCCGCGCAGAGAAATTCGGTAATGTTCGCCGCGATTATCTGGAGGGACTGGAGCGTTACGCCGATGATCTGCCGACTTCGGTAGGCGAGGGTAATTTCCTGCTGGCGGATCACGAAATCATTGCAATACACCACCTTTTCGGCGCCGAGGCCGCCGTAATACCGGAAACCCTGGCGGCAAGACTGAATAGGATCTTGAAGGCGCATTATTCGCTGCTCGATTTTTATCCTGAGACGGAACGCTATCACGAGGCAGCCCGAAAAGGTCGGCTTGGCCCTCCGGTTCCGGAAGAAGCTTTCGCGAGTTTTAGAAATGTCATACGCGAATTCACTCCCGAAAAATTTGCACCTAGCGTCTTGCAGGAACTTGAGGCGGTTCATCATGAAGCTCCGATAGTGGAGATTGATGAAGAAGACAAAAAACTTAAACCAACTATTGAGCCCGCGCCATATCCTTTTGGATTTGATATTCTGCGAGAAAATCGATTGATGAAATATGGCGTAGTTTATGTTATTTATAATTTCATACTTTATTTACTTCAAAATCCGGACAAAATGGAATCGTGGGTGAACTTATGGAAAGCGGTTCGGCCTCATGCTGAACCTTTATTACGTTCAATGCTCCCTTAAATCATTTAAATCACCTCGTTTTACTCCCCCTCCCCGCTTCCCTCCCCGCGCGAAAAACCCCATATTCCCGCCAATGCCGAAAAAGCCCAGCGATCCGTCCGCCGCGAAACCGCGCCCGAAAAAAGACCCGGCGCGGCCGACCGCCGCCAAGGCCTCGAAGCCCGAGGTCCTGCCGCTTGGCCCGCATCTCGCGCAATTGCTCAATCCCGCGCTGGCTCCCGGCTTCTCGGATCGCGGACAGGCCGGCTACGACCCTTCCGCCGCGCCGCTCGACGACGCCGAATACGCCAAAATCGTTCTCGGCCCGGCGACCGATCAGGGCGGCGGCGTGCAGGCGACCGCCGAAAGTCTCGCCGATCTTCTGCGGCTTGGCGACCCGCATCTGCGCGACGCCGCGCCCTGGAAACCGCACCGGCCGGAGCGGCCGGAGAAATCGGAAGGCGGCGTCACCTTCGATCTGGTCTCGGAATATGAGCCTAAAGGCGATCAGCCCGCCGCCATCGCCGAACTGGTGAAGGGCGTCGAGGCGCAGGAGCGCGATCAGGTGCTGCTCGGCGTCACCGGCTCGGGCAAGACCTTCACCATGGCGAGCGTCATCGCCCGCACCCAGCGGCCGGCGCTGATTCTGGCGCCAAACAAGACGCTGGCGGCGCAGCTCTATGGCGAATTCAAGAGCTTCTTCCCCAATAACGCCGTCGAATATTTCGTCTCCTATTATGATTACTACCAGCCCGAGGCCTATGTGCCGCGCTCGGACACCTATATCGAAAAAGAATCCTCGGTGAACGAGCAGATCGACCGGATGCGCCACGCCGCGACGCGCGCGCTGCTCGAACGCGACGACGTGATCATCGTCGCCTCCGTCTCCTGCATCTACGGCATCGGCTCCGTCGAAACCTACACCGCGATGACCTTCCCGGTGCAGCTTGGCGAAAAGCTCGAACAGCGCCAGCTCGTCGCCGATCTCGTCGCGCTGCAATACCGCCGCGTCAGCGCCGACTTCACGCGTGGGACGTTTCGCGTGCGCGGCGACACTGTCGACGTGTTTCCGGCGCATTACGAAGATCGCGCCTGGCGCATCAACTTCTTCGGCGACGAGGTCGAGTCGATCGGCGAATTCGATCCGCTGACGGGGAAAAAAACCGTCGATCTCGAATTCGTGAAGGTCTACGCCAATTCGCATTATGTGACGCCGCGCCCGACGCTGCTGCAATCGATCAAGGCGATCAAGGAGGAGTTGCGCGCGCGTCTCGACGAACTCAATCGTTCGGGGCGCCTGGTCGAGGCGCAGCGGCTGGAGCAACGCACGCGCTTCGATCTCGAAATGATGGAAGCGACGGGCTCCTGCGCCGGCATTGAGAATTACTCGCGCTATCTCACCGGCCGCCGTCCCGGCGAACCGCCGCCGACATTGTTCGAATATCTGCCAGATAATGCGCTGGTCTTCGCTGATGAAAGCCATGTGACGATTCCGCAGATCGGCGGCATGTATCGCGGCGACTTCCGGCGCAAGGCGACGCTTGCCGAATATGGCTTCCGCCTGCCCTCCTGTCTGGATAATCGCCCGCTGCGCTTTGAGGAATGGGATGCGATGCGGCCGCAGACCGTCGCGGTTTCAGCGACGCCGGGCAAATGGGAGATGGAGCAGACCGGCGGCGTCTTCGTAGAGCAGGTCATTCGTCCGACCGGCTTGATCGATCCGCCGGTCGAAGTGCGGTCGGCGCGCTCGCAGGTCGACGATGTTCTCGATGAGTTGCGCGCCGTCGCGCAGATCGGCTATCGCGCGCTCGTCACCGTGCTCACCAAACGCATGGCCGAGGACCTCACCGAATATCTGCACGAGAACGGCGTGCGCGTGCGCTACATGCATAGCGACATCGATACGTTGGAGCGCATCGAGATCATTCGCGATTTGCGTCTCGGCGCCTTCGATGTGCTGATCGGCATCAATCTGCTGCGCGAGGGCCTCGATATCCCCGAATGCGGGCTGGTCGCCATCCTCGACGCCGACAAGGAGGGTTTTCTGCGCTCGGAAACGTCGCTGGTGCAGACCATCGGCCGCGCCGCGCGCAATGTCGATGGCCGCGTCATTCTCTACGCCGACAAGATCACCGGCTCGATGCAGCGCGCGATGGACGAGACTGACCGCCGTCGCGCCAAGCAGCAGGCCTATAATCACGAAAACGGCATCACCCCCGCCTCGATCAAGCGCGGCATCGCCGATATTCTTGGCGGCGTCGCCGAACAGGATCACGTCACCGTCGACACCGGCTACGACATCGCGCCCGGCCATAATTTTCAGGCGACGCTCGCCGATCTCGAAAAGCGCATGAAGGAAGCCGCCGCAGATCTCGCCTTCGAGGAGGCGGCGCGGCTGCGCGACGAGATTCAGCGTCTGCAACGCGCCGAGCTGCTCGCCGAGGCCAGCCCGCAGTTTCGCGCCTCGTTTGGTCGTTCGTCGCGCGGCGCAGCGCCCCGCGACGTCGACGCCGCGCTCGCCACCCGCGCCCGCAAGCCCACCGACGCCGATATGGGGCCGCATAATTTCGGCGGCGGCGAGGCCCGGCCGCTCGGCCGCGCCCTGCCCCCCCGCCCCGCCGGCCGCTCCAGCGGCGGCAAACCCGGCACACGGACGGTGAAGGGAAAACCGAAGTAGGATCGCCGAAATAGGATCGCCGAAGCCCCGCCCCTACCCAAGTCCCCTATTTTCGTCTATGAGGCTCCCGGTTCCGCTCTTCCCGCCCGGGGAGCAGCGGCTTTTCGCTTTGCGCAACCCCTGCGACGGAGGCGCCCGGAAGGACCCACATGGCCAAGGAAGAATTGCTCGAATTCCCCGGTATCGTGACCGAATTGCTGCCCAGCGCGATGTTTCGCGTGAAGCTCGAAAACGACCATGAAATCGTCGCCCACACCGCTGGCAAAATGCGCAAGAACCGCATTCGCGTGCTGGAAGGCGACAAGGTAATGGTCGAAATGACGCCCTATGATCTGACCAAGGGCCGCATCACCTACCGTTTCCGTTAGGATATTCTCAGGCGGAGCCGTTTCGTGACTGCCGAACCCGCCGCTCCCCGCGCCAAACTGATTCTCGCCTCGGCCTCGCCACGCCGGCTGGCTCTTCTTCAGCAGGCCGGGTTCGAGGTCGACGCGTTGCTGCCCGCCGATATCGACGAGACCCCGATGAAAGGCGAGTCGCCGCGCGGCCTCGCCATCCGGCTGGCCAGCGGCAAGGCCGCCGCCGCCGCCAAAATCCGGCAGGCGCATCCTGATTTGAAAAACAGCTACATCGTCGCCGCCGACACGGTCGTCGCGGTCGGCCGGCGCATTCTGCCCAAGCCGGAAACCACGGAGGAGGCCGACGAATGTCTGCAACTTCTCTCCGGCCGGCAGCATCGGGTGTTCACGGCGGTGAGCCTGATCTCGCCCTCCGGAGCGGAGACCAAACGTCTGGTCGAGGCGCGCATCCGCTTCAAACGCCTCGGCGCGATGGAGGTCGACGCCTATCTCGCCGCCGGCGAGTGGCGCGGCAAAGCGGGCGGTTACGCCATTCAGGGACTCGCCGGAACCTTCGTGGCGAGACTCGTCGGGTCCTACACGGCGGTGGTCGGCCTGCCGCTATACGAAACCGTTTCGCTGCTGGCCGGCGCCGGCTATCCGGTGCTTCAGCCCTGGTTCGCCAGGGCCTGATCAGATATAGCGACGCGCATAGCGTCTTCCCAGCCGGGTGAGAATTTCGTAGCCGATCACGCCGGCGCGGCCGGCGAGTTCGTCGACGCCGATGCTCTCGCCCAGAATCTCCGCCCAGCCGCCGCGTTGCGAAGCGGCGAGCGGCGCGTCCGTCACGTCGAGAATGATCGAGTCCATCGACACCCGCCCGACAAAGGGACAGCGCGCGCCGCCGACGATCGCCGCGCCGCCGTCTTTACCGGCCCGCGCCGAAGCCGAGACCGGCAAGCCGTCGGCGTAGCCGGCGCCGATGGTGGCGAGCCGCGTGGGGCGCTGCGCCGTCCACGTCGCGTCGTAGCCTGCGGTTTCGCCCGGCAAAACATCACGCGTTGCAAGAATGCGGACCCGCAAATGCGCGACCGGCCGCATCGGATTGTCCGGATGGGTGGTCGGATTGCCCCCATAAAGCGCATAGCCGGGACGCAAGAGATCATAATGCGGCCGTTCGGGCAGAAACACTCCCGAGGAATTCGCCATCGACGCCGGAACATTCGGAAAGAAACGACGGGCGGCGTCGAAATCGGCGATCTGACGGGCGTTGATCGGCGCGCCATGGAGTTGAGAACTGACAAAATGGCTCATCAGCAGAGTCAGCCGCACATGTCCGGGATTTTCGGCGAGGCGCGCGGCGACCGCTCCCGCCTCCCGCGCCGGAAGGCCGAAGCGGTTCATGCCGGTGTCGAAATGCACCGCGGCGTCGAGCGGACGCCCCAGAGCGCGGGCGGTTTGCGCCCACTCGTCAATTTCAGCCAGCGAACCGAGCACAGGCCGCAAATTCGCGGCGGCGAGGCGGTCGCCGGCGCTGGGGGTCAGGCCATCGAGCACATAAATGGCGGCGTCGGGCGTCAGGCGGCGCGCCAGTTCGCCTTCGGCAAGATTGGCGACGAAAAAAGTCCGGCAGCCTGCGGCGGCCAGCGCATTCATGACGGGCGCCTGGCCGAGGCCATAGGCGTCAGCCTTGACCACCGCCGCGCAGTCGATGCGTCTATCCGCCGCCATCGCCGCAAGCTGGCGCCAGTTGGCGACGAGCGCGGCGAGATCAACAGTCAGCAGACCGGATTCATGCGGTTCGGGCGGGTCGTCGTTAGTCGTCATGAAACAAATGTCGGGGGGAAAGGCGGCGCTTTTGCGAGCGAGAGGCTGATCGAGGCGCGGTTAGCGTTAGATTGCCCGGTTAATCTCCCACGTCGTCGTGCCGTCCTTGTTGTCCTTGAGCGCGACGCCCATGGCGGCGAGTTCATCGCGAATGCGATCAGACTCGGCCCAGTTTTTTTCAGCGCGCGCAGCGAGACGGGCGTGGATCAGAGCTTCAATTTCAGCCTTCGTCTTACCAGCTGAGGCCAAAAAAGACTCACGCTCCTCTAGGACCAATTCGTTCAATGATGGATTATCCAAACTATCCAAGTTTCGTGTCAACAGCAGAAATTTTTTGTAATTTTCGTCCTTTAAGTCGATGCCAAGCAAATCGAGAGCCGCGCGCAATTTTGCCGATGCAGATCTATCTCCTTTACGCGCCTTACGATTTAGCTCGTGCATCGCGGTAAAAGCTGCATGGACGTTAAGATCGTCTGATAAAGCATTGATGACTTCTGCGGGCGCCTCAGCGCCAAGATCGGCAATGTGGGAATAAAGATACCATTCCACGCAAGTTGAATAGGCCTCCTCCAGCGCTTTCACCGTCCAGTCGATCGGCTGACGATAATGCGTGCGCAGCATGGCGAGGCGCAGCACTTCTCCCGGCCATTTGCGGCCGCCGAATTTATCGGTGTGCAACAACTCATGGATCGTGATGAAATTCCCCAGGCTCTTGGACATTTTCTCGCCCTCGACCTGAAGGAAGCCGTTATGCATCCAGTAGTTGGCCATCACGTCGCGATCGAAGGCGCAGCAGCTTTGCGCGATCTCGTTTTCATGATGCGGGAATACCAGATCGATGCCGCCGCCGTGAATATCGAAGGTTTCGCCGAGATGTTTCCATGACATCGCCGAACATTCGATATGCCAGCCGGGCCGACCGAAGCCCCATGGACTGTCCCAACCCGGCTCATGCGCCGCCGACGGCTTCCACAAGACAAAATCCATGTCGCCGCGCTTGTAGGGCGCAACATCGACGCGCGCGCCGGCGCGCATGTCCTCAAGCGATCGGCGCGATAATTTTC
>JBBARD010000090.1:0-7876 GCA_040399965.1 Methylocystis sp. | reverse complement strand
TGAAGTCGTCGCCAAGCGCAACGAAGCCAAGCACCCCTTCGCCGCCAACTAAGCGCGCGAACCGGTTCTGGTGTAGAAAGGGGAGCCTGAGGGCTCCCCTTTTTGTTTTTGGTAGCGACAATGCGCGATGTAATCGGCTGGGATATTGGCGGCGCGCATGTGAAGGCGGCGCGGTCGCGGGATGGGCGGCTTGTCGCCGTAATGCAACGCGCCTGCGCGCCGCATGCAGGCCTTTCCTCCCTGGAGGAGGCTGTGCGCGCAATCTGCGAGGAATTTTGCCCCGCAGCGCGTCATCATGTGACGATGACCGCCGAATTATCGGACGCTTTCGAGGATCGTGCGCGCGGCGTCTCGATCATTGCCGCGATCATGGCGCATGAACTTGGGCCGGCGACGTTCTTTTACGCCGGCGCGCGGGGGTTGGTCGCGCGGACCGATGTGGCGACTCACGTCTTCGATGTCGCTTCAGCAAATTGGCGTGCGAGCGCAGAATTGGTGGCGCGCTCCTGCCGCGAAGCCTTATTCATTGATATCGGTTCAACGACCACTGATCTCATTCCCGTGCGCAACCATGAGATTATCGCGCGGGGCGCAACCGACGCTGAACGTCTTGCGCAGGGCGAACTCGCCTATGCCGGTTTTTCGCGCGGCGCGCCGCAATCCTATGCGCATCAGGCGCCGATTGGCGGTCGCTGGACGCCGCTGGTCAACGAAGCTTTCGCCAGCATGGCCGATGTGCGGCGAGTGCTGGGCGATCTGGCGGAAGGCGACAGCCGGGCCGATCTTGCGCCGACCGCCGATGGTCGTCCCAAGTCGCGGCAAGCCGCGCAGGCGCGTCTGGCGCGTCTTGCCGGGCGCGACGCCGCCGATCTGGGCGAAACGGATTTACGCGCCTTCGCCGATTATCTGGCGCGGGAGCAATTGCGGGCGATCGAGGATCAGATTGCGCTTCTCGTTTCGCGCGATGGCCTTGCGCCAGAGGCCGTTTTTGTCGTCGCTGGGGTGGGGCGCGCTCTTGCCTCGCGTCTGGCGCAGGCGCAAGGGCGTCTGTTGCGCGATTTTGCTGAATTCATTCCAGCGACGGAAACCCTGCGCGCCGCCGCCGGGGATTGCGCGCCCGCCGTCGCGCTGTCCTTGCTCGAATGATCAACTCTTCGCGTTTTTGAGGCGCGCCAGCGAATTGGGCGTTGGCGCGCCAATATTTACAAGAACGCTTGTGTCGCGATGAGCGAATGGCTTGTCAGACCCTTTGATCTGAAGGGTCGTTTCTTCTGCATAGGACCATGTTCCGTCGGGATGAATCGTCACGGCGATGCGGTAGGCAAGGGTTTTGAACGCCTCCTCCAGAAACGGGTTTGAGCAGATGCCGAAGGTCGTTTCGCCGCGTTTCGCAACCAGTTCGAAGAACCTCGCGTCTTTGGTCGCCTTGCCGACAGCCATGGCGATTTGTCCGCGCGGGATCGAGAGTGTCTGGATGACTGTCTCGGTCGCGGGCTCCCAGAGCCAATAGCCGGTCTGGTCGTGATAGGTTCCGGCTTCGCCCGGCGAGATGACGTGCTGGTGATACCTCAGGCCATAGAAAAGCTGCGGGCCATTGGTTTGCGGGTCGATTGGCTGCAACTCGATATGATCGATAAAGCTGCGCGTTTCCGGTCCATGTTCCTTCGGATTGACGTCGACGCCCTTCTCGCCGCGCCAGACTCCGGCGAGCGCGCGCAAGGGCCCCAGATTGGCCAATGTGTCGCCATCGATATGCGCCGGTTCGGCGTAGATGTTCTTTTCTTCATTGCTCATGACTGGCCATTGTTTCTTGTATCGCCAACCATGGGCGCGACATGCGCATCGATTTTCTCCATTACCATGTCCCAGGCTTCGCGCTCGGCGTCGCCGGCGGTCTTGTCGATGGCGATTTTCAGATATGCGATTTCACTATCGATTTTCTCTCGCGGCAGACGATCGAGACGCGTGGACAGGATGGCGGCTTCGAGCACAGCCGCTCGGGCGCGGTTCATGCCAAGGAAAGGACGGTGCGTCACAGCACGGATTATTTGACAGAAAAAGCGTGGCCGCTGTTCATCATCCTCGAAGTTGACGACCTCCAGCTCCGCATGCGCCAGGGCGCCGGAAAGTCGTGGGGCAGGCCAGGCAGCGATATCGGTGAGAGGAAAGCTGCGGTGACCGGCGACAAGCCTGGCGAAGATCCGCACATCGTCGGTGAAACTCGCGGTGACCTTCCGCCCCGTCATCAGATTGAACAGCGTCGCGGACGGACGGAAGGGCGCAATGATCCAGAAACCGTCTTGCTCGATGAGGCCGAGCGGCGCGATGTGGGGCTTGCCGTCGGGAGTGAGCGTCGTCACGACGCATTCATGAATCAGAGGCATCGTCGGCGCGTCCTTCCCCGATCTTGCGCAGCGTGTGGCCCATTTCCCTGAACCGGGTCTTGTCTTCTTCCGGATTATCCACCGCGACGCCGAAATCGAGCGGTTCGTCCTGACGATAGCGTTTGCCAAGCTTGAAGGCGAGTTCCGCCTTCATCAGCTCGACGCCAAGATAAAAGGCGTGTCCGCCATCCTGTTCGACCCCGAGATGCGGGTACAGCGACAGTGCGTCTGGCGCAACTTCATGGAAATTCCTGGCGAAAATATGCACGCCATCGGCGGCGACCTCAATGCGGAAATTCGCGTCGCGCAATTCGCGCGCGAGTTCTGCGATTTCTCCCGGCGTTGTCGACCAAGGGCGCTTGTCATGCAGCTGAAGCAGAGCATCGCTGTAACCTTTGGGCAAGGCCCGGTCGGCGCGCGCCGCATACATCAGTCGCCGCGCCGCATCGTGTTCCTGCAATGTGCGTCGGGTGTGCGGACTGACCTGCACGGTGAGCAAATGACGGATATTCAGTTCGGAACATATCCCGAGCATCGCCGCCGTCACGCCAGAGGTGTCAGCATCGGTCAGTTCGGTGAGATTGCCAGTGCCCATCATGATTTCAGCATCGGGTTCGCGCGCCCGTAATTCGACATAGCGTGAGATGGAGGCTGCGAAACCGAAATGTATCGGATCGAGGATCGGGTCAAGGATCGCCGCAATGTTACGTTGTCGCGCACGTCGCGCGGCGCGCTGCAGCGAGTCAAGATCGCCATGCGGATGCGGCACGAGCACAGGAATCACCGTCGAACCATCTGGCAGGATCGACAGCGTCTCTTCGTCCAGACTGAGCAGATGATCGACGCCGGCTCCGGCCGCGCGCGACAGTTCATCCATGTTCGCTGAGTCGACGCTGACTTTTTGGCCATCCGCCTTGAGGGCGGCAATGGTCGCTTCCAGATGATCGAAAGGCGTGTCCGGAAGACAGCCCAGATCGATCACATCGGCGCCGGCGGCGCGCAAGCCGCGGGCTTTTTCGATAATCTCGGCGACTGACATTTTGGTCGCGTCGACGATTTCGGCGAAGATTCGCATATCGAAACGCGACAGATCCGGCGCGCCGCCGACCCGTCCGAGAAAGGCCGGCAGATCGGCGACTTCTTCCGGTCCGCGTTCGAACGGCGCGCCAAAAAACGCCGTCAGGCGTTCGAGATCGGCGCGGCAACGTCCCGGCAGAATCACGCGGTCGGCGTCAATCGGTCGCGGCAATCGTCGTTCGATGATTTCTTGAGTCATGAGCGCCGCGACTTTGACGCCGATATTCTGAACACGCCAATGCGCTGCGGTCTCGCCGAAACTGGCGATTATTCGCTCAAGACGCGGCAGGGCGAGATGTCCGGTCAGAAACAGCAGGCGTTCGCCGCTGGCGTTCATGGATCGCCTTTCAAGATTGATGCGGCGTGACTTCGCCATGGCGTCGCGCCACAGCTTCCTGAAGCGACGCCAGACTTTCCACCACGAGCGTCGCCTCGAAGGTTTTGAGCCGTTCGGTGTTTTCGAGATCGATCCGGCGTGGATAAACCATCACCATCCCCTTCGGCGCGCGCGTCTCCAGTTCAGGCGCTGTGTCGCAGGCGAAAACAATGCTCGGCACACGACATTTGCCCGCCTGGGCGAAGACATTGGTAGCGAGATTGTCGGAAATGCCGAATACGCACTTGGCGACGGTGTTGGAGGTCGCGGGCGCCATCACCAGGGTATGGTAGACATTGTAATAAAATCCGCCGACCGGCGCGGCGCTCGCCGTAGTGTCCTTGAAAATGCGCACGGTGTCGGGGAGATTGAGATCGTGCTTGTACATCCGCACCACTTCCGCCGCCGCTTTGCTGACGAAGAGATCGACGTGATCGAGGGTTCGGATCATTTCGAGGCATTCTGTGAAGAAATGTCCCGAACCGGTCAGCGCCCAACCCCAGCGTGGCGTGACGATCTGGTTTTTTTTCATCAGGCGATCTTCTTTCGCGGGGCGATGGCGACGCCTGGCAGGCTCGCTTCACCCAGTTGTCGCGCGGCGTGGTCGACCGCGCGCGGGCCGGCGACGAAAAGCGGCGTCGCTGCGTGATAGGCGGGGAACGCCCGATCGACAACCTCTCCGGCGACGAGATCCTCGACTGTCAGATCGGGCGCGACATCGACGCTTTTGATCAGCAGCAGAAGCGACGCTTGCGTTTCACGCGCCAGCCAGGCGGCGAGGCTATCCGAGGTGACCCGCCAGTCGGCGTCGAGATCGGACGCCGCCGCAACCATGGTCGAGGGACGCCAGAGCGCCAGCCGCCCTCTGGCGTGAAGCGCATCGATTTCCGCGCCGCTCGACGCAAGATCGAGGCCGTAAAGCCGCGCCAACGCCAAAGCGTATTGTTCCATCGCCAGAAGCGCCATGGCGTGGCCGGTCGCGTCGGTGAAGCCCATTTTCGGTTGCGCGCTGCGCACCGCGTCGGCGAAAGGCCCGCCGCCGCACACCAGCGTCAGTCGATCGGGCCAGTTTTTCAGCGCGGCGATCCAGCGCGGCAAATCAGGCGCAGCATACAGACTGCCGCCCAGTTTGACGACAAGCAGGGGCGGGTTAATGCGGCTCTTTGCGCGCATCTATGGCCCCGAATGCGGCGACGTGAGCGCGGCGGGTTTGTTCATGCGCCCGTTCGCGCCGGATTTTTACGCCGACAATGGCGCTAATGATGTCGAGCTTTTCCACCTGGACGGTTACGGCGCGCACGCGCTCATGCAGGAGCAGGCTCTCGGCCAATCGCTCGGCGATGGTCTCGACAAGAACGATATGGCCGCCGCCGCCAAGGATAACCTTGATGGCGTCGATGATAACATCATAGGAGAATACGGATCGCATATCGTCCAGAACGGTGACGCGCGACACTTCGGCGTCGACGTTAAAGCGCACCCGTTGGACTCGTCCATACTCGCTGGCGTAGGCGCCAATTTCCGTCGGCACGACATAATCATGCAGGAAAACGTAATCGATATCGCTCGCCGCAGGCGGTTCAATGAAACCATAACCCAGCAATGCGCCATCGGCGTAACTCAGCGGCTCCGTGTCGCGTCGTTGCGGGATGAGATCTCGAATGAGTCCCGTCTCTGCAAGACTTAATGGGCTACGCCGGTCCCCCTTCGCGCAGAGCGCGCCGCGAAAGCCCAACACATCCGCGCCGGTCACGAGCAAACGCTGCACATCCGGCGCCTCCAGCGCGCCGGCGAGGCCGACGACGAGTCCCAGCGCGCGACAGCGTTTCACGAATTCCGTCAGCGCCGCGACGTTCATGCAATCGATGAGCCTGCCCTTGTTCTTGTGCGCCGTGTCGAGCATCACCCCGTGAAAGCCGGCGCGGGCCAGCGCCGGCAAATGATCGAAATCCGGGCCCAGATCGGCGAACAGCACGGCGACCAGACGCACGCGCGTCGCGAGCGGCGCCAGCGTTGCGATGATCTCGGCGGCGTCCGGCGTCGCCGGCAGGGCGAATTTGACGTAGTCGACGCCGGTCTTGATGGCGTCTTCAAAGGCGCGCCGCGCCTGGGAGACGTCGTGCGGCAATTCGACGACGGCGCTGACCGGCCGTCGTCCGCCCGCCATATTGACGATATCGATCACCACATCGAGCGGCAGGGCGCCCAGCGCGCCGCGCGCCGGCTGCTTGCAGTCGATAATATCGGCCCCCTGCGCGAGCGCGATCTCCGCTTCCGCGCGCGAGGTGACGCTGGCCAGCATCAGGGTCATGAACGGGGCTCCTCACCGCAAGCGTCAAACCGGAGACCGGCGCGGGGCATTGGGGCCGCCGCCGGTCTTCCGGTTAACGGTCGCGCGGGAAATTTTCAACGGCTGGCGCAAATCGTTTCAGTCGATCCGCGATCCGTTCGCCGCCAGCACATGCGCGGCGAGAAACAGGGAGCCAGCGATCAGAATGCGCGGCGGCTGCTCGAAGCGGCGTTCGGCCAGAAGCTTGAGCGCATCCTCAACGCTCGCGGCGGCGGCGCAAAAGGGGAATCCTTCCGCTTTGGCCATCGCCGCGACGTCCTCTGGCGGCCAGCATTTATGTTCGCCCTTGAAAGAGGTCGCCACAACGGAATGGGCGAGCCCAGCGAAATGGCGCAACAGCGCTCCGATATCCTTGGTGACCTGGGCGCCGCAGATCAGCGCCAGCGGTCGCGGCGCGCGGTCATGGAATTCCGCCATGGCCTCGGCAAGCACGCGGCCGCCGTCTTCATTGTGGCCGCCGTCGAGCCACACCTCCGCCCCGGGCGGCGCGAGGGCTACGATCCCGCCCCGATCCAGCCGTTGCAGGCGCGCCGGCCAGTGAGCGTCCGTAAGTCCGGCCTCGATGGCGGCGGTTGGCGTCTGCGGCGCCGCAACTCTCAGAGCGGCGATCGCCAGAGCGGCGTTTTCATGCTGATGGCGTCCGGCGAGGCGGGGCAGGGGCAAATCGAGCAGGCCCCGGTCGTCTTCGAACACCAGCCGGCCGTTTTCTGCGCTGATGTGAAAGTCCTGACCGGCGATGATCGAAGTAGCGGCGCAGCGGCGGGCTTGTTCTTCCAGAACTTTCATCGCAGCATCGGATTGATAACCGATGATCGCGGGCGCGCCGCGTTTGAAAATGCCGGCCTTTTCGAAGGCGATCTGGCCAATGGTTTCGCCCAGAAATTCGGTGTGGTCCCGAGAGATTGAGGCGATGACGGTCGCTGCCGGGTTTGCGACGACATTCGTCGCGTCGTAGCGGCCGCCGAGGCCGGTTTCGAGCAGCAGCCAGTCGGCTGGCGTCTCGGCAAACAGCAGAAGCGCCGCCGCTGTGGTGATCTCGAAAAAGGTTACGGGTCGGCCGGCGTTGGCGTGCTCGCATCGCTCCAGCGCCGCCGTCAGCCGCGCGTCGTCGACCAGTTTGCCGCCGCCCGTCGCGCCAATCCTTATTCGTTCGTTGAAGCGCAGGAGATGCGGCGAGGTGTAGACATGCACGCGCTGGTCCGCTGCTTCGAGCATCGCGCGTAAAAAGGCGATTGTCGAACCCTTGCCATTGGTTCCAGCGACATGAATGACCCTCGGGAGGCGCTCGTGCGGTCGTCCCAGCGCCTCAAGCAGGCGCACGATGCGTTCGAGCGACAGATCGATGGGTTTCGTGTGCAGGTCGAGCAATCGCGACAGGATCGCGTCATGCTGATCCATGACGATGCTCCATGCGATACGCCTTCGTCAGGCGGCGGCGCGCGGCGGCGCCTTGGTGAGAAGTCCGCAGAGCCGCGCCAGCGTCTCGCGCATTTCCTGTCGAGGCACGACCATGTCGACCATGCCGTGATCGCGCAAATATTCGGCGCGCTGGAAGCCTTCCGGCAATTTTTCCCGAATAGTCTGTTCGATGACTCGGGCTCCGGCGAAGCCGATGATGGCGCCGGGTTCGGCGATCTGCACGTCGCCGAGCATGGCGTAGGAAGCGGTGACGCCGCCGGTCGTCGGATT
>JBBARD010000089.1:0-7929 GCA_040399965.1 Methylocystis sp. | reverse complement strand
TCGACAACGCGCATGGAGAGGCGCACCTTGCCGCGGTCGTCGAAGCCCAGGAGCTTCACCTTGACGCGGTCGCCCTCTTTTACCACGTCGGTGGTCTTGTTCACGCGCTGCTTGGCTAGCTGCGAGATGTGCACAAGGCCGTCGCGGGCGCCGAAGAAATTGACGAAGGCGCCGAAGTCGGCGGTCTTTACCACCGTGCCCTCGTAGATCATGCCGACTTCCGGATCGGAGGCTATAGACTTGATCCAGGCGATGGCGGCCTTGATCGAATTGCCGTCGGAGGAAGCGACCTTCACCGTGCCGTCGTCCTCAATGTTGATCTTGGCGCCGGTCTTTTCGACGATCTCGCGGATCACCTTACCGCCCGAGCCGATCACATCGCGGATCTTGTCTGTCGGAATCTTCAGAGTCTCGATGCGCGGCGCAAATTCGCCGAGTTCAGCGCGCGAGGTGGTCAACGCCTTGGACATTTCGCCAAGGATATGCAGGCGGCCGTCGCGCGCCTGCGCGAGCGCCACGCGCATGATTTCTTCGGTGATGCCGGCGATCTTGATGTCCATCTGCAGCGAGGTCACGCCATTCGACGTGCCAGCCACCTTGAAGTCCATGTCGCCAAGATGATCCTCGTCGCCGAGAATGTCGGAGAGAACCGCATAGCGCTCGCCCTCGAGAATGAGCCCCATGGCGATGCCGGCGGTTGGCGCCTTCATCGGCACGCCGGCGTCCATCAGCGCCAGCGAGGTCCCGCAGACGGTGGCCATTGAGGAAGAGCCGTTCGACTCGGTGATCTCCGAGACGACTCGCAGTGTGTAGGGGAATTCGGCCTGGGCTGGCAGCATTGGCCGAATTGCGCGCCATGCCAGTTTGCCGTGTCCGATTTCACGACGGCCGGGCGAACCCATGCGGCCGGTTTCGCCGACAGAGTAGGGCGGAAAATTATAATGCAGCAGGAAGCGCTCTTTGTAGGTGCCTTCCAGCGAGTCGACATATTGTTCGTCCTCGCCGGTGCCGAGCGTCGCAACGACGAGCGCCTGCGTCTCGCCGCGCGTAAACAGGGCCGAACCATGAGTGCGCGGCAGAACGCCGACTTCGGCGACGATCGGACGAACGGTTTTCACGTCGCGCCCGTCGATGCGAACGCCGGTGTCGAGAATGTTCCAGCGCACGACCTTGGCCTGCAACTCCTTTAAGGCCTCGCCGACATGCTCCTTGCTGAAGACAGGCTCGGCGTCTTCCGGGAAAAGCTGCGCGGCGACTTTCGCCTTCACCGTGTCCACGGCGGCGTAGCGGTCCTGCTTGATGGTGATTTTGTAGGCCTCGCGCAGATCAGCCTCGGCGATTTTCGCGACGGCGGCGGCGACTTCCGACATGTCATGGAGGTGCAATTCGCGCGGATCTTTCGCTGCCCGCTCGGCGAGACGGATGATCGCATCGATCACCGGCTGGAAGCCGCGGTGACCGGTCATAACCGCCTCAAGCATGGTTTCTTCCGAAAGTTCTTTCGCTTCCGATTCGACCATCAGCACCGCGTCCTGCGTGCCGGCGACGACAAGATCGAGTTCGGAAGTCTTCATCTCCTCGATCGTTGGATTGAGTTTCAGCGCGCCGTTGATGTAGCCAACGCGCGCGCCGCCGACCGGGCCCATAAAAGGCACGCCGGACAATGTCAGCGCCGCCGAAGCGGCGACCAACGCCAGAATGTCCGGATCATTTTCAAGATCATGCGACAGCACGGTGACGATCACCTGCGTGTCGTTGCGATAACCGTCAGGAAACAGCGGGCGAATTGGACGGTCGATCAGGCGGGAGACCAGCGTCTCGCGCTCGGAGGGGCGCCCCTCGCGCTTGAAATAACCGCCGGGGATACGTCCTGCGGCAAAAGCCTTTTCTTGATAGTTGACGGTGAGGGGGAAGAAATCCTGACCCGGTTTGGGGGCTTTGGCGGATACAATTGTGGCGAGAACAGTCGTTTCTCCCCATGAAGCCAGCACGGCGCCGTCGGCCTGACGGGCGATCTTGCCGGTTTCGAGCACAAGTTTGCGGCCGGCCCAATCGAGTTCTTCACGATGAATCTGGAACATAGACGGTCTTTCTCTGAAGAACGCCAACGGTTCGTCATGAGCAAGACGGCGAGAGGCTGCGCGATCGGCAATGATCTCGAAACGGCTGCGCAGCGTCCGGCGATCCTGCCATGACAGTTGGGCGTTGACGTTTGATGCGTTTGATCCGGGGACCCCGAATAAGCAGAGTCCGATAAACATGAGAGCGGCGCATTAGCGGCGCCGCTCTCATGAGCGCTTTTATTAGCGACGAATGCCAAGCCGCTCGATCAGCGTCTTGTAGCGCGCTTCGTCGCGCGATTTGACGTAATCCAGAAGCTGGCGGCGTTGGGACACGAGCTTGAGCAGGCCGCGGCGCGAGTGATTGTCTTTCACATGCGTTTTAAAGTGGCCGGTGAGGTTGGCGATGCGTTCCGTCAGGATCGCAACCTGAACCTCTGGCGAACCCGTGTCATTTGCCTTGGTGGAATATTCCTTGATGAGCGCCTGTTTGCGCTCTGCCGTAATCGACATCGGATGTCCCTCATTCTTGAGAATCTAATCGCACGAGCGGCCTGGCCGGGATGTCGTCCAGCAAGGTCGTCTCGAAGCGAAGCCGCCCCGGCGGACCGGGGCGTGCGTGCGAACTTATAGCAGAAAACCACGGGAGCGATAGAGGGATACCGCGATCAGGCGGGCTATCCATCCTGGCTGGCGCCGAGGACGCGTCCGTCGCCCTTGATCAAGCGCTTGATGAAAGACCGCGCCTCTGGTTTCTCGGCCTGCGAGGCCAGCCCGGAGATAATGCCTGTGGCCATCCCGAGCGTCGCTCCAGCCATTCCGGCCAGTCCGTAAATTTCCATGCGACGATGCGTCTGGGCCACGGCGAGGGCGCCGAGCAGACCGATCAGACCGCCGAAGAGCGCCGCCAGCGCTTCCCGGTCGCCGGCGCGCGGCCAGAACATGAGTATCATCGATGGCGCGACACAGGCCGAGGAAATCGACAGGGCGAGCGCAATCAGTTCTCCGGCCGCAATGAAATTCAACGCGCAGACCAGGTAGCCGATCGCCGCGACGGCGATGAGGGCCAATCGGGTCAGCGCCAGCCTGCGACTGCTCAGATCCGCCTCGCCGCGCATTCGATAAAGCGCATCGTGATCCAGCGTCGCCGCGCAGGCTTGAAGCCCCATAGCCGAGAGCGCGAGACCCAGGGCGATGAAACCTGAGGCCATAAGTCCGGAGGCGGCGGCCCCAAGGTTGGCGAACGCGGGCAGGGAGCCCAAAAGATATTGCGGATCAACCGGACGCATGTCGACTGGAGTCAGCGGCTTGCCAAGACCGGGGCCATTCTTCGAACAGGCGACGGCCGCCAGCGATGGCGTTCTGGGGAAGCCGCCGCAGATACTGACCAGGCCCCGGGCGCTGGCCTCGTAGGCGGCGTCGGGAAGGTTTTCGGCGGTTTTGCCGCGCGCGCCATCGGCGAAATTGATTGCAGCGGCGGCCATTGAGGCTCCAACCAGCGCGGCGAAGACCATCATCCACAATAACGCGGCGACGCCGCTGCGTCGGGCCGTGGCAACGTCGGCCGCGGCGATGCAGGTCGCCAGCGACGGCGCGAGCGCGGCGACGCCAGCGGCAAGGGCGAGAGTCGTCGCGATATCAACGTCGAGTCGCATCGGCCTCGGTGTAATGCCCCATCCGGCCATCAGCGCTGCCACAGCGCTCCAGACGCCCGCGTCATCGATGGGCGACACGGGCAGAATCCCCTGGAACGCAAGGGTTGCGACCGGTCCGGCAAAGCCGAGGAGGCCGATGCCGCCGGCGGCGGCGGCGGTCCAGATCGCGCCGTTAAGGCCGCCCGGTCCGGCGATAACGAGGCTGGCGGCGACGATGGAGAAAGCAGCAAAGGCGCGTCCGGCGCCTGTGATGTCGACCAGCGCCTCGACGGCGATCAGATTGCCCGCAATGGCGAGCAAGGCGGCGGCGGCGGCGACGGCGATCAGTAGTCCGATCCGTGGAATGGTGGCCCCGAATCGCGCAGAAAGTAGGCCATTGATCGAATATGCGCCGCTTTTACGCAGAAGCGGGCCAAGCAAAAGCGACGAACTCGCGAGTCCGAGAAACACGCCGCCAACGACCCCCGGAAACCAGCTGTGCCCCGCAAATCGTGCGGCGAAGGGCAGGAGCAGGGCGATCATGATCGACGCATTGACGAAACCGGCATAGGCGCCAGGAACCAGGCGATCAGCGAGATAATAAGCGCTGACGCGCGTCGAATGCAGCAGAAATCCCAGCGTCGCGAGAGCCAGAATGGTAAACCATGGCGCGGCGGCGCCGACGAAACGCTCGGGCGCGCCCACCCGGTCGAGGAGGGCGACGAAACTGAAGGCCAGCAAAAGGCTCGCCGCAACGAAAACGATCCGTGCGTCCAGACTGGCGCGATCGAATAATGTGGCTTCTCGGGAGCGTTCGAGCATCCTCAGGCTTTCAGTTCGGAAGGCGAGTGAAAATACAGAAAGCTCGGCCCTGTTCCAAGCTGTCTTCCGCCAGGAATGACCGACCTCGTCCATCAATCATCGACTTATGGCCGGCTTTGGCCGATAAAGCGCCATGTCCAAAGAAGTCCCGACTGACTCCGAAGCATACGTCACGCGACCCCCGCCATCCGACGCCGGGAAGGGGAGCGGCGGCGTCGCTGTGCTGATCGTCACCGACGACGAGGCCGGCTTGCGCGTCGACCGCTGGTTCCGGCGTCGTTATCCCACGCTTGCGCTCTCGCATCTCGCCAAAATCTGCCGCAAGGGCGAAGTGCGCGTCGACGGCAAGCGGGTCGACACCTCGACCCGACTCGAGGAGGGCCAAAAGGTTCGGGTGCCGCCGCTCGCCAATGAGGCTGCGGCTGGCCCTGCGGTCTGGCGCGCCCGCCCGGAAGACGCCCGAGTTTTGCAGGAAATGACGCTGTTCGAGGACAAGGACGTCATCGTCATCAACAAACCCTTCGGGCTCGCCGTCCAGGGCGGTTCCGGCACGACCCATCACATCGACGGGATGCTCGAGTCGCTGGCGCGCGGCGACACGCGCCCGGTTCTTGTGCACCGTCTCGACCGCGACACTTCCGGCGTTTTGCTCATCGCCAGGAGCCGACGCATGGCCGCCGATCTGGGAGAGATCTTTCGTTCGCGACAGGCAAGGAAAATCTACTGGGCTCTGGTCGAAGGGGTTCCCAAACCGTCGCAGGGACGGATTTCGCTTTATCTCGCCAAGGGCCCGGCCATGGGCGACGACCGCGACAGCCGCCGCAGGAGCGCGACGAGCGCGGCGAGCGCGACGGACGCGCGCGAAAGGATGCGGGTGGCGCGCCATGGCGAAACCGACGCACAGCATTCTCTCACCTATTATGCCATAGTCGACAAGGTTGCGCCGCGCTGCGCCTGGCTTTCGATGAAGCCATTGACCGGCCGCACTCACCAGTTACGGGCGCACGCCGAGGCCATCGGTCATCCGATTTTCGGCGATCCGAAATACGGCCATCGACCGGAAGACGAGGTGCGTCGCCGTGACCCGTTGCGCGCCATGCCGGAGGGACTGGAGCGCAAGCTTCACCTGCTTGCCCGGCGCCTGGTTCTGCCGCATCCGCGCGGCGGCCAGATCGATGTCACGGCCCCCCTGCCGCAGCATATGCTGCGAAGCTGGGAGATGTTCGGCTTCGAGACGAATCCTTACGATCCGATCGAAGACGCGCCCGACGTCTGAGACGGTCGCAGACGGGATAGCCTGAAATGTCAGAAAAAGAGAACGACCTCGGGGCAGGTTTCTTTGTCGCCGCCAGCGAGCGCGATCCGGTCAAGGCCGCGCGCGATCCGGCGCGGCCGCTGCCGAAACGCTTTTACGAGACCGCGACGGTTGGCGGTGGCGGCGACGGCTTCGAGGTGCTGCTGGACGGCCGGCCGGTGAACACGCCGGCCCGTCGTCGCGTGCTGGTTCCAGTGCGCGCCCTTGCCGAGGCGCTGGCCTCGGAATGGGCGGCTCAGGGCGAGATCATCGATCCGGCGTTCATGCCGCTCACCCGTCTGACCAACACTGCGATTGACGGCGTCGCCGACCAGATGACGGCGGTGGAGGCTGAGTTGATGAAATATGCAGCTTCTGACCTGATCTGCTATCGGGCCGGCGAACCGGAGGGTCTCGTCGCCGCCCAGGCCGGGGCCTGGGACCCGATCGTGGACTTCGTGCGCGACCGTCTGGGCGCAAGATTGGCGCTCGCCGAAGGCGTAATGTTCGTCGCCCAGAGCGATGAGGCCCTGCTGGCGCTGACGATGGCGGCGCGGGATTGTGCGGGAAAAGGGCCGGCTGCGGCCTTTCGTCTCGCGGCCCTGTACGAGATGACGACCCTGACCGGATCTATTGCGATGGCTTTGGCCTTGGCTCATGACGCGATAACGGTCGAGGGCGCCTGGGCGGCGGCGCATGTCGACGAGGATTTCCAGATGCGCGCATGGGGAGCCGACTCCGAGGCGCTGGCCCGGCGGCAGAGGCGATTTATCGACATGCAGGCCGCGGCTTTTGTGGCGCGCGCGACAGCTCGGGCCTCATAGGCTTCTTCTATGGTTGGCCGCCGGTTATCCGAGCCGCCAGCCTGACACAAGGACCGCGCTGCGGCTTGTCTCTTGCTTTGCACAATAGCCTTTGTTACGGAACGCGCGGCTGGCCAGCGAACTGGAGCCTTTCCAAAAATGGCGACAACGCCGACCCCGGCTCTCGCCCAGCCAAATCGTCGGAATGACGGAGACGACCATGCCGATGCTGCTCGAACAATATATGCCGCTGGTGATTTTCATCGCCCTGTCGGCGATCATCGCCGGCGCATTGCTCGTCGCGCCGTTCCTACTCGCTTTCAAGGCGCCGGACCCGGAAAAGTTGTCGGCCTATGAGTGCGGTTTCAATCCGTTCAACGACTCGCGCATGAAATTCGACGTGCGCTTCTATCTCGTATCGTTGCTCTTCATCGTCTTCGATCTCGAGGTCGCATTTCTGTTTCCCTGGGCGGTCGCGTTCAAGGACGTGGGCGCCGCCGGATTCTGGGCGATGATGTTGTTCCTCGTCGAACTGGCCATCGGCTTCGTCTATCTATGGCGGAAGGGAGCGCTGGAATGGGATTGATCGCCAATCAGGACAGCGCGCTCGTCGCGCCGCAGGCGAGGGGGCTTATCGATCCGCGCACCGGCAAGCCGGTGGGTTCGGATGATCCCTTCTTTCTCGAAATCAATAATCAGCTCGCTGACAAGGGTTTCTTCGTCACAGCGACTGACGATGTGATCAACTGGGCGCGCACCGGCTCGCTGATGTGGATGACCTTCGGCCTCGCCTGTTGCGCCGTGGAGATGATCCAGGCGGCGATGCCGCGCTACGATCTTGAGCGTTTCGGTTTTGCGCCGCGCGCCTCGCCGCGTCAGTCGGACTGCATCATCATCGCCGGGACGTTGACCAATAAGATGGCGCCGGCTTTGCGCAAGGTCTACGACCAGATGCCGGAGCCCCGTTACGTGATCTCGATGGGTTCTTGCGCCAATGGCGGCGGGTATTACCACTACTCCTATTCCGTGGTGCGCGGCTGCGACCGCGTCATCCCTGTCGATGTTTATGTGCCGGGCTGCCCGCCCTCCGCTGAGGCGCTCGTCTACGGTATGTTGTTGTTGCAGAAAAAAATCCGGCGAACCGGGACAATCGAGCGCTAGGATCGCGCCCTAATCGCCAAAGTCTGGCTGCAGACGAGGGAATATTTGATGAGTGGGGAACAGGAGGCTCTGGGCGCCAGAATCGGCGGCGCGCTTCCCGGCGCCGTGACGGCCGTAAAGGTCGCCTTTGACGAACTGACGCTGACGATCGCACG
>JBBARD010000088.1:1862-7955 GCA_040399965.1 Methylocystis sp. | reverse complement strand
TCGACCTCGGCGTCCTCTTCCTCCTGGACGCGGGCCGGGGCGCGCGCGAAAGCGGCGACATGGAAAATCGCCCCGCATTTCGGGCAGGTGATCGGGTCCTTATTGAGATCGTAGAATTTCGTCGCGCAGGACTGGCATTGGCGCTTGGCGCCGAGTTCGGGTTTGGCCACGGTTAAGCGATCCCCTGGAATGAGCAGCGTGGAGACGCCCGCTGGAGGCGAAATAGGGCTGGGCGCTTCGGTTAGTTGTCCGGGGCCGCCCTGTCAAATGGATAAATGCGACAGGGCGAGGGCCGCTCACGGCTCTTCGCCACGGACCATTGCAAAGCGCCGGCGGGCTTGGCATAGAAAGCGTTGCGCGGGTGTAGCTCAATGGTAGAGCAGCAGCCTTCCAAGCTGAATACGAGGGTTCGATTCCCTTCACCCGCTCCAGATTTTTGGCCTCCGGCGATCTTTTTCTTCTCACCCGTTTTTCTTCCCGGCCTGCCCGCCGCTTTGCATCGCCGCGCGCAGCGCATCGGCCAGCGCGCCGCCCGATGACGGTTTGGCGCCGCCGTTTTCGCGACGCGGCGATTGCGGGGCGCGCGCAGGCTGTTGATCGCGGCGCGGTCCCGCCTTCGCCTGCTGGCCCGGCTCGTCGTCGAGCCGCATCGAAAGCCCGATGCGTTTGCGCGCCGCGTCGACTTCCATCACTTTCACCTTCACGATGTCGCCGGGCTTGACAACGCTGCGCGGGTCCTTGACGAAAGTTTTCGACAGCGCCGAAATATGCACGAGCCCGTCCTGATGCACGCCGATGTCCACAAAGGCGCCAAACGCCGCGACATTGGTGACGACGCCTTCGAGCGTCATGCCGGGGCGCAGATCGGCGAGCGTCTCGACGCCTTCCTGAAAGGTCGCCGTTTTGAACGCCGGACGCGGATCGCGGCCCGGCTTTTCGAGTTCAGCCAATACGTCGGCGATGGTCGGCAGGCCGTAATTTTCATTGACGAATTGCTGTGGCTTCAGCTTGCGCAATTCCACAGCGTTGCCGATCAGACTGCGAATGTCGGTTTTCGCAACGTCGAGAATGCGGCGCACCAGCGGATAGGCTTCCGGATGCACGCCGGATCGATCAAGCGGATCGTCGCCATCGACGATGCGTAAAAATCCGGCGCTTTGCTCGAAGGCTTTCGGCCCGAGACGCGCCACCTTTTTCAGTTCGCCGCGCGTGCGGAAGGGACCGTTGGCGTCGCGATGGGCGACGATATTGGCGGCGAGCGTTTCACCCAATCCCGACACGCGCGCCAGCAAGGGCGCCGAGGCCGTATTGACGTCGACGCCGACGGCGTTGACGCAATCCTCGACCACGGCGTCGAGCGCGCGCGAAAGTTTAAGCTCCGACACGTCGTGTTGATATTGTCCGACGCCAATGGCTTTCGGTTCGATCTTCACCAGTTCGGCGAGCGGGTCCTGAAGCCGGCGCGCGATCGACGCGGCGCCGCGCAGCGACACGTCGAGATCAGGCAATTCGCGCGAAGCGTATTCCGAGGCGGAGTAGACCGACGCGCCGGCTTCGGACACGACAATCTTCGTCAGTTTCAGTTCAGGATGGCGCGCCATCAGATCGGCGGCGAGCTTGTCGGTCTCGCGCGAGGCGGTGCCATTGCCGATGGCGATCAATTCAATTTTATGCTGGCGCGCGAATGTCGCCAGCGTTGCAATCGAATCGTCCCAGCGGCGTTGCGGCTCGTGCGGATAGATCGCCGTCGTCGCGACGATTTTGCCGGTCGCGTCGATCACCGCGACTTTCACGCCGGTGCGAAAACCGGGATCGAGACCGATCGTTGCGCGGGCGCCGGCGGGCGCCGCCAGCAACAGATCGCGCAGATTTTCGGCGAAGACGCGGATCGCTTCTTCTTCGGCCACGCGCCACAACCGCGCGCGCGCGTCGATGGCGAGATGCAGTTCGATTTTCGTGCGCCACGCCCAGCGCGCCGTCTCGATGAGCCATTTGTCGCCCGGACGGCCGCGATCCTCGATGGCGTAACGACGCGCGATGCGCGATTCATAGCCGCCGGCGCCGGCTTCCGCCTCGGCGCGCATTTCGAGCTCGAGCATTTCCTCTTTCTCGCCGCGAAACAGCGCCAGAATGCGATGCGACGGCAATTTCGAAATCGGCTGCGCGAAGTCGAAATAGTCCGAATATTTTGCGCCGGCCGCTTCCTTGCCGGCGCGCGGTCGCGAGATCATCGCGCATTGGGTCCAGTAGGCTTCGCGTAAACCGCCGATCAGATCGGCGTCCTCGGCGAAGCGCTCGACCAGAATGGCGCGCGCGCCTTCCAGCGCCGCTTCAACCGTCGGCACATTTTTGTCGGCGTCGACGAAACGTTCCGCCTGCGTTTTTGGCTCTTTGTCGGGCGCTCGCAACAATCCGTCGGCGAGCGGCGCCAGCCCCGCCTCAATGGCGATTTGCGCCCTGGTTCGCCGTTTGGGTTTGTAGGGAAGATAAATATCCTCAAGCCGAGCCTTGTTATCGGCATCGAGAATGGCGCGTTTCAGCGCCTCGTCGAGTTTGCCCTGCGAGTCGATCGATTCAAGAATAGCCTTGCGACGCTCCTCCAGCTCGCGCAGATAGCGCAGCCGCTCCTCCAGCTTGCGCAATTGTATGTCGTCGAGCTGACCGGTCGCCTCCTTGCGATAGCGGGCGATGAAGGGAACGGTGGAGCCTTCGTCGAGCAGACCGACGGCCGCCTCGACCTGCCAGGGCTTCGCCGACAATTCGCTGCTCAGCCGCTCGACAATAGACCCCATGGTTGTTCCTCTTTTCGCGCCCGGGAAAGCGCGGCTTGTAGCCAGAGCGCCGCAGCGAAGTCAAAACGGCGACGGTGACGATTAACCATAAATCGATTCTTTTCCAGCGCGCATCCATCGCAGAGCATCGGAGACGAAGGAACGAAACCGGTGGGCGGCGCCGGCGAGAGATGTCTCGTAATGCGACAAATCCTTAAGCGCGCGCCATTGCCCGAGTCGTCAAAACCTGTGAAGCGGTCAGACCTTCGCGAGATGATGGCGCCACAGAGGGGCGCCGAACGCTAAATCTGGTCGAACGAAGCCGCAACGCGCGCCGGTCGCTGATTCGTGCCCGATGCGTTCCCCTTCGTTCCGGAGTGTTAACCCGGGGGCTGTCTCGACCGACAAAATCCCGCATTTTTCCGATTGACAGAAACATCGGAATGAGTTCGCCCGTTCCGGGCCGTGACGCGTCATGAAAAGCGGACGTCTCTCAAAAGGTGGCGGCAAAACCCGCGGGAGGCCCTATATGCTGTGCGAACAGAGCGTGATTCAGGACGAGTCAGCGATTCGGCCGCGATTCGTTCGTCGGCTGTTCGACATGTGAATGCGCGGCTGCGCAAAAGTTCCATTATGATACATTTGCGGGGGCGGCATGGCCCGTCGCCACACTGCGCGGCGGAGCGGAACGACGATCAAACTCCATGAAAAATCGATGAAGCCGCCATTGCCGGGCGGTCGCGCGGACGTCCGCTCCACGGGCGTCTCGGCGGTGCTCGGGCCGACCAACACCGGCAAGACTCATCACGCTATTGAGCGGATGCTGTCCTTCCCCAGCGGGCTGATCGGTTTGCCGCTGCGCCTGCTGGCGCGCGAAGTCTACACGCGGGTCGTCGAAAAGGTCGGCGCAGCCAACGTCGCTCTGATTACTGGCGAGGAGAAGATCAAACCGCGCGCGCCAGCCTACTGGATCAGCACCGTCGAGGCGATGCCGCGCGACGTGACCGTGGATTTCCTCGCCATCGATGAAATTCAACTCGCCGCCGACCTCGATCGCGGCCATATTTTCACTGACCGGCTGCTGCGCTGGCGCGGCCGCCAGGAAACATTGCTGATCGGCGCGGGCACGATGGCGCCGCTGATCGGAGAATTGTTTTCCGGCGCGCCGCTGTTCAGCCGGCCGCGCCTGTCGAAACTCTCCTTCGCCGGCGATCGGAAAATCTCGCGCCTGCCGCCGCGCACGGCGATCGTCGCGTTTTCGGCGGAGGAGGTTTACGCCATCGCTGAATGGATCAAGCGCCAGCGCGGGGGCGCGGCGGTTGTGTTGGGAGCCCTGAGCCCGCGCACCCGCAACGCCCAGGTCGAATTGTTTCAGTCCGGCGACGTCGATTACGTCGTCGCGACCGACGCCATTGGCATGGGTCTCAATCTCGATGTCGATTACGTCGCCTTCGCCTCGAACCGGAAATTCGACGGCTGGCGTCATCGCCTTCTGACCCCGGCGGAGTTTGGCCAGATCGCCGGCCGCGCCGGGCGCCACATGAGCGACGGGCTATTCGGCGCAACCGGCCGCTGTCCGCCCTTCGACGCGGATCTGATCGAACGGCTTGAGGATCATCGTTTCGATCCGGTCACCCTGCTGCAATGGCGCAATTCCGATCTGGATTTTTCCTCGATTGAAGCCCTGCTGACGTCCCTCGACAAGTCGCCCGATCATCCGCGGTTCACCCGCGCGCCAATCGCCATCGACCAGATCACTCTGGAGGCGGCGAGCCGGGACGCGGACGCGCAACGTAACGCCAAATCCCCCGCCGATGTCGCGCGGCTTTGGGACGCCTGCCAAATCCCGGATTATCGCAAGACTTCGCCGGCGGCCCACGCCGAGCTTGCGCTGTCGATTTTTGGTTTTATCGCCCGCAAGGGTAAAATCCCCGGCGACTGGATGGCGCGCCAGATCGCGGCGGTCGATCGCGTCGACGGCGATATCGACGCTTTGTCCAATCGCCTGGCGCAAGTGCGCACCTGGAGCTTTATTTCCAATCGCTCCGGGTGGCTCGACGACGCAGAGCATTGGCAGAGCGTCGCGCGTCGGGTAGAGGACAGCCTTTCCGACGCGCTGCACGAGCGGTTGACCCAGCGTTTCGTCGATCGCCGCACCAGCGTGCTGATGCGCCGCCTGAGAGAGAATGCGATGCTAGAAGCCGAAATCAACGCCGCCGGGGACGTTCTCGTTGAGGGGCAGCATGTCGGAAGCCTTCAGGGTTTTCGCTTCACGCCCGATCCCGGCGCAGCCGGAGAGGCGGCGAAAGCGCTCAATGCGGCGGCGCTCAAGGCTCTGGCCAGCGAATATGAGGCCCGGGCCACGCGCGTCTTCGACGCCGTCGACGACGCTTTCGCCCTCGCCAATGACGGCGCCATCCGCTGGCTTGGCGAGCCGGTCGCGAAAATCGCCGCCGGCGCCGGCGTGCTCAGCCCCACGACGCGGGTTCTGGCCGACGAGCAACTGTCCGGCGCGGCGCTCGACAAGGTCAAGCAGCGGGTCGATCTCTGGCTCGCCCAGCATGTCAGCAAGCTGCTCGGGCCGCTGCTGCAGCTCGAAAAGGGCGAAGGCCTGGAGGGAGCGCCGCGCGGCGTCGCCTTCCAGATCGCCGAGGATCTGGGCGTTCTCGACCGCGCCCGCGTTGCGAAAGAAGTCAAGGGCTTCTCGCAGGAGGAACGCGGCGCGCTTCGCAAACTCGGCGTCCGCTTCGGCGCCTATCATATCTATCTGCCGTTGCTGTTGAAGCCGGCCCCGCGCGCGCTCGCCGCGCTGCTCTGGGCGCTGCATCGCGGCGGCCTCGATACGGTCAGGGGTCTGGAGGATGTGCCGCATCTGGCCGCTTCCGGCCGCACTTCCTTCGCCGCCGACCCGTCGATCCAGCGGGGATTTTACCGCGCCGCCGGTTTCCGGGTCTGTGGCGACCGGGTGGTGCGGGTCGATATTCTGGAGCGTCTGGCCGATCTGATCCGTCCGGCCATCGCCTACCGGCCCGGCGTCACCGCCGGCGAGCCGCCCGCAGGCGCGGCGGATGGCGACGGCTTTGTCGTGACGGTGGCGATGACCTCGCTGACCGGCTGCTCCGGCGAGGCCTTCTCGTCGATTCTCAAATCGCTTGGTTACGCCTCGACACAGCGCTCCGGCCCGGCGATTACGGTTCCGCTCCTGCCTGCGGCGTCGATCGAGCCGCTTGCGCCGCCGCCACAAAACGCCGAGACCACGGAGTCCGCTTCGGAAATCCCCCCGGAACCGTCTCACGCCATCGCGCAAGAACTCGCGCAAGAA
>JBBARD010000088.1:0-1762 GCA_040399965.1 Methylocystis sp. | reverse complement strand
AGCAGCGGCCGCCGCGCCGCGAACATCGGCCCCGTCCCGCCGGCGGCGAGGCCGGCGCAGGCGAGGGACGCGCCGCCCGCTTCGATAAATTCCGCACGCCGGGAAACAAACCGCCCCGCGACGAGCGTCGCGGTCCGCGCCCGGCGGGCTTCGTCGCGCCCGAGCGTCGCGAGCGCCAGCCCGATCCGGACTCCCCCTTCGCCAAGCTGGCGGCGTTGAAGGCGGAAATGGAAAAAAAGGGCAAAAGCTGAACCAGGCTGCGGCGGTCGATTTCTCCCGTCGCGGGTGATTTTCGGATCGCCCCTGACACATGATATCTAACCCCGCGCCCGACGCGGTTTGGGCGGCGTACGGGTCGCAAAAGGGCCGCGGGCCGCAAGAGGAAGCGAATGCGAAAAATTCAGCCTGTGATCATGTGCGGCGGCTCGGGAACGCGGGTGTGGCCCGAGTCCCGCGAAACCCTGCCCAAGCAGTTCATTCCGCTGGTCGGCGAACGCTCGACATTCCAGACGACCATGCAAATGCTGGTCGATCCGGTGTTCGAGAAGCCCATTGTGATTTCGAACAAGGATTACCGTTTCCTGCTCGCCGACCAGTTGCGCGAGATCGACGCCGAGGCCGAGATCGTGCTTGAGCCGACGCGCCGGGACTCCGGCCCGGCCGTCGCCGTCGCCGCCAGCCTCGCCGCGCGCCGCGCGCCGGACACGGTTGTTGTGGTGCTGGCCGCCGATCATGTCGTGCGCGACCGGCCTGGCCTGGTCGAATTATGCAAGAAGGCCGGCGCAGCGGCGGCGGCGGGCTATATCGTCACGCTCGGCGTCAAGCCCGATCATCCGGCGACCGGCTACGGCTATCTTCAGCCCGGCGCGCCGATTGCGGCGGGCTCGGAGGTTTTGAAGCTTGAGGCTTTCGTCGAGAAACCCGACCGCGAGACCGCGCAAAATTACATCGACGCTGGCTACTACTGGAACAGCGGCAATTTCATTTTCCGCGCCGACGTCATGCAGGGCGAGATCGCGAAATTCGAGCCGGCGATGGCGGAGGCCGCCGAGGCGGCGATTGACGCCGCGCAAAAGGATCTGGGATTTCTGGTGCTCGACCCCGAGGCCTTCGGACGCGCGACCAAAAAATCCATCGACTACGCTGTGATGGAGAAAACCGACAAGGCGGCGCTGATCCCGGCCGACATCGGCTGGTCGGACGTCGGCACCTGGCGGGCGGTGTGGGAGCTGTCCGAGCGCGATGAGGCCGGCAATTCCGTGCGCGGCGACGCCGTGGTGATGGACGCCCGCAACGTCCATGTCCGCTCCGAGGACATTCTGACGACGGTGGTCGGCGTCGACGACGTGATCGTCGTCACGACGCAAGACGCGGTGCTGGTGCTCAGTCACGACCATGGCGATCAGGTCAAGCAGCTCGTCGACCGGCTCAGGACAGAGAACCGCCGCGAGGCGGGCGAGCACAAGCGCATCTTCCGGCCCTGGGGTTATTATCAGTCGATTGACGGCGGCCAGCGCTATCAGGTGAAGCGCATCGTGGTGAAGCCCGGCGAGCGCCTGTCGCTGCAAAAGCATTTCCACCGCGCCGAACACTGGATCGTGGTGCGCGGCACCGCCGAGGTCGGCCGCGACGAGGAGACCCATCTCGTCCACGAGAATGAGTCGATCTATCTGCCCATTGGCTGCAAGCATCGCCTCACCAATCCCGGCAAGATCGATCTGGAGCTGATCGAGGTGCAGACCGGCTCCTATCTCGGCGAGGA
>JBBARD010000087.1:2990-8325 GCA_040399965.1 Methylocystis sp. | reverse complement strand
CTAGCCGGGCGGGATGCTTCGTCTCGACGCGATCCGGTTCAGGCCGAGGCCCAAACCGTGCGATGGCGGTCGAAACCGTCGTCGGTCTCATCGGCGTGATCGAGTTCGGCGCGCACAAACCTCAAAAAGTCGCGATCCGCCTCCGCCTGGGTAACGTAGGGTCCGGCGACGTTCTCGCTTACGGCGAGGTAGCCCATACAGGCGCGTTCGATGGCGGCGAAATTTCGATGGTCAGCATGACACCAGATTTTCGCCGTCGCGAGGGCCGAACTCGAAATCATGGGGGCGTGGATCCATTCATCCGTTGAACGGAGGAAAAGGTGGCGCGCGAATATGACCAAAGAATGAAGCAGAGTTCAGGAGCATTTTCCGGTCTGATGAACCAGGCCGGAGCTATGCGCTTTTGTTTTATCGCGCTGTCTTTGGCCGGACAGGCCCGCGTCGGCGGCAAGCGTCCACAGCTAGGGCCAGGACGATGGCGTTACAGGCATTCCTGCGCGCAGGGCGCGGGAGTAGTCAGGTTGCGACAGGCCGTCGGACTCCAAAGCTGTGGGGGAAATTTTCGAGCGCTCCCGCAACGTGGCCATGGGCAGGTTCGTATTTAGCAATCCCTGCGCATAGGCGTAATCGGGGAAATACCCCGAGGCCAATACCCGCCAGTCAAGCGGAATTTTCGAGCCGGTGAGTTTCGCCATTTTGAAGATCATCGTCGTGCAATTACTGACGATTGTATTGTAGAAAGCAGGTTGTGCGGCCAGCCTATTGGCCTCATCGACATAGGCGAGCAGCATCGCGCGGATTTTTTCGGGAGAGGTTCTTACGCGATAGATGCGCAAATCTTCGCCCCGCGCCTTGGCGCGCAGGCGCAAGGCGTCGCGTTCGTCGGCGGCGAGATAAACCAACTCCGAGGCGCGAAAGAAACCGGCGACAACCGAAAAGCTCTGGGCGCGGGTCCGTCGCGCCTCGATGGACCAGAGCAGGAAGCGGCCGTCGGCGAAGCCGAAGCTCATCATGATATGCGCGATGGGTTCGCCCATCCAGTAATCGGCGATGAGATCGAGCGAGGACAGCTTGCCGAGATCGTAGCTGCGCGTCTCCCAGCGTGGGGTGAAGTCGGTTTCACTGCGCCAGTCGAAATCGCGCACGTTCCGCACCAGCAGCGTGTCGCCTTCCAGCGTCGCCGTCGCAGGACGCGAAACATCGGTCGCCCAGTCGCGCGCGCCGGAGGGCTGAACTGTCGACCACCAGCCGAGGAAAAAGCCAATCAGCGCCGCGCCGAGGATATGTGCGAAGCGTCTCTCCGTCGGATTGGCGGCGGGACGAAGCGCGAGAAAGGCGACAAGCAGCGACGCCAGCATCCAGAGAGCCGAGACCGCCTCGCCCATCGCCGCCCCGAAAGGGGGATGATACCAAAGCGCCAGAGCGCCATAGACGCCGACCCCGGCTATCGAAAGCAAGAAGATCAAGGATAGGAGACGTTGGATCATGGGACGGCGAACATCGATGCGTCGATCATGGATTTTTTTGGATCATGGTTTTTTGGTTTCTTCCGCCTCAACCAAAGACAGGATCGAGTTCGGGCGCGCAGCGCAAGTCGAACCGGCTGTCTTTTCGAGCCGGCTTTTTCTTACAGCAGCGCGCAGTCGATCGAGGAGCGTTCGCCCAGACATTTCGCCTGTGTGGCCAACCATTTCTCCGCCGCCTGCGCGCCGTAATCATGCAACTCGACCAAACGACCCCAGCGCGGATCGAGTTTGGTCGAATGACCAAGATCGAATACTTTTTCGTCCGCGGCGATCCGGTGCAGGCGCAAATTATGCAGCCGACGAAAGAAGGGGTTTTTGAACTCCACGGTGTGCGGCTCCTCGTCCAGCGCTGTTTTGAGCAGACCGATGAGGTGGATGGCTTGCGTCAGATTGGCGTTGAAAGTGATTTCATTCAGGCGGTGAGCGATTTCCTTGGCCGTGGCGGGGTTCCGGCCGCGACGCGGCGGATTGAGCTGCACCAGCAAAAGATCATTCGCGTCGGTTTCGTTGATCAGCGGCTCCAGCGCGGGATTGGCCGTATAACCGCCGTCCCAGTAATTTTCACCGTCGATTGTCACGGCATGAAATAGTTCGGGCAGACAGGCGGAGGCCATGACCGCGTCGGCGGAGATATCCTCGTTTCTGAAAATCCGAAGCGAGCCGTCGGAAACCCGCGTCGCAGAGACCAGCAGCTTGACGGCTCCCGGTTTTTTGAGGGCGTCGAAATCGATTTCCGCCCTGAGGATGTCGAGTAGAGGATTGAGGTTGAAAGGATTGAACTGATAGGGCGAGAAGAGACCCGAAAAAACCGTCTGGGCGATCTCGACGCTGCGCGCCGGCGACAACCAGCCGGTCATGGGCGTATCGAAATCGAGCAGACCTGAGAGCGCGGCCATCGGCGTGGCGGTCGCCGATTGCGCGATCTTGCGCCAGAAAGCCTCAAGCGCTTTTTTTGCGCCGGGCCGACCGTCGACAAGCAATCCATGGGCGAGAACCACGGCGTTCATGGCGCCGGCGCTTGCCCCGCTGATCGCCTCGAATCCGAGCCAGTCCTCATCAAGCAAACGATCGAGCACCCCCCATGTATAGGCGCCATGCGCGCCGCCGCCCTGTAGGGCGACGTCGATCGAAACGGGCGTCATGTTTGGCTTTTTTGCTGTGGAAGCCGTTGCGTCAATGGCGGTCATGTCGGGGGAATCCTTTTAGGCCTGGAGCGCAGGACAGTCGGCCACGTCATAATCCGCTCTCGGGTATGATTTTGAGCAAATCCGAGAGCGGGGTTGGTTTGACGAAGAGCGGCGGCGCGAACGGCAGTTCGTGCAAGGCGATGAGGCTCAATAGAACAATAACGGCGGAAGTAAAAATCGTCATGGCGGCGATCTGAGGACCTCTCCTCTCCAGATGGACCGACGCCACGCTGATCTGGGCGATCAGGGCCAGAAACAACACCGACGACCATTTGATCGTTTCCGTGTTATCCGTGCTCAGTTTCAGGCGATTGGACCGCGTTTCGCGAAGCTTCATGGAGATTTCGGCCAGGGGGTTGTCGCACTTTCCTTTGATCCCCGAGGAGGAGCAGTCTTTCGAGGCGATACGGATCAAATTATCCTGGGCGATTTCGGCTTCGGCGGCGGCCTCTCCCCGCGTCATTGCCGGCCACTCCCTGTCAACGACCGCTGAGGCATAGGCGCGGATCGCCCGGCTGATGTCGTCGTATGGCAAGTCGGAAACGGCCACGAGACCGTAAAGCGAGGTTAGTTCGGCGGCCTCTTCCCTAACGATGTCGGCGGCTTTTCTGTTATTATCCCAGACGTCATTTGAGAGAAATCCAATGAGAATTCCCAAAATCGGAATAACGCTTCCGAAAAACGAGGGCGTTACCCCTCGAATAGGCTGAATACGATCGCGGCATTTTTCGCTGAACGACAGCCAATACAACAGCGACGCAGTGAAACCAAAAAAGACTGCAAGGACGAAAATAATCTCCGCCGCCGGCAGTATAAGCCATTTGTCGATCATCATCGTATCTCGCCGCGTGAAAAATTTGCTGTTTGCGCCGGATCGCGCCTCCGTCATCTTCAGAACAGAATGGATCGTCAATTATCTTACCGATCTGGATGGGCTTCTGCGTAAGTTTTTCGATAACAGGTTGAATTGATAATGAGCAATACATCCAATAAATGAAACGATTGCCTAAATCTGTTGCGCAATTGCCACATTTCGATGACATTGTTTCATTTCATGGACTTTCCCGGACAAGCCCGTTAATCTGTTTTCGCGCTCTTCGACGATCAGCCCTGTGCCGGCATCACTACAGATCCGAATGAAAATCCTTCCAGTCCATAACCGCTGTTTTTTGCGTCACCTTTATCTATTAGTTGCATCAGCTCTGGTAAGCCTCAATTCGTTCGGCCCGTCACAAGCCTCGGAGCAAGCCGGTAATCTCCTTTTCCCCTTTTTCGCCGGCTCTACCCATGCGCCGCTGGCCACGGACGAATTGCCGGCGCCGGCCGGCGCTCGCTTGAGCGCCCCAACCTATGCATGGGAAGTCTTTACGCCGATCGAACTCGCCTCGTCGCCTTATAACAAGACGTTGCGTATTCCGGTCTGGTTGCGTCTTCTCGCGTCCGTGCCCGCCAACAATGGTTGGAACATAAATTTTCTGGCGTATTCTCTTTACATCGATCGATGGACGACGACGCCGGGCGGCCCCTTTGAGCCCTCGAAGACCCGTCATGAGGCCGGGCGGGGAGACGCAGGCGTTCAGGTCACATTCACGCATGACCTCACCGAACGCTGGAGCGCCGGTTTCGGCGCGCGTCTTCAGGGTCCGACCGCCGGCCCCGGAATCCTCGCCAACACCGCCGACGCCGAACTGGGCAGCGGTCGTTGGCAAATCATGCCCTGGGTCAGCTTTCGCGCCTCATTGCCGGAATTGTCGGAGGGAGCTTTTTTCGCGCCCACCATGCGCTGGACGATGAGTTATGGCGGAGATATCGAGCGTCGCAGAATTAACGAACCCCAGATACGACCGACGTTCCAGATGGATTTGTCGAAAAAATGGTTCCTGATGCTGTATCCGACCTATGCGATACGCATCAATTACGGCGGTTCCGTTCCGGGTCAGACGGGCCGGTTGTTTCTGCCAATCGACGGCCTTGTAGGCTACAGGCTGTCAGATAGCTTGCAGGTCAGTCTGCAGGCGGCCACGCCGATTGTGAATCAATACCCGGTGTTCGATCTTTTCACGATGTTGTGGTTCAGGGGAAGTTTTTGAGGCTAGGAGTCCAATAAGACTGGCGAAAAAAAAGCATCGTTGTCGGCGGGACACATACGACCCGGCGGGAATTGGTGTATGGCTCCCGATCGATGCTCACCATCAATGATCTCACCTACCGGCTCGGCGACCGGTTGCTGTTCGACAAGGCAGGAGCCTTCTTGCCGGCGCGGGCGCGCACCGGTTTTGTCGGTCGCAACGGCGCCGGCAAGACAACGCTCTTCCGGCTGATCGCCGGCGAAATCGCCGCCGAAAGCGGGACCATCGCCCTGCCGGCCCGCACGCGACTGGGCCGGGTGGAACAGGAGGCTCCCGGCGGCGCGACGCGCCTGATCGATTTCGTCCTTGCCGCCGATATCGAACGGGCCGATCTCCTGGCGCGCGCCGAAACCGCTCACGACCCGCATGACATCGCCGAAATACAGACGCGCCTTGCCGATATCGACGCCCACTCCGCCCCGGCCCGCGCCGCCACAATTCTGCATGGCCTCGGCTTCGATTCCGGGGCCCAGCTGCGCGCCTTGTCCGAATT
>JBBARD010000087.1:0-2890 GCA_040399965.1 Methylocystis sp. | reverse complement strand
GATCGCTTCCGCGCCAAGGCCACCAAGGCGCGGCAGGCGCAATCGCGGCTCAAGATGCTGGAGCGGATGGAGCCGGTGACGGCGATCGTCGACGACAGCGTGCTGCCGATCTATCTGCCGTCGCCGGAGAAACCGCTGTCGCCGCCGATCATCGCGCTGGAGCGCGCCTCGGTCGGCTATGGCGACCGCGCGGTGCTGTCGCGTTTAACCCTCTCGCTTTCGAACGACGACCGTATTGGCCTGCTCGGCGCCAATGGCAATGGCAAATCGACCTTCGCCAAATTGCTCGGCGGTCGTCTGGAGACGATGGATGGGCGGATGGTGCGCGCAGCCAAACTCGATTCCGGCTTCTTCGCCCAGCATCAGGTCGACGATCTTAATCTCGACGACACGCCCTTCCGGGTGTTCGCGCGGCTGATGCCGGAGGCCCCCGAGGCGCGGGTGCGGGCGCGCGCCGCGCAGACCGGATTTTCCGGCGCCCGCGCCGATACAAAGGTCGCGCATCTCTCCGGCGGCGAGAAGGCGCGTCTCTTGCTGGGCGTCGCGACCTTCAACGCGCCGCATCTCTTGATCCTCGACGAGCCGACGAACCATCTCGATATCGACAGCCGCGCCGCTTTGATCGAGGCGATCAACGCCTACGAAGGCGCCGTCGTCCTGGTTTCCCACGACCGGTATTTGCTCGAAGCCTGCGCCGATCGTCTGTGGCTCGTCGCGGACGGAAACGTGCGCGCCTTCGACGGCGACATGGATGATTACGCCCGGCTGGTTTTGTCGAAAACCCGCGTGGAAGAGCCCAATTCTGCGGCCCCTGCGCCCAACGCCCCGCCTTCCGTCGTCCCAAAACGCCGCGACGCCGGTCAGATGCGTCGGGCCTTGGCCGCCGCGGAGGAGAAGGTCGAGAAATTGACGACTTTACTGGCGCGGGTCGACTCGGCGTTGGCCTCGCCGGAAGCCTTCACCCGAAACCCGCCGGAGGCGGCGCGGCTTGCCGCGCAGCGTGCGGAGTTGGCGGAGGCGCTGGCCGCCGCCGAGGAGCAATGGCTGACGCTGGCGGAGGAGGCGGAGAGCGCCGGCTGATTATTCAGCGATATCGGCGAATTCCGGATGGCGCTTCAGATAGGCGGCGACGAAGGAACAGGTTGGCCGCACCTTGAGCCCCTGCGCGCGCGCAGAGATCAGCGCCGTGCGGATGAGCTTTGACCCAACGCCGCGGCCCGCCAGCGCCGGCGGCGACTCGGTGTGATAGAGGTCCATCACCCCATCCGCGATGCGATAATCGGCGAGGGCGCGATGGCCGTCGATCTCGATCTCGAAACGGCTTTTTTGCGCGTTGTCGCGGACGTTCGGCTCTGCATCGGCCTCGATGTTTTTGTTGTTTTCCATATCTTCTGTCCCTTGCGGCGGCGCCCCTCATCCGCTTCGCCTTTGGCGAAGCGCCTTCTCCCCCGAGCGAGGAGTAACTCCCCCTCTCCTTCGGGAGAGGGAGGCGCGAAGCGCCGGGGGAGGGTGGATGTAACACTACCCTCTCGTCAGCAAATGGACGACGCGATTTTCCCGACCCCACATCCGACCCCGCCGCAAGGGGCTATGTTCTTCCGTCAGAAGTCAGCGCAGGCCGAGGCGTCAGAATTCGAGAAAGCGGGACCCGGGAGCGCCCGCGACTTGAGGTTGTTAGCGTCCCCGCTTCTCCCGGCCCGGGGGAGGGGCTATGTTGCCGCCCGGACCTTCCCGCCGATTCGACCAACCGGAACCCCGACATGCGCCTGTCCCGTTATTTTCTGCCGATACTCCGCGAGACGCCCAAGGAGGCCGAGATCGTCTCGCATCGGCTGATGTTGCGCGCCGGGCTGATTCGTCAGGAATCAGCCGGCATTTACGCCTGGTTGCCGCTTGGTCTGAGAGTTCTCAACCGGATCAACGCGATCATCCGCGAGGAACAGAATCGCGCCGGCGCCATCGAATGTTTGATGCCGACGATCCAGTCCGCCGATCTGTGGCGCGAGTCCGGCCGCTATGACGCTTATGGCAAGGAGATGCTGCGCATTTCAGATCGCCATGAGCGCGAGATGCTCTTCGGCCCGACCAACGAGGAGATGATCACCGAAATCTTCCGGGCCTATGTGCGCTCCTACAAGGATCTGCCGCTCAATCTCTATCATATTCAGTGGAAATTTCGCGACGAGGTGCGGCCGCGCTTCGGGGTGATGCGCTCGCGCGAGTTTTTGATGAAGGACGCCTATTCCTTCGATCTGACGGCGGAGGGCGGGCGTCATTCCTACAACAAAATGTTCGTCGCCTATTTGCGCACCTTCGCCCGCATGGGGCTGACGGCGATCCCGATGGCCGCCGACACCGGCCCGATTGGCGGCAAGCTCAGCCATGAATTCATCATTCTGGCCGACACCGGCGAGAGCGAGGTGTTCTGCCATAAGGACTTCCTCGACTTCACGCCGCCGCCCGCCGATATCGATTTCGACGATCCGGCCGCCATGCAGGGCATGGTCGACGCCTGGACGAGCCGCTACGCGGCGACCAGCGAGATGCATGACGCCGCCGCTTTCGCGGCTGTGCCCGAAGCCTCGCGCGTTGCTGCGCGGGGTATCGAGGTCGGGCATATCTTCTATTTCGGCACGAAATACTCCGAGCCGATGAAGGCGGTCGTCAATGGTCCGGACGGCAAGGAAGTCGCCGCGCAGATGGGCTCCTACGGCATCGGGCCGTCGCGCCTCGTTGCGGCGATCATCGAAGCCGGTCATGACGACGCCGGGATTATCTGGCCGGAGACGGTCGCGCCCTTCCAGGTCGGCGTCGCCGATCTGAAAGTCGGGGATGCGGAGACGGGCAGGGTCTGCGCAGAACTGGTTCAGCATTTTGAACGCGCAGGTCT
>JBBARD010000086.1:0-8402 GCA_040399965.1 Methylocystis sp. | reverse complement strand
CCCCCGACACAAGGATTATGATTCCTCTGCTCTAGCCGACTGAGCTACTCCGCCCCGGCGGTCGGGCGGACCGCGAGAGATCAGCGGTATAGGTCGCCCGCCCGCGCCTCGTCAAGACTCGCGCCTAAAGGCTTGCTCCTTGCCGCGAACCCTCGGGCCGCAGCCCCGGAAACGACGGCGAACCAGTCGCCACTGGCCGGCGCGGAGAGCCTTTTCTTTAGGTGACGGTCGTGCGACAAGCCCAACGCAGGGCGCCTGCGGGCGGATCGTTCGGCGATGCAGCAAAACCGGTTCGTCCAACCCTTTCGACCCAGGCCTTTTTGACAAGGAAATCAATCGGGTAAAGCGCCCATGTCGGTTAAGCACCCCATCATTTCAATCACCGGCTCGTCGGGGGCGGGCACCAGCTCGGTCAAGGCGACCTTCGAGCAGATATTCCGCCGCGAAAGAATCGAGGTCGCCTATGTCGAGGGCGACAGTTTCCATCGCCACGATCGCGCGGCCATGAAGCTGAAAATGGCCGAGGCGCAGGCGACCGGTAATGTGCATTTCAGCCATTTCGGTCCGAGCGCCAATTTGCTGCCGGAGCTCGAAACCCTGTTTCGCGAATATGGCGACACCGGTTCGGGCCGTTATCGCCATTACGCCCATGACGAGAACGAGGCGGCGCGGCTCGGCGTCGCGCCGGGAACCTTCACCTCCTGGGAGGAGTTGCCCCCCAACACCGACGTGTTGTTCTACGAGGGGTTGCATGGCGCCGTCGTCACCGACGACGTTAATGTCGCCCGCTACGCCGATCTCAAGATCGGCGTCGTGCCGGTCATCAATCTGGAGTGGACCCAGAAACTCCACCGCGACCGCAACTCGCGCGGCTACACCACTGAGGCCGTCACCGAGACGATCCTGCGCCGGATGCACGATTACGTGCATTACATCTGTCCGCAATTTTCTGAAACCGACATCAACTTCCAGCGCGCGCCAACGGTCGACACCTCCAATCCTTTTGTCGCGCGCTCCATTCCCACGCCCGATGAGTCGATTGTCGTGATCCGTTTCCGTGAGCCGCGCGGCGTCGATTTTCCCTACCTCGTGAATATGATCGCCGGAAGCTGGATGTCGCGCGCCAACTCGATCGTGATTCCCGGCAACAAACTCGATCTCGCCATGCAACTCATCCTGACGCCGCGCATTCTCGAACTCGTCAGACGCAAAAAATCCGTCATCTGAAAGAAGAAAATATGCCCGACACCGCACAGAAGACCGTGAGCCCGCGCGATTGCGCCAACGCCATTCGCGCGCTGGCCATGGATGCGGTCGAAAAGGCCAAATCAGGCCATCCCGGCATGCCCATGGGCATGGCCGACGTGGCGACGGTCCTGTTTCAGAGGGTGATGAAATTCGACGCCGCGCAACCGGATTGGCCGGACCGCGATCGTTTCGTGCTCTCCGCCGGCCATGGCTCGATGCTGCTCTATGCGCTGCATTATCTGCTCGGCTATCCCGATATGACGCGCGCCGATCTTGAGAATTTCCGCCAGTTGCACGCGCCGACCGCCGGCCATCCCGAATATGGCCACGCGCCGGGCGTCGAGACCACGACCGGACCGCTGGGGCAGGGGCTGGCGACCGCCGTCGGCATGGCCATCGCCGAACGTCTTGCCGCCGCGCGCTTTGGCGACGACCTTGTCGATCATCGCACCTATGTCATCGCCGGCGATGGCTGCTTGATGGAAGGTCTTAGCCATGAGGCGATTGATCTCGCCGGCCATCTGAAGCTCTCGAAACTGATCGTGCTTTGGGACGACAACGCCATTTCGATCGACGGACCGACATCGCTTGCGACCTCGACCGACCAGCTTGCGCGCTTTGCGGCGGCGGGCTGGAGCGTCGCCCGCGTCGACGGACACGATCAGGAGGCTGTCCATGCGGCGCTGCTTGCGGCGCAAAAGTCCGATCGCCCGACGATGATCGCCTGCAAGACAGTGATCGGCTATGGCGCGCCGGGCAAGCAGGGCAAGGAATCCGCGCATGGCGCGCCGCTCGGCGCCGAGGAGATCGCCGCCGCCCGCGCAACGCTTGGCTGGCCCCATGCGCCTTTTGAGTTGCCCGAGGCTATTCTGAAGGACTGGCGCGCCGCCGGTTCGCGCGGCGCCGCCGTCGCAACGGCCTGGGAGTCGCGTCGCGCCAATTCGCCGCGCGGCGGGGCCTTCAGCGCCTTCCTGAACGGCGACGTCGCCGCCGAGGTCGCCGCCCCGCTCGCCGCTTTCCGCGCCCAGATGGCGGCCGAAAAGCCGAAAATCGCCACCCGCAAATCTTCCGAGATGACTCTTGGCGTCATCAACGCCGCGACGCAGGCGACCATCGGCGGCTCGGCCGATCTGACCCATTCCAATTTCACCATCACCAAAGGCATGGGTTCGGTCCGCGCCGACGATTTCTCGGGCCGCTACATTCATTATGGCGTGCGCGAATTCGCCATGGCGGCGGCGATGAACGGACTCGCGCTGCATGGCGGTTTCGTGCCCTATGGCGGCACCTTTCTGGTGTTTTCCGATTACGCGCGCGGCGCGATCCGCCTCTCGGCGCTGATGGGGCTGCGGGTGATCTATGTGCTGACCCACGACTCCATTGGTCTGGGCGAAGACGGGCCGACGCATCAGCCAGTGGAGCATCTCGCCGCCCTGCGCGCGCTGCCCAACCTCTATGTGTTCCGACCCGCCGACGCGATTGAAACCGCCGAATGCTGGGAAATCGCCCTGGCTGCGCCCAACACGCCCTCGGCGCTGAGCCTGTCGCGGCAAAATCTGGCGACGCTGGAGCGCCCGGTCTCCGAAAATCTCTCGGCCCGCGGCGCCTATGTGCTGCGCGAGCCGGCGGGCGGGCGCGACGTGACGCTGCTCGCCACCGGCTCCGAGGTGGAGCTGGCGCTGACGGCGGCCGACCAGCTCGCCGGAAAAGGAATCAAGGCCGCCGTCGTCTCCATGCCCTGCTGGGAGCTGTTCGAGGCGCAGACGCCGGAATATCGCGCCGGGGTGCTGGGAACGGCCCCGCGCGTCGGCGTCGAGGCCGCCGTGCGGCTCGGCTGGGATCGCTGGCTCGGCGACGGCGGCGCCTTCATCGGCATGAGCGGCTTCGGCGCCAGCGGACCGGGGCCGGAACTCTACAAACATTTCGGGATCACGCCGGAGGCGGTCGCCGCCGCCGCGGAGGGGCTGCTGTAAGCTGCCCGCCTCGTCCTTCGAGACGTCCGCCTTGGCGGCGCACTCCGGCGGCGCGGCATGCCGTAGACTCATCACATTGTTGATCATATCATCGATGATATGATATGCTTTCCATGTGAGACTGGTTCTCGACACCAACGTCGTTGTCGCCGCCATGCGAAGTCCTGGCGGGGCTTCCTCTGAAATCCTGCGACAGGCGCGAAAGCGAAGAGTGCAACTCGTCGCGAGCGCCGCGCTTGCGATCGAATACGAGGCGGTCTGTCGGCGACAGGAGCATCGGAAAGCGGCAGGATTGTCTTCCGCCGAAACCGACATGTTCCTGAACGCGGTCATCGATCTCGTCGAGCCAATCGACATCTGGTTCCTGTGGCGTCCGCAATTACGCGACCCCGGCGACGAACTGGTTCTTGAGGCCGCCGTAAATGGACGCGCCGGGGCGATCGCGACGTTCAATCTGCGCGACTTTGCACGGTCGCCGGAGCGTTTCGGGATCGATGCGTTGACGCCCGGCGAAGTGCTGATGAGGTTGTTGTGATGAAAACGAAAACCACGGCGTACGCCCTCCGACTGCCAGCCTCCGTGAAAGCCGAGGCCGAAAAACTTGCCGCCGAGGACGGAACGAGCCTCAATCAGTTTGTGGCCACGGCCGTCGCCGAAAAGGTCTCGGCGCTGCGGACCGCACAATATTTCGCGGAAAGGAAAGGCCGAGCCGACTGGGCGGCGTTCGACCGCATCATGAGCCGAAAGGGAGGCGAAGCGCCGCAGGCAGGAGACGAGATTCCGCAGGGTTTCAAAGGAAGCGCTGAGCCGTGAGCGCCGAGGCGACGCCGAAGATGAGGCGTTCACGCCCGCCGGGGCGCCGGGAACGGCGCCTTCATCGGAATGAGCGGCTTCGGCGCCAGCGGCCCCGGACCGGAACTCTACAAACATTTCGGGATCACGCCGGAGGCGGTCGTCGATGCGGTGGAGGGGTTGCTGTTGGCCTATAAGCTTTCGCAATAATAAGCGGGTATTTTCACATCTCACTGCTAGTGCCACTAGGAATAAATTTCACTTGACTGCAATTCAGCGGCGGGGAGAGACGATTCTTGATCGCACGACTGAGCCGCTGCTCTCACCTCGTGTTGCAGCCTGAGTTAGCGCTAACCGTCATGCAGCAAGAGACACCCAGTATCGCTACAAAAAACATTTGTATACAATCGCCATCTCGATTCGAGCCCATGATTTCTGGGGAACTAAATGTCTATCTCGGAACATGAATTTGGTGGGGTGTCCACTAATCTAAAACTTTCAGTCGTTGAGAAGTATTTGAAGGCATTCACGAAGGCGTTAAAACCTCATTTTCGTGAGCTATGGTACATTGATGCTTTTGCAGGGACTGGCGAACGCACCGAGAAACATGACGCTCATGATGGGACGCTGTTCGATCCGGCTACTCAAGAGCGGATAGAACGACACCGTGGCTCGGCCAAGATAGCCATTGATGTTGAGCCTAAATTTGATAGGCTCGTCTTTATCGAAAGAAACTCTAAGCATTGCGCAGCTCTAGAACTTCTACGGTCAGCGAATTCGGATCGCAATATTGAGATCAAGAGGGGTGACGCTCAAACAGAACTGCGAACGCTGCTTGAGGGAAGATGTTGGAATACCACGCGAGCAGTGTTGTTTCTTGACCCATACGGTATGAGTGTTTCTTGGGATACGCTGGAGGCTATAGGCAAAACGCAGGCAATCGATGTTTGGTATTTAGTCTCGCTCTCGGGCCTTTTTCGACAAGCAAGCCGAAATTGGAAAACAGTCGATGAAGACAAGCGTGCCGCAATAACGAAAATGCTCGGTACTGACGCATGGGAAAACGAATGGTACGAACGAGCGGGCGCAAACGACCTTTTCGGAGAAGTTGATGAGCAGCACCAAAGGATCGCAGACGTTAATAAAATCGAAAGATTTGTGAAAAAACGATTGGAAACAATTTTCACTAAAGTGCTGTCACCTTTAAGGCTTAAGAACGAACGTGGCGCTCCGATGTTCTCCCTGTTTTTTGCTATCTCAAATCCGGATATTAAAGCCATTGGGCTCGCTACTAGAATTGCTAATCACATACTGACCATCGGGCGCTCGTCCCAAATTCGTCCAAGATAAACGCGTCCGGTGGCTTTCTTGTTTTTCCCACCCCACTGCTTGAAGAAGAAAGCTACTCGATGCTCCCGGCATAGCTCATGTATCTCGTCCAACCACTCAGGTTCCATTGAGCGAGCGCGGGGGCCTGACTCACCTCCAACAATAGCCCAATGAATTTTATCTAAATTGGCTTTGGCAACGGAACCAATCAGCGGTTCGAAGGAAACAAATCTGATCATCGCAGGAGTTGAGCGAAGATGATCAAGACGATTTAGAACTTTCGCATTTTCCACTGACGTTCCGAGCCATACATTCGGCAGGATAGGAAAGTTAACTGATGATAGAACCTCGCGCATTCGTTCGGGGCGTTTGGTCAATATTTGATACGTATGTTGCGGCGTGCGGGCCATCACGGACCATACACGCCCAATAAATTTAGCAGGGACTCGCTCGTGAAACAGGTCTGACATCGAATTTACGAAAATCGTCCGCGGACGACGCCATCGGAGCGGAATTGTTAGAGCATCTTCATCAAGATTTATTTTTCCGGTCCATACAATTCTGTCACCGCTCTTTCGCGTGAGCTTTCGGTATTTATCCACGCCCATTGAATCTAACCGAGCCGCCATTCTCATCGCATAACAGTTCGTGCATCCCGCCGTGACTAATGAACAGCCGGCAACAGGATTCCATGTCGCATCAGTCCATTCGATTGATGTGTCCGTCATTTTTATCTCCCCATTTCATGCTGGGGATACATGGTTAAAATTTCCTGAAGTTCATGTTATGTTCTAAAGTAGATTACAATTTGTCACAAGACATCATGGAATGAATCATGGTCGAAATTTGAAGCTATTGCTGATGATAGGACTACGCGCCAATAACCTCCCCCCCCCCGCTGGCCCCTCCGGCTCATCCGGTGTAGATAATCCCGACTTTTCCCGGCGGAAACGCCGTCATCCACAGCAGGGAGGCCGCTCCATGGCCCTTATCACGCTTCGTCAATTGCTCGATCACGCCGCCGAACACGATTACGGCGTGCCGGCCTTTAATATCAATAATATGGAGCAAGGCCTCGCGGTGCTGGAGGCGGCGTCCGCCGTCGATGCGCCGGTGATAATTCAGGCCTCGCGCGGCGCGCGCTCCTACGCCAACGACATCATGCTCGCCAAGATGATCGAGGCGCTGATCGCCATGTATCCCGACATCCCGATTGTCATGCATCAGGATCACGGCAACAGCGAAGCGACCTGCGCCAGCGCCATCCGCTTCGGCTTCTCGTCGGTGATGATGGACGGTTCGCTGAAGGCCGACGGCAAGACCCCGGCGGATTACGACTATAACGTCGACGTTACCCGTCGCGTCGTCGATCTGGCGCATTGGGTCGGCGCCTCGGTGGAGGGCGAACTCGGCGTGCTCGGCTCGCTGGAGACCGGCGAGGGCGAGAAGGAGGACGGCCACGGCGCCGAGGGCAAGCTCAGCCATGACCAATTGCTGACCGATCCGGCGCAGGCGGTGGATTTCGTCGCCAAAACCAGGGTCGACGCGCTCGCCATCGCCATGGGCACCTCGCATGGCGCCTATAAATTCTCGCGCAAGCCGGATGGCGACATTCTTGCAATGCATGTCATTGAGGAGATTCACCGCAATCTGCCCAACACCCATTTGGTGATGCACGGCTCCTCGTCCGTGCCGCAGGATTTGCAGGACGCCTTCAACGCCGCCGGCGGCCAGATGCCGCAAACCTGGGGCGTGCCGGTCGAGGAAATCCAGCGCGGCATCAAATTCGGCGTGCGCAAGATCAACATCGACACCGACTGCCGCATCGCCATGACGGCGGCGATCCGCGATCTGCTCGGCCGCAACAAGGGCGAGTTCGATCCGCGCAAATATCTCAAGCCGGCGCAGGAGGCGATGGTGAAGGTCTGCCGCCAGCGCTACGAAGAGTTCAACACCGCCGGCAAGGCGTCGAAAATCAAGCCGGTCCCGATGTCGGAGATGGCGAAGCGCTACGCCAGCGGCGCGCTCGATCCGACCTTCGCCACCAAACAGGCGGCGGAATAACGCATGAGCGGCGACGTCGTCCTCGCGCCCTCCATCCTCTCGGCCGATTTCGCGCGGCTCGGCGAGGAAGTGCGGGCGATGACCGACGCCGGCGCCGACTGGATTCATCTCGATGTGATGGACGGGCATTTCGTGCCCAATCTCACTTTCGGGCCGGCGGTGGTCGCGTCGTTGCGACCGCACACCGCCCTGCCGCTCGACGTTCACCTGATGATCGCGCCGGTCGATCCCTATATCGCCGCCTTCGCCGAGGCGGGCGCCGACATCATCACCGTCCACGCCGAGGCGGGGCCGCATTTGCATCGCTCGCTGCAAAAGATCCGGGCGCTTGGCAAGAAAGCCGGAGTCTCCCTCAATCCGGCGACGCCGGAAAGCGTTCTGCGCTACGTCCTCGACGAGATCGACCTGGTGCTGGTCATGACCGTCAATCCAGGTTTCGGCGGCCAGAGCTTCATCCCCGCCCAGTTCGAAAAATTGCGGTCGATTCGCGCGATGATCGACCAAAAGCCGATCTGGCTGCAGGTCGACGGCGGGGTAACGCCGCAAAACGCGCCCGACATCGTCGCCGCCGGGGCCAATGCGCTGGTCGCCGGCTCGGCAGCCTTTCGCGGCGGGGCAGGGGCCTACGCCGGCAATCTCGCGGCGCTGAGAGCGGCGGCGGCGCAGGCCGGCGCCGTCGCGGTTTAGGCTGGTCGCCGGGCGTAAAGCCGGGTTGCGAAGCGAAGCCTGCGGCTTTATGCAGGACGCGCGTTGGGGCGTCGCCAAGCGGTAAGGCAGCGGATTTTGATTCCGCCATACGGAGGTTCGAATCCTCCCGCCCCAGCCAATGATTTATTAGAATATCATTTCGCCGCTTCGGCGTCTGGCGACGATTGAGTTTGCGTTATCCCGTTTCCTGCAAACTACTGACCAAAACAAAAGGACGGGCCTTCATGCTTGGACTGGCGACGTCGCGACCGCTATGCCATGGTTTTGCTGCGTCGCAACGAGAACATG
>JBBARD010000085.1:0-8406 GCA_040399965.1 Methylocystis sp. | reverse complement strand
GGAGCCTGCTGACCGCCGCCGAGCACCTGCCCGAGAATGTCGCCAAGACCGCCGCCGCCGCCGCTCCCGCCGGCGGGAGCGCCGCCGCGCGCAAGCTGCTCAAGCACCTGGCCGACGATCCCGCCCATGCCGCCCTGCCCCATGGATTTGTTCAGCCCGCCAAACAGCACGGAAGCGAGGATCGGCAGCAGCTGGCTGAGAATGTCAGGACTGACGCCGGTTTGCTGGGCGGCGGCGCGGAGGATCTGGCTGGCGTTATCCTCTGAGCCAAAAAGGCTGAGAACGGCTGTCTGACCGCGATCAATGGCGTCCGGGGCGTGCGCAGCGTCAGCGTGATCATGTGCGCAACACTCGTGTGCGGCGCAAAGGCATTCCACAATCTTGCCAAGTCCCTCGGGTTTTTCGACAGTCTTCTCAAGGCCGAAGGACAGAGCCGGGGCCAGGGCGTCTACCGCCTTTTTCACCTGATCCTGCGTCAGCCCGAAACGCTCCGCAAGATTAGCGATCAACTGACCGCCCTGAGCCGAGGAAATAAGTGCATCCAAGTCCGCCATACGCGTCTCCATCGACTGCCGTTCCAGGGCAGGAAAAGGGGAAAATCAACCGGCCAGATGACCGGTTTAAGCTTTCGTCCAAGCTTTGGTCAGGATTCGGCTTTCGCCGGCCACAACCGCTTCCGTGAAGTGATACGAGGCTTCACAACTTTCAAGGGAAAAGCCCCTCAACGCAAGCGCCCGGCAAAATTCCTGCTGCGAAACGTCCACGAGGGGTCGAGCCAGGGGCCAGAGCTTGTCTTGACAGACCCCGGACGACGGGACATCACTCTGCATGAATTTCGCCGGACGCCTTTCGTCCGCCGCTGGCGGCTAGCCTGCGCCCGGCCAGGTGTCATGCCTGGTGTACCGCCAGGTGTCATGCCTGGTGTCCAGCCGGGTGTCCGGACCTCACTTTCCGAAAGCGCCATAATGAACATTCAGTCCCGTCGCGATCTCCCCCCGCTCAAAATTTTGCTTTGTTCGCCGCGCGGATTTTGTGCGGGCGTTGTCCGCGCCATCGACGCCGTCGAACGCGCTCTGGCAAAATATGGCCCACCGGTTTATGTCCGTCACGAGATCGTGCACAATCGCTATGTGGTCGAGTCTCTCAAGGCGAAGGGCGCCATATTTGTCGAGGAACTGGAGGAAATTCCCGATACCTCGGCCCCGGTGATTTTCTCCGCCCACGGGGTGCCCAAATCCGTGTCGGCCGAAGCGTCAAAACGCAATTTTCTGGCGATCGACGCCACCTGTCCGCTTGTGACTAAGGTGCACCGGGAAGCAGAAATTCACTGGCGTCGGGGCCGTCGGATCCTGCTGGTCGGCCATGCGGGGCATCCCGAGGTCGTCGGCACCATGGGACAATTGCCGAAGGACAGCGTGATTTTGGTTGAATCGGTCGCTGACATCGCCAATCTCAAGCTCGATGACGAGAACAATCTCGCCTATGTGACGCAGACCACCCTCTCACTCGACGATTCTCGCGAAATCGTCTTGGCTCTGACGAAACGCTTTCCGAACATTGTCGGGCCGCACAAGGAAGATATCTGCTACGCGACGACCAATCGTCAGGCGGCTGTCAAGGAAGTCGCCCCTAATGTCGACGCCGTGATCGTCGTCGGCTCGCCAAACTCCTCCAATTCGCAGCGTCTGCGAGAAGTCGCCGAACGCGCCGGCGCGCCGGCGCAACTTGTTCAGGGACGCAGCGAGATCGACTGGTCGATCTTCGGAGCCATTTCATCGCTCGGCATCACTGCCGGCGCCTCGGCGCCGGAGGTTCTGGTCGAGGAGATCATGGACGCCTTTTCCGAACGCTACGCTATCTCGGTCGAAACCGTCTCAACGGCGGACGAGAGCGTGTCCTTTCCGCTACCCAAGGAACTGCGCGTCATCGCCTGATCGGCGCGGGGATTCCTGATCATGGCCGTTTACACCGAAGTCGACGACGCCGAACTCATCGACTTTGTTTCGGCCTATGACATTGGAGCGCTGCTCTCCTGCAAGGGGATTGCGGAGGGAGTGGAGAATTCGAATTTCTACCTGCAAACGCGTGCGGGCAGCTTCATCCTCACCCTTTACGAAAAGCGCGTGAGCGAAACCGATCTGCCGTTTTTTTTGAGTCTGATGGAGCATTTGTCGTCGCGGGGGCTTAATTGCCCGCAGCCGGTCAAAAATCGCGACGGGGTCGCGCTCGGTCGTCTTTCCGGACGACCGGCGGCAATCGTCAGCTTTCTTGAAGGCTATTCCATCCACCACCCCGAACCTGTTCATTGCGCCGAACTGGGGATAGCGCTGGCGCGCCTGCATCTCGCTGGCGGCGATTTTACGATGAGGCGTCCCAACCGGCTATCCGTAAACGACTGGCGACCGTTGTTCGCCCCCTACGCCGAACGCGCTGACGGATTGGAGAAGGGGTTGCGCGCGCTGATCGAGAGCGAACTGTCTCTGCTGGAACGCAACTGGCCCCGCGACTTGCCTGACGGGGTTATCCATGCCGATCTTTTTCCCGATAATGTTTTTTTTCTTGGCGAACATATCTCCGGTCTGATCGACTTTTATTTCGCCTGCACCGACTCGCTGGCGTATGATCTCGCCATCTGTCTGAATGCTTGGTGTTTTGGACCCGATCAGGTCTATCGACGCGATTGCGGGACCGCACTGCTGACGGCCTACCGACAACTGCGGCCCTTGAGCAAAGACGAGATCCTGGCGTTCCCGATCCTGGCGCGCGGCGCGGCAATGCGTTTTCTGCTGACCCGTTTCGTCGACAGCATCAATGTCCCGCCTGGCGCGCTGGTGCGCCCCAAGGATCCGATGGAATATCTCTCGAAGTTGCGTTTCCATCGTGAGATCGTCTCTATCGACGGCTATGGCCTATCGTGACGATCAGACGCGTCTCGATCTGGACTGACGGCGCCTGCTCGGGCAATCCCGGGCCGGGGGGGTGGGGAGCTATCCTGCGCTTCGGCGACAGAGAAAAGGAATTATGCGGCGGCGAGGCGTTCACGACCAACAATCGGATGGAATTGATGGCCGCGATCATGGCGCTGGAAACGTTGACGCGCCCATGCGCCATCGATCTCTTCACGGACTCTCAATATCTGCGTAGCGGCGTTACCGGCTGGATCTCAGCGTGGAAAGCGCGGGGATGGCGCACAGCCGATAAAAAACCGGTCAAAAATATCGATCTTTGGCAAAGGCTGGAGAAGGCGGGAGAGCAACATGACGTCCATTGGCACTGGGTCAAGGGCCACGCCGGTCACGAGATGAACGAACGCGCAGACGTCCTGGCCCGAAAGGGGCTCACGGGGTTTCGAATGGCCGGAGTTGCGACCGTGAAACCGCCTCTTGTCTGAACCAGAATCTAACTTGTTTCGAGTTTTATAAAAAGTCTCTTTCTTATGAAATTAATTGCGACCAGATTGCGGATGATCTGCCTATCGTTGAACTCATTTTTGTCGTCGAATTCTAATCGCCGTCCAGAATTGACATGGACTCAGGACGCTACGCTTAATTGTCGTGACAGGCCATCGATTTCACGTTTGAACTGAACCTGCTCCGTGACGTCATATTGAACGCCAAGGTAATAGGCCAGCTTTCCAGAGTGGTCGAAAAGGGGCTGAAGCACGAGGCGATTGTAGAAGAGCTTGCCGCTTTTCTTATAGTTGCGTAGCGTCACCTGCACCTGTTCCTGACGTCGGATCGCCGACAACAATATTTCTCTCTCCGGCTGATTCCGATCATCATTTTGCATGAAACGGCAGTTGCGTCCGATTACTTCGGCGCTCGTATATTCGGACATCATTTCAAAGGCCCGGTTTACATATATGACCGGTTCGTCATCGATATCCGGGTCGGTGAGGGTCATTCCATTGATGCAAGTGTCTAGGATGCCGAGAAGTTCTCGGGGCGGGTGTCCAATTTGCTTTCGCACGACAATCATGGTGCGGAGTCCCCGATGCGGCCTAGACCTCTAAAAAGGAAAATTGAATTTTAATATCCTGCGAAAGTCTGGCGGGATGACAGCCATTCCTCGCCATTTAACGGCGAGAATTGGGACTGGCGGGCCGAGTAAGGTTTGTTCCGGCCCCGCTGAAAGAGGCGCGATTGAGATCGCCGGCCCCCCCCTTCATCAGCGATCGGGGCGGGACTGGGCCAAATACCGGTCGTCCGGAAAAATCGTCAGGCTTGTGTCGAGGGCAAGCCGCATCGCTTCCGGCGTGAACCGCCCGTCCGGCTCGTGGAGCACCAGCGGGGCTTCGAGCCTCAGCGGCCCCTTCGATCCCTTGACGCCGCAAATAAGGATCCGCGACGCCGGACTGTCGACACGGGGTTGAACAGGCCGGATCCGGAGCCCCCCCAAACGGCGGCCGATCGAGCCCAGACAATCGGCGAGCGCATCGGCGCGATGGATCATCGCGAAGACGCCGCCGGGGGCAAGCAGAGCCAGGGATGCGCGTAACCAATATGACAACGGCGCAGCGGCCACGTGCGCCAGCGCCCTGGCGCTGTCCGGAGTAGCCCGAACGGACCCGGCGTCGAAAAAAGGAGGATTGGTCAGCACCAGAGCAGCCTGCTCGTCGACGAGACCCGCAGCGCGGCGGCTGGCGGGCGTCAGGATATCCGCCTCATGAACGCTCATTCGGGCTTCAAGAGCATTCTCTTGAATATTTGCCTGGGCCAGAGCGCAGGCCATCCTGTCGATTTCCACAAGGCCGATGCGCGCGCACGGCGCTCGAAAGGCCGCAACCAGGCCGACCGCGCCGGCGCCAGAGCCGACATCCAGAACCATCCCGCGCGTTTCCGGCGGGGTCAGGGCGGCCAGGAGCAAAGCATCGGTTCCCGCCCGGTGTCCGCTGGCCGACTGGCGAAGACGCAGTCGCCCTCCGAGCAGGCTGTCACGCGTTGTATCAGAGTTCATCACGACCTGTGGGCTCGACGACTCGTTGGGGCTCCGGGAGCTTTCTGGCCCGAATTTTTAAGATCAACAAACCCTGCGGCAATCAAGCGCGGGGTTGGGCCAATCTCCTTCGCAGACCATCGACTTGCCCGGGGAACCGGGAGGTCGTAAGTTCCCGCGCGTAAAAAAGGCAAGGCCGGGGAGGCTCTGTGGGCATCGTTATTCCTCTCGAAGAAAAAAAAGACGCTGGCCTCGACAGTCTGATCAAGCTTATAGGCGCCGATCTAGAGCGCACTAATCAGTTGATAATTCAGCGTACAGGCTCCGATGTCACGACGATCCCCGAGGTCGCCAACCATCTTATTTCCGCCGGGGGCAAACGTTTGCGCCCGATGCTCGTGCTCGCCACCGCTGGCATGTGCGGCTATCGGGGAGACGGACATCTGAAATTCGCCGCCGGCATCGAATTCATGCACACGGCAACCTTGTTACACGACGACGTTGTCGACGAATCCGGCATGAGGCGCGGAAAAATCGCCGCAAGAATGCTTTGGGGCAACCAGACGTGCGTGTTGGTCGGCGATTTCTTGCTGGGTCACGCCTTCAAAATGATGGTGGAGCCAGGCGTCATCGCGCCCCTTACCGTGGTGTCCCAGGCGGCGGCGGTGATCGCCGAGGGCGAAATTCTGCAACTGAACGCCGCCAAGGACACCAGCACCACGGAAGACGCCTACATGGCCGTGATCCGTCGTAAGACGGCGGAACTCTTCGCGGCCGCCGCCGAGGTTGGCGTGATGCTGGCCGGTAAAGCCAGATCCGATGAAGAAGCAGCCCGTAGTTATGGCATGAACCTCGGCATCGCCTTTCAATTGATCGACGACGCGCTTGATTACGGCGGCTCCTCAGCGAAGCTCGGCAAGAACGTTGGCGACGATTTCCGCGAGGGCAAGATCACGCTGCCTGTCGTGCTGGCGTTTCGTCGCGGCTCTGACAAGGAGCGCGAATTCTGGCGGCGCACGCTGGAAAAAGGCGAGATCGCCGACAGCGACGTCGAAATCGCTTGCGGTCTGATGAAAAAACACAAGGCGCTCGACGACACCATCGAACGCGCCGCCCATTACGGCGCCATCGCGCGCGACGCCATGGAGATTTTCCCGTCGTCTCCTTGGAAAAGCGCACTGCTCGAAGTTGTCGATTTCTGCATTGACCGGGTTTACTGACTTCCGTCCGACTTCCCGTAGCGCTTGCGCGGATCGCGCCAGTCATGAAATGCGGCGGCGATAGGCGCGGTGACGGGGACAATTATCAGTAAGGCGTCGCCATGCGCGAAGCCTCGCGCGCCCATGTCCGTTTTCGTCCATGTCCGTTTTCGTCCATGTCCGTTTTCGTCCATGAGATCGAGGCTTCAGGGCTGGAACGGCGCTCATCCGCCTTTCCAGCGCGCTGTGACTGTCGCCGGCCGAGCGACTGGCTGCGTCGGACCAATCGATAAGGTTTGGACCCTACGAAAGACGGTCGCATGCCTCGGCCCGTCAAAAATAGTCGGAGCAAGTGGAGAGAATTTTGACTGGTCGAGACAGAACAAATCTCAGGCGCGGGGTGACGGAGGACTTGCCGTATTTTGACGAGCGCGCCACCCCGCCTGTCGCCGGGAAGCGCGAATTCCATAAAATCACACATGGGCGTCGCCTCGACGATCCCTACGCCTGGCTCGCCGCGACCAACTGGCGCGAGGTTTTGCGTAATCCAAAAAAACTTCCATCTGACATCGCCACTCTGGTCAAAGCGGAAAACGCCTATTGCGAAACCGTCGTCGCACCACTGAAAGACCTGCGCCAAACGCTTGTCGCCGAGTTGCGCGGTCGCATCAAGGAAGACGACAGCGATGTGCCGGAGACCGACGGGCCCTACGCCTATTACGGCCGTTTTCGCGACGGCGCGGAACATTCGATATATTGCCGTACGCCGCGCGACGGCGGGACGGAGACGATATTGCTCGACGGCGAAGAGCTGGCGCAGGGTCATGACTTTTTCGATCTCGGCGAGACCGCGCATTCGCCCGACCACGCGCAACTCGCATGGAGCGTCGACGAGGCTGGCTCCGAACTCTTCGCCATACGCACGCGCGATCTGAACGATGGCGTTGATCGTCCCGATGTAGTTGCCGAAACGGATGGCTCGATTGTCTGGCGCGCCGACTCGCGCGCTTTTTATTATGTGCGCATCGACGATAATCACCGCACATCGCAGGTTTTCCTTCACGTCCTTGGAACCGATCCTGCGCAGGACCAGCTGATCGTCGAAGAGCCGGACGGCTCCTGGTTTGTGTCCCTCTCGGAAAGTCGCTGCAGCCATTTTGGCGTTGTCTCCATACATGGCCATGACGCCAGCGAATGCTGGCTCATCGATCTGCATGCGCTGGAGGCCTCTCCGCGACTCGTCGCGCGTCGTGAGGACAAACTTCGCTATGAGGTCGAACCGCATGGTGATCTGATTTACATCCTTAACAACGCGGATAGCGCGGAGGATTTCCGTATCTCTGTTGCGCCGCTGGCCGAAACCGAGCGCACCAACTGGCGCGATGTCGTCGCGCATCGACCCGGCGCAATGATTGTCGGGATGACACTGTACCAAAACTATCTTGTCTGGCTGACGCGCGAGAATTCCCTGCCATGCATACGCGTTCGTAATCTTTCGACGGGAGCGGAACATTCGATTGCCTTCGACGAGGAGGCCTATGCGCTTGCTCTCGATCCCGGCCTCGAATTCGATACGAACATTCTGCGTTTCAGCTATTCGTCGATGACAACGCCGGAGGAAGTCTGGGACTATGACATGTCGACGCGGGCGCGCAGGCTGCGCAAGCGTCAGGAGATTCCGTCAGGTCACGATCCTGAAAGATACGTGACGCGCCGTCTGTTCGCCACAACGGCTGATGGCGAAGCCGTTCCGATCACGCTGCTGCATCGCGCCGACTTTTCGCCCAACGACGCGGGCGCGCCCCTGTTGCTTTACGGCTATGGCGCCTATGGTCACGCCATATCGGCGGGTTTCGACGAAGACGCATTGTCTCTGGTCGATCGCGGTTTCGTTTACGCCATCGCGCATGTGCGCGGCGGAACAGACAAGGGATGGCGTTGGTACGAACAGGGGAAGCTGGAACACAAACCCAATAGTTTCGCCGATTTCATCTCCGTCGCGCATCATCTCATCGCGCAGGGCTATACCAGGGTCGGCGCGATTGTCGCACATGGGGCCTCCGCTGGCGGCATGTTGATGGGCGCGGTCGCCAACATGGCGCCGGAGCTGTTTGCCGGCGTTATCGCCGGCGTCCCGTTCGTCGATGTGCTCAACACAATGCTGCGCGACGACCTGCCGCTGACGCCGCCGGAATGGCTGGAATGGGGCAATCCGCTCGCAGACGCCGCCGTCTACGACCGCCTCGCCGCCTATGCGCCCTACGAGAATGTG
>JBBARD010000084.1:6074-8755 GCA_040399965.1 Methylocystis sp. | reverse complement strand
CGGCGGAAAGCGCTATCCGGGAATTTCATTTCCAGATTTTGTTTGCAACAACAGCACGCCATAAACGCCGCTTGAGCGGGAAATTTTAGATACGATTGTCTTACTTGCGGAGGCGCTCGGCGTCGCAACGGGGCTGACTCTCGAATTCGCATTTCATTGTCTTGTCGAGCCAGCAACCGCCAGAGTCGAGGCAATCGTCCATTTTGGTAAATGTTTGCATCTGCTTGCGCCCAAAGATCAGGGAAAGGGCGAGGAGAACAATAAGCGTTAGAGAGATCCTGACCCAAAAAGACATGGCTGCGAGTGGACTCGAATTCTGTGATGGATCAGTGAGTGCTAAGCTTAGTTACGCCACCCAGGGGCGCGCGCAAGTCATCGTATACGTCAAGCACGGGGGTTAATCGCTGATTTACGACGCTTGGCCGACCTGCGCTGGTATTTCTCGAGCCTCTCGCCAAATCTCTTAAAACTGAGAATTCATTCACTTGCAGGCTACCTCGAAGCCCGAGAGTCAAATTGTAAAGTTCTCCCCCCTCACGCATGCGGATGCGGGTAATCGTCGTCGCTCGATCTGGCGCGGCTGCGGCCGCCGGCGAAATCGATGAGTTTCGAAAACATGTCGCGCGCCGGGCGGGTAAGACGCTCCAACTCCTCGGCGTGTCCGACCCAACGCTCGCCGCGCGCCAGTTCTTTTTCGATTGTATTGAGGCCATCAACGCGGTCGCCCGCGAGCCAGTCGTCGATCACGCGGCTCCACGCGAGCGACAGGCCCTGCAATTTCAGCGCGCCGACGGGGCCGTCCGACTCCATATCGGCCGCCTCAAGCATAAAGCGCATCGAATTGACGACCTCGCGATTAAGCGCAGTCAGGATTAACGGATCGGCCTTCGCCCATTTGACGATGCTGGCGATGGAGTCGCGATAAGGCTCAAGCGCCTCAAGCCGTTTGGCCAGCACGGCCTGCAAGCGCTCGCGCGCCGGCTCGGTGAGATTGACGCCGGCGAGCGCCTCAAGCACCTGCCGGTCAATGCGGCGGGTGAAGCCGCCGACGATGGCGCCCTTGGATGGAAACAGATCGCGCAAATCCGCCAGCGAAATCCCGGCGCGATGGGCGATATCGCTTAACGTCGTCTCGCCAAAATCGCGGCTGGCGGCCAGCGACAGCATTGCGTCCACGACTTTGTCACGAGGGCTTGTCATGCCGGGCTCCGGAGTTAGGAAACGGGATTGGCCTAACCGCTATGTAGCCGACCGGCGCCGCGTTGCAAGGACGGCTCACCTGACGGCTTCAGGGACGACGCGAAAACTCTAGCCGGACAGTTCGCCGGCGCGGCGCGCCGCCGCTGCAACAGCGCGGGCCATTAGCGGCGCCAGCCCGTCGTCGGCCATCAACACGGCGAGCGCCGCCGCCGTGGTGCCGCCGGGCGAGGTGACGCGTTCGCGCAATGTGGCCGCGGCGGTCTCCGGCTGGCGATAAAGCAACTCCCCTGCCCCCTCGACCGTAGCGCGGGCCAGACGTTGGGCGAGCGCCGCTGGCAGACCCGCCGCGACGCCGGCGGCGGCCAGCGCCTCGACGAGATAAAACACATAGGCCGGCCCGGAGCCCGAGACCGCAGTGAGCGCATCGATTTGCGCCTCGTCGTCCAGCCATTCGACCTTGCCGATGGCGGCGAGCAGCACATCGGCGCAGGCGCGCTGCGCGGCGATGGTGGCCGGGCTGGCGAAGGCGCCGGTGATCCCCCGGCCGACGGCGGCGGGCGTGTTGGGCATGGCCCGCACAATAGCCGGCGCGCCCGGCAGCCGCGCGGAAATATCGGCGATGCGCTTGCCGGCCAGGATCGAAACGATCAGCGTCTGCGGCCCGACGTAAGGCGCGGCCGCCGCAGCGCCAGCCTCAAGCATCTGCGGCTTGATCGCGAGCACGACCGCGTCGCGTGAGACGCCCGCCTGCGGGGCGGATAAAATCGGAAATGCGCGCAAGGCGCAGAGGTCGCGCAACTGCGGCGAGGGGTTGGGCTCAATCACCACGACGCTGTCGCCGGCGAGGCCGCCCGCCGCCCAGCCCTGCAGCATGGCGAAACCCATATTGCCGGCGCCGATCAGCGCCAGCCGCGTTGCGTCGCGCTTATTGTCAAGCTGACCATCTTGCGCGCCAGCGCCGCTCACGCCTCGCCCCGCGTTTCGAAATTCGCGGTGTCCAGGGCCTCGCGCGCGGATTTGCCCGCCCACAACACGAATTGGAACGCCTGATAATGACGCTCGCAGGCTTTCAGCGCGTGATCGAGCAAGGCGGCGCATTGAGACGCCGAGGGCTGCGCGCCGCCAGAAAGCAACAGGCCATGACGATGCATGACCACGCCCTCCCCGGGCCAGAAATCGAAATGGCCCACCCACATCTGCTCGTTAATGGCGCCGACCAGCGCCAGAACCTCTGACCGGCGACGCTCGGGGGCCCTGAGATCGAAGGCGCAACTGATGTGCAGCGTTTCGATATCCGGCAACCAGGTAAAAGCGACGTGATATTCCGACCAGGCGCCGCCGACGACGATCGAGATTTCGTCCTCGTCCTCGCGATCAAACGACCAGTCGTTGGAGGCGGCGAGTTGCTCGACGATATCCACCGGATGCTCGGCGCGCTCTGTTTGTTTTTCTGATGCGATTAGCATGAGCCAACCTTTATT
>JBBARD010000084.1:0-5974 GCA_040399965.1 Methylocystis sp. | reverse complement strand
GAGGCTAGGGTTGCATCACCACCGGAGAACCGACGCTGACGCGGTCGTAGAGATCGGCCACATCCTCGTTAAGCATCCGGATGCAGCCATATGAGGCGGCGGTGCCGATGGAGGAACGCATCCTTCGCGTCGTGCCGTGAATGGCGATTTCGCCCCGGTCGAGCAGCATCGCGCGCGTTCCCATCGGATTGCGCGCCGACCCGCCGGGGATCAAATTCGGCAATTCGGGATGATCCGCCTTGACTACGGCCGGCGGCGTCCAATCAGGATTAACGTATTTCGCCCCGATGGCGGCGACTCCGGACCATTCCTTGCCACGTTTCGGCACAGCGACCGGATAGCTGATGGCGACGCCATTGCCGACTACGAGATATAAACGTCGCTGATGGGCGCTGATGACGATCGTTCCCGGCTGCACACTCGGCGAGAAGGAGACCATACTGCGGGCAGCAGCGCTCTGCGGAAGTGCAAGCAGACCCAGCGCCGCCACGGCGCCGAGGACGCAGGAAGTCAGAAGCGAATGACGCATGGGTCTCACCTTTGGCTCATGGATGAATCGAGCGGTTTGGATGGCGCCATCCTATCTTTCGCCATGATTTTGTCTAACCCTTAACGCTTTCCTAACTGTCGGAGGCATCAGGTTTTTTGTTGGTGTTGCGGACGTACAACAGTCCGGAACGTGGCGTCGGGGCCATAAAATCGTCGCAAGCCATAACCCAGTCGTGTTAAGCGTTGACGCTCGCTTTCAGCCGGAAAACAGAATGTCTTCGTCCTCGGCGCCGCCCCGCATCTTCGACCGCGACCTTTTGCATCGACGCATCGGCAAAGCGCTCGCTGGCCCTGCGCCGGATTTTCTGCTGGTCCGCGCCGCCGACGACCTCCTTGACCGCCTGCAAACCGTCATGAGGCCCTTTCCCCGCTCGCTTGATCTCGGCGCTCTCTCGGATCACTTCGCGCGGGCGATCGTCGCCAGCGGGCGCGCCGCGCCGCTGCGGGCGGGTCGTTACGGCGGCGCAGTGATCGCCGACGAAGAACTGGCGCCCTTTGCCCCGGCGACCTTCGATCTCATCGTCAGCGGCATGGCGTTACAATGGATCAACGATCTCCCTGGCGTGCTGGCGCAGATCAGGCGGATGCTTGCGCCCGACGGTCTTTTCGTCGCCTGCCTTCCCGGCGGCGCCAGCCTCATCGAATTACGGGCCGCTCTAGCGCAAGCGGAGGAGGAAATCCTTGGGGGCGCCAGTCCGCGCGTCTCGCCCTTCGTCGATGTGCGCGATATGGGCGGTTTGCTGCAACGCGCCGGCTTCGCGCTGCCCGTCTCCGATGTCGACAGTTTCACGCTGCGTTATAACTCGCTCTTCGCCCTCATGGCCGATTTGCGCGCCATGGGCGCCGCCAGTATACTTGTCCATCGCTCAAGAAAGCCTCTGCGTCGCGACGTGCTGACGCGAGCGGCCCAAATTTACGCCGAGCATTTCAGCGATGCGGATGGACGCGTGCGTGCGACTTTTGAAATCGTCTGGCTGTCTGGCTGGGCTGCGCACGAAAGCCAGCAAAAACCTGCAAAACCTGGCTCGGCGACGGCCAGACTTGAGGATGCTATCAAGGGTGCGCCACCCGGAAGGGTGTAAATTTTACTCAATACGTCATTCGTAAAATATTCGAGAGAATTAGGGAATTACGATGTCGATCCGTCGCGTCTCAATCGGCGCCGGCTCCCAGGGGCGCTGATACACAACCTGCAAAACCGCATGACCGGTCCCTTTGGCGCGCAGGCTCCAGCTCCTTTGCCCTGGCGCACCCGGCATGGATGCGCCGCGTTTGTGCCCATGATCAACGATCGCGAGAAGGGCGAGATTATCGCTTCCCTCCTCATCGATTTTCCATGTGTAACCGGTAGAGGGATTTTCCGGCAGGATGATCGTCTTTTCGTGGCCCCGCGAGAGCCTGATCTCTTCCGCCGCCAGAGGCGCCGCGCAAGCAGTCAGAAGAGCGGCGGCGAAGGCGATACGATGAATAATTGTGATCATTTCCAGCTCCGTTCGGGTGTATCCTTGGCGAGAATCGTGGCGATATGGCGCGCTGCGACGACAGCGCCGTTTTCGCCCCGAATGCGCTCGGCGCACTCCTGCGCCTTTAACGCATATGACGCGTCGTCGAGAAGCGCGGCGAGATCACTTGCGAGAGTTTCCGTGGTTAGCGTCCGGCTGTCCAGCGTTCGCGCGACGCCAAGCCGGGCCAGACGCTCAGCGTTATCGAACTGGTCGCCAAGGAAAGGCGTAACCAGTTGCGGACGCCCGGCGCGCAAGGCCTGCCCCATTGTGCCGGACCCGCCATGATGCAGAATGACGCAGGCTTGCGGAAACACTCGCGAATGCGGCGTATAGGCCGCGACATGGACATCGCCGGGCATGGTCGCGCGCAAGGCCTCGACATCCTCTTCATCCGCCAGCAACAGCGCGCGTCGGCCGAGACGTTGCGCGGCCTCCGCGACCTGCCGGTAATGCGCGTCTCGCTGACGGGCGACAAAGCTACCGAGCGTAAATACAATCGGCGGGGGGCCGGCGTCCAGAAAGGCCCCTGTTTCCGGATCGAGAGTTTCCGCGCCGAGGAATCTGTCATGGAAGGTATGGCCTGCAATCTCCAGTTTGTCCCAATGCGACGACTGCGACGACATCATGGGACTGAACAATCCGATCACCGCAGCGCTGGAATCCACGCCAAGCAACAAATCGAGGCCCCGGCGATGCGGCAATCCCAGTTCATGACGCAAGCGACGCAGCGGACGCGCCCAGAGCGCAATTGCGTGCGCGAGCGTCCAGAGCAACGCCTGATTATAGCTACGCCCCACTCTCCCCAGCGGCGCGCGACAAAAAGGCAGGATCGAACCCAGGGGCGGATCGTCGGGGGAAAATAGCATCACAGGCGAGAGAAGCGTCGTAAAGCTGGACAAGCCGCGCTTCTCCGCCGCCAGCCGCGCCGAAAGGGCGATGCCGTGCGAGACGATGGCGCAGACGTCGGAACTCGCCGCCAACACATCCTCATAGCTCTCGCGCAGATACGGAAAAATGATCTGCTCGAAGAGAAAACGGTCGTCAGCGGCCAAACGCCGGGCGATTTCGCCCATCTCCATCCCGAGCCGCGCGACGAGATCGTCGCGATCCGGCCGGATGGGACGAAAGACCAGACCTTCCCCGGCTATATAATCGGCGTAGGCGGCGCTGGTCGCAATGACAGGGATCATCCCCTCGGCGACGAGGGCATGGGCCAGGGCGACAAAGGGATGAAGATCGCCCAGCGAGCCGAATGTAACGATCAGGATTTTAGGCGGGATGTTGTGCGGCGAGGCGGTCAAGAACCCATGTTCCTTTTGACAGACGCGGCGGGAGCCGGAAAAACCCTGCGGCCAGCCCCGCCGGTAGAGGGGAAATGCGGCGCGCAACGGATTGTGATAGATAAGGCAAACAGCCGGATATGACGATGAGCCCATTGACTGACGCGCCCGAGGCGCAACCGACCGCCACCGTGACGGCCCGGCCCAATCTCGCCGGCATGACCCGTGGCGAGATTGCCGGAGCCCTTCGCGACTTTGGCCTGCCGGAGCGCGAAATCCGGATGCGGAGTAACCAGCTCTGGCACTGGATTTATTTTCGAGGCGCATGCGATTTCACGGAAATGCTCAATATCTCGAAGGCTCTCCGGGCGACGCTGGCCGAGGCCTTCGACCTGCGCCTGCCCGAGATCGTCGAGGAACAGCTATCTGCTGACGGCACCCGAAAATGGCTGCTGCGCCTCGCCCCGGTCGGGCCGCAGGACAGGGGCGCAGAGATCGAATGCGTGTATATTCCGGAGAGCGATCGCGGCACGCTCTGCGTATCGTCGCAGGTCGGTTGCACGCTGACCTGCAGCTTCTGCCACACCGGAACACAGCGACTTGTCCGTAATCTGACGACGGCGGAGATTGTCGGCCAATTGCTCGTCGCGCGTCAGCGGCTTGGCGATTTTCCAGACCGCGAACGCCCGGTCGACGGCCTCGTTCCCGATGGGGAGGGTTTGCGAGCCATCTCCAATATTGTGTTCATGGGTATGGGCGAGCCGCTCTACAATCTTGAGCATGTCGCGCCGGCGATCGAGACCATGGCCGATGGCGACGGGCTCTCGCTCTCAAAACGCCGCATCACCGTCTCGACGTCCGGCGTCGTGCCGCAGATCGAAAGGCTCGGCGCCGAGACCGGCGCGATGCTGGCGATTTCGCTGCATGCCGTGCGAGACGATCTTCGCAACACGCTGGTGCCGCTGAATAAAAAATATCCGATTCGTGAGCTTTTGCAGGCCTGCCGCGACTATCCCGGCGCCAGCAATGCACGGCGCATCACCTTCGAATATGTAATGCTGAAAGGGGTCAACGACTCTCCCGCCGAGGCGCGCGAACTTGTGCGGCTGCTCAAAGGCGTGCCGGCGAAGATCAATCTGATCCCTTTCAACCCCTGGCCGGGCGCGCCCTACGAATGCTCCGACTGGGAAACGATCGAACGCTTCTCCGACATCGTCTTCAACGCCGGTTACGCCAGCCCGGTGCGCACGCCGCGTGGTCGCGACATTCTCGCCGCCTGCGGCCAGTTGAAGAGCGAAACCGAAAAACTGCGCGCGCGGGCGCGGCTAGCGTCGAGCTGATTGCAGGCCGGCGAGAGTGGCGACCCCCGCGAGCGCGGCGGCGACCAGGACATTCCAGTTAGCAAGCGTTAGTCCCATAATCCAAAGATTGGGCTCGTCGCAGCGCACGACCTTCACCTTACGCAATTGTTGCATGAAATCGTCGACTGTCGCCGCCGTCGTCAGCGGGCCGGCACAATCTGAGGGTCCCGCGAAGATCTTCCACTCGACGCCGGAATGATAGATCGACAATGCAACATCGCCAGCGAAAAGCAGCGCCATCAGCCAGAAGACGCCGTGCGCCAGCTTGGGCCGTCCAGCCTGCGCCGCCATCGCCGCCGCAGGCGCGAGAAGAAAAGCCGCGTAATAGGGAATGCGTTCCTTGTAGCAGAGTTCACAGGGCAAATAGCCCAGATGCTCGTATGTCCAGGCGCCGGCGATCGTGGCGATGGACGCCAAGAGGATCAGGCCCGCCAATCCGCGCTGCGTCATGAAAACGGAGATCAATCCCGCCCGCATCCGCGCGCCTAAAACATTTTCGCCGCCAGGGCGAAGCCGGCGACAACAATCAGCGCAAGAGCGCCAAGGAACAAGCCAAAATGGCTTTCAAGCTTCTCGCGGATGGGTTCGCCGAAATGATTGATCGCCGCCGCGAGGACGAAGAAACGGGCGCCCCGCGTGATCAGCGACAGGCAGATAAAGAGCGGGAAATTATAGGCGAGCAGGCCGGAGACGATGGTGACGAGTTTGTAGGGAATGGGCGTGAAGCCTTTCACCAGAATGAACAACGCGCCCCATTGGGCGTAGAAAGCGCGCAGGGCCTCCATCTTATCGGCGTAGCCATAGAGGTGGATCAGCCATTGTCCGATGGTGTCGTAAAACAGCGACCCGAAGGCGTAGCCGAGCGCTCCGCCGGCGACGGAGGCGAGGGTGCAGATCGCGGCGTAAAGCCATGCCTTTTGGCGCTCAGCCAGCACCATCGGGACGAGGATAACATCCGGCGGCACCGGGAAAAACGAACTTTCGGCGAACGAAATGCCGGCCAGAGCCCAGACGGCGTGCGGGCTCGCGGCGAGCGACATGGTCCAGTCGTAGAGTTTTTTCATTTTCACCCGAGAATCTCCCGCAGCCGGCGAACCCGCCCGATATAGGCCCTAGGGATTAAAACTTTAAGCGTCCCGACCACTCTATTGCGGGTTGACGGGCCCCCACGCCCGGCTAATATCCGCCCCGCTCGACCCGGCGCCTGATCGCCGGCCTCCGGGCGCCCCTGTGGCGGAATTGGTAGACGCGCTCGACTCAAAATCGAGTGCCGCAAGGC
>JBBARD010000083.1:7556-9393 GCA_040399965.1 Methylocystis sp. | reverse complement strand
GCTGGTTGAAGTAGTCGCCCGTCGGCGAAACCCACTGCTTCGGATCCTTCGCAAGGGTGGCCAGTTCGTCAGGCGCCGAGGCCGCTTCAGGAGCAGCGGCGGGGGCGACAGGAGGCGCTGCGACCGGGGCGGCAGAAGCAGTTGTCTCGGCGGCGGCGACAGGGGCGCCAGCAGCGGCCTTCTTGAAGCCGGGTGACTCGGACAGCTTGCCGGCGACCGTGTTCACGGCCTTGATCGCCGCCTCGATTTCCGGCCTCGGGCTCAGTTTCTGAACGCTGGCCAGCGCGTCGGCGGCGTTTCGGATCAATTCGGCTGACTTGATCGCCTGATCGACCGTTGTCAGCCAGGGCGTCTCGGCGGAGGCCTGTGCGGCCAGGCACAGGACAACGGCGCTCGCCGAAGTCAGCATCCAAAGTCTTTTCATTGGTTTCCACTCCCATTTCATAATTATCCCCGCCCTGCGGCGGCTTTGAATCGATATTATTCGATTTTGACGCCGGTCGCCAAATTCTTTGGTCAAAGCTGGCGCTGACCGCCCGGGAGGCCTGACGGAAAAAAAAGGCCCGGCCGAAGCCGGGCTAAGATGGAAGGAGGTTTGAGTGTCAAATAGATATTTCCTCGCCATGTTGCTGATCGCTCGCTGTCAATTCACGGTCGATTTTCGCCAAACTGCCCGATCATCGCCACACATGAAGAGGAGCGCTTCTGCTCGACCAGTCTCGAGCAAGCCGAATCGACAATCCTCGGGAAAATTAAAGGCGAGGAAGCGATGGAGCCCGTGCATCTTTTCTCTCTGATCGACCGACAACAGGCCTGGCTGTCGACGCGCCAGGCGCTGGTGGCTCAAAATATCGCCAACATCGACACGCCGGGCTACCGCGCCGTCGACGCGGCGCCCTTTGAGCGCGCGATGGCGCGCGTCGGCTTCGAGATGTCCGCATCGAGTTCCCTTCACATGCGGCCGGCGGCGACCGAAACCCTCTCGACGTCGATACGGACCGCAGACGGCTGGGAGACCAACCACTCCGGCAACACCGTGTCGGCGGAACTGGAAATGATCAAGGCCGGCGACATCCGTAACGCCTACGCGCTCAACGCCAGCGTAATGCGCGCCTTTCACGGCATGTGGATGGCGACGGTGAAGCCGTGATGGATCCTCTTTCCGCCGCACTGAAAATCGCCGGCTCCGGTCTCGCCGCGCAATCGGCGCGATTGCGGGTGGTTGCCGAAAACATGGCCAACGCCCAGGCGACGGGCCAGGGACCGGGCGGCGCGCCTTACGCGCGCAAGACGATTTCATTCGTCAGCGAACTCGATCGCGCCAGCGGCGTCCAGTTGGTGCGGGTTCAGGGAGTCGGCGTTGATTCGTCTCCCTTCCCGGTCGAACACGACCCCGGCAACCCTGCCGCCGACGCCAATGGCGATGTGCGCCGTCCCAACGTCAATATGCTGACGGAGATGGGCGATATGCGCGAAGCCAACCGCGCTTACGAGGCCGATCTGCAAATCATGCGGCAAAGCCGCGATCTTCTCTCAATGACCATCGATCTTCTGAAAGGCGCCTGATGACCCTGCTCGTTCCCATCGTTGCGAACGCCGCCGCCTCACTGATTGGCGCAGCGGCGACAAGCCTGTCGCAGACCGCCCCGTCGCCGACGGTTCCCGAAAGCGGCGGCGCCGACTTTGGCGAGGCGCTCAGAAAACTCGCCAGCGACGCTGTCGACACCGTCAAGGCTGGCGAAGCGGCGGCGATTGGCGGCGTTCAGGGCCAACTGCCGACAAACATGGTTGTCGATATGGTGATGAGCGCCGAGCGCGATCTGCAAACCATGATCGC
>JBBARD010000083.1:2298-7456 GCA_040399965.1 Methylocystis sp. | reverse complement strand
TTGCAGGGCGTCTCCAATCGCGGTCGGGACGCAACCGTCCCGCAAGGCGCGCAATTCGGTCTGGGCGTGCGCACCGCAGCCATCCGCAGTCTGCAACAACAAGGCGCCCTCGCCAACACCGGAAACAGCTATGACCTCAGCATCAATGGCAAGGGCTGGTTTCAGATTCTGGGCGACAACAATGAAACGCTCTACACTCGCGCCGGCTCCTTCAGCACCAACAACAACGGCCAGCTTGTGACCGTCGACGGATACCAGCTCAGTCCGTCGATCACCATCCCGAACAATACGATGAATGTCACGATCAGCCAGACGGGTCTGGTCGTGGCGACGGTCGCCGGCCAGACGCAACCACAACAGATCGGCCAGCTTACCATCGCCAATTTCGCCAATGACGCCGGTCTCGACGCCCTGGGCGGCAATCTGTTTCGGGAGACCTTCGCTTCCGGCCAACCGGTGACCGGCGCTCCCGGCGATCCCGGTTTTGGCGTGATCAATCAGGGCTATCTCGAAAGCTCAAATGTTGATCCGGTGAAGGAGCTGGTCAATCTGATTTCGGCCCAGCGGGCCTTCGAACTCAATTCGAAAGTGATCCAGGCCGCCGACGACATGGCCGGCGTCGTCTCGAAAGGCATCCGGTGAGACGCCGTGATGTTTACGCCCTGGGTCTTGTGTTTTGGACGGCGGTTGCGGCGCATTCGAACGCGCGGGCGGAAGACCGTTCCGCGCCAACGCCAAAAGCCATTATCTACCCGGGCGAGGCGATCACAGGGGATATGCTGGAAGACAGGCCGTTTCCAACGACCGAGAAAACCGAAGCGACGCATTACCTCGCGCGCGAGGGCTTGATCGGCAAAGTGGCCCGACGCACCCTGCTCCCGGGCGACATGATCGCCCAAGCCAGCGTCGACGCGCCGCGTCTGGTGAAAATCGGGACCAATGTCCACATTATCTTTGTAGAGGCGGGCATGCAGATCAGCGCAACAGGCGTGGCGCAACAGGCCGGGGGGCTCGGAGACATCATCCGCGTGCGCAATCAGGACAGCGGCCTGTTCGTCACCGGTCGCGTGCAGGCGGATGGCTCGGTGCAGGTCGGCGACGGAGGATGAAACGTCTTCTATCGGCATTGGTCCTTATGCTTTTGTCGACGTCGGTTTCCCCAGCGCTCGTGCGCATCAAGGACATCGCCTACCCCCAGGGGCCACGCGACTATCAACTGATTGGTTACGGTCTGGTGGTCGGATTGCAAGGGACCGGCGACACCTTGCGCAACAGCCCGTTCACTGAGCAATCAATCTCGGCCATGCTGGATCGCGTGGGGGTCAATGTCCGTCCCAACACCGCCGGCATGCGCACCCGCAACATGGCGGCGGTGATGGTGACGACGTCGCTGCCCCCCTTCATGAACTGGGGCTCGACCCTCGACGTGACCGTGTCGTCGATGGGCGACGCCACTTCGCTGATGGGCGGCACGCTCGTGCTTACCTCGCTGAATGGCGTCGACGGACAAATCTACGCCATCGCCCAGGGTCCGATCGCAGTATCCGGATTCGCCGCTCAAGGACAGAGCGAGACCCTGACGCACGGCGTCGCCACGGTGGGACGGATTCCTAATGGCGCAACCATCGAACGCGAGCCGCCGCGTCCGATCACCGAGGACAGATCGCTGATCCTTCAACTCCGCAACCCAGATTACACGACATCCGTGCATATCGCCGACGCCGTCAACGCCTTCACCCGGCAGCGTTACAAGGCGTCTCTGGCGCGCGAACGCGACGATCGCAGTGTCGCGCTTAATTTGCCAAGCGGCTGCAAGGCTACGCGCTTTCTTGCCGAAATCGGCGATCTCAAAATCGAGGTCGAAACGCCGGCTCGCGTCGTGATCGACGAGCGCACCGGAACAGTTGTTATCGGCGAGGACGTTCAGATATCGCGCGTCGCCGTCACGCATGGCGCACTGACCGTTCGGATCACTGAAACGCCTGAGGTCTCGCAGCCGGCGCCCTTCTCCAATGGCCGCACCGTCGTCACTAATCAGACAACGATCAACGCTAGCCAGCAGGAGGCCAAGGTTGCAGTGCTGGCCGGTCCGACGCTGAAACAGCTGGTTCGCGGCCTGAACCAGGTCGGCTTGCGGCCAACCGGCGTCATCTCGATACTGCAGGCCATTAAAACCGCAGGGGCCCTGCAAGCCGAACTGGTGATCCAGTAAATCGGCAGGCGCAAGGGACGCGCCCTATCGACGGCCGCCAAGTGTGTGAAGAAAGTGAATCAATTCAGCCACTGGTCGATAAAATTCCGACGGGATCATCCTGTCAACATCGACCAGATCATACATGGCTCGGGCCAGCTCTTTTTTTTCGAAGACGGGCACATCATGTCGCTTCGCCGATTCACGAATGCGCAAAGCCAGTAAATCCTTGCCCTTGGCAATCACCAAAGGAGCGCCGCCCTCCTCCTTGAGATAACGTAAAGCAATGGCGTAATGCGTGGGATTGGCGATCACCAGCGTCGCTTTGGGCACCGCAGCGATCATGCGTCGACGAGCGCGATCCCGCGCCAGAGAACGCATGCGCGCCTTCATGAAAGGATCGCCCTCCGCCTGACGAAATTCCTCTTTCACCTCCTCGCGGGTCATTCTCAGATCGCGACGCCACTTCGACCGCACCCAGAAGTAATCCGCCAGCGCCAGCAGCCCCGTTGCAATGGCCACGACGCTGGTCAGGCGGATCGACAGTTGCAGCAGCAAAATAGGCGCCGCCCCCGGCTCCAGCCGCATGGCGTTGATCAGCGTCGTTTGCTCGCTGACGCCGATAAAGACAATGGCGCCGCCAATGACGGCGATCTTGATAATGGCCTTGAGGGCCTCAATCAGGCCGGCGACGCCAAACACCCGGCTCCAGCCGGCGCTCGGAGAAATACGCGACACATCCGGCGTGATTCGCGCGAAAACGACTTGCGGCGCGCCCTGAAGACTGGCAGCAGCCAACCCAAATACAACAAAGAGCGTTAATATCGGGGCGAGGAAACGACCGATCTCCATGTCGACCGCCTCTATATAACGTACGGCGTCGGCGCCGCTGCGCAGCGGAAGTTCCCCGGCGATGGAGAGCAAGAGATAGAGAGCGCGAAAGAACGCCGGCGCAACAATATCGACAACATAAGTCAACGCCAGTAGAAAAGCCAGAAATCCGAACGCTGTCGCGACATCGCGCGAGACAGGCGTTCGACCCTGTTCGATAGCGTCATGAATCTTTTTTTCTGTCGGCTCTTCGGTGCGGGACTCATGATCTTCTGACACCTCTTCGCTCCCATGCTAGATGACAGCGTCGTCAACGGACGAGAGCGCAATCAGTCCTTGTTCCGCCAGCCGCAGAACCGTGTCGGCGATCTGGCGTTGCGCCGCCAGGATCTCGCGTCTGGACATTTCCGATCCGGCAGCCAGCTCCGCTTCAACCATACGTCGGGTTCTCGCGGATAGACACGGGAGGATCGCGTCGCGAACAGCTTCATCGGCGTCGCGCAACGCCAAGATGATGCGCTCCGTCGGCGTTTGATCGCACAGGATCGATCGCGCCCTTTGATCGAGATTGACGATATCCTCGAACGAAAAAATCAACGACCTGAGCTGTGCGGCGATCACCGGCTCGCTGCGTCCGAGACCATCGAGGAGTTCGTTCACTTGATCGCGCTCGAGTTGGTTCATGATCCCCGCGACCCGGCTGTTTACCTCCTCTGCGCCCGGCATGCTCAATCCAGCATACAATGACTGTTTCAGACCCTGTTCAATTTCCCGCAATACAGGTTCTGCGACAGGCTTCGCGACAAGAACGCGCCGCATCACCACTGTTCGAATCTCGCCCGGCAATTCAGTCAGGATTCGTGCGGCGAATCCTGGATCGACTTTTGTGACAACGATCGCTGCTATCTGCGGATGCTCCAGCATCAGATGCCCGGCGACGATTTTTTCGGGTAAATCGGCCAGCCGTCGCCAGAAGAGCGCGTTGGAGACGCCGCGCAGATCCGATAAAATATCCGCAAGTTGCTCCTCGGCGATAATACCGGACAACAAATCTTCGGCGCGGGCGATATCGCCGACCAAATCGGAGAAACCGGCGGATATCTCATTGCAAAGGGCATCGCAAATGTCGTCAAGCGCGGTTTGCGGAACGATGTTAAGCTCTGCAGCCGTGCGTGCGACCAGCCTCAGCTCTTCTTCATTGAAATGCCTCAGCACAAGTCGCGCGATATCCCGATCAATGCCCAGCAGCACAGCGACAGTCTTTTCCGGACCGCCTAGCGCCCCTGGCTTTTCCACCGCAGCAAGCAGGGTCATTCCCTATTATCGTCCGCTAATTCGGCCGATCTCCCTGCGGCTCGCAGATTTCAGTCAGCGAAACGCCAAAACGCGCGCCATCATCTTCGACGACCACGACCTCGCCCCGCGCAATCGTGCGGCCATTCACGACAATGTCGACAGGATCGCCGACACGATGATCGAGCGGAATCACTGCGCCGCGCCCCAGTTTCAACAGACTGGAGACGGGCAGCGTCGCCGAGCCGACGACAACCTGAACGACAACGGGTATCCGCATGATGGAGTCAATCCGCCGAGCCTGATGTTTTTCAGCGGCCTTGTCGTCCTGCAATTGACCAAGAACAGTCTCCTCAGGCGAACGGGCGCCGGAGTCATCGGCCCCCACGGTCGTTTCCGCTTTGCTCATGCAGTTCGCTTCCCTAATGGTTATCTTTCAAACTACAAACCCAGCACATTTTCGACAAAAGATCGGCGATCATCCGATACGTCTTCGAGCCTGATGGTGAAATATCCATCCTTCTGGCCGAGCGTACACCAGAACAAGACGCGTCCTTCCGACTCGACGCGGATCGGACTGTCCGGCGCGATCGGCAACCGCACCAGATCGCCGACTTCCAGACTGGCGATATCCGAGAGCGTAAAGCCACGCGCATCGATCCTGACATCGACCTTGACCTCTGTCTGAACGACATGGTCGTATAAATCTTCGGCCCAACGCAAATCGCGCGCGAATCCTTCGGCTCCCGGCAAACGCGCGAGGGCTGCGCGATGCGGATCGAAGGCAGCGCGCGGCGCTGCGAAGACAACAGCGCACTCTCGCTCAAGAGCTGATAAACGAAA
>JBBARD010000083.1:0-2198 GCA_040399965.1 Methylocystis sp. | reverse complement strand
AGATCGATAAACCCGGCGTCGACGCCAACGGCGCTTCTGCAGCCAAGACCGCGCGCATCGTATACCCCGATGTAAGCGCAGCTCTCGTCGGGTTTGATTAAATCAGCAAGGCGTTTCGCCTCAAGTCGCTCGAAGGTCAAAACAGCCTTCGCGCCGGTCATGGCGCAAAAATCTCGCGAGAAGCGCGCCGCAGCATCTTCGCATAGCAAATTCAGCGTCGGCATGCGATCGAGAGCGCCCTCGCCGACGGAGATCAGCGGCTCGTTGACATCCAGATTGAGATTCTCTGACGCGCCTTGATCTTGCGACATCAGGCGCCCTCCGGCGCCGCCTGGCGTCCGGCGTTCAAGGTTTCATTCTCGACGGCGTCGATGCTGGGACGTTCGTGGGAGGGGATCGACTTGCGTCCGTGCTCGATCGCAACCTGAGGCAACGCCCCGTTCATGAAAGCAAGAAGCGTTTGTTTGATGATAAGATATACGTGACATTCCTTGCTGCGCGCTACCTTAACCTTATAGGCCAGCGGCGTCATGATGCCGTAGGAGACAAATATGCCCGCGAAGGTGCCAACCATCGCCGCGCCAATCAGCCCGCCCAATAACTCCGGCGACTGATCAAGCGCGCCCATCGCCTTGATCACGCCCAGCACCGCGGCGACAATCCCGAGAGCGGGCAATCCATCGCCAATAGCCGTTAGGGCTTGATAGGGTTTGAGTTTATCCTGCTTGATCTGGGTAATTTCCTCATCCATGAGATTTTCGATCTCGAAAGTCTTGACGTTGCCGATCAAATACAGACGGCAATAATCACAGATAAACGCAATAATTTCCTTGTTGCTAAGCAATTTCGGGAAGGCCTGAAAGAGGGGAGACTCCTCCGGCTGCTCGATATGCGCCTCCGCTTCATTGCGTGACTTACTGCGCAGTTCGCGCATTAACAGGTGCAGAAGACCCAGAATATCAAGGTAATCACGACTTTTCGGGGTTTTCTCCAGGACGGCCTGGATGATGGCCTTTCCCGTATCCTTGATTACCTTTAGCGGATTGGCGACGATAAACGTCCCAAGCGCCGATCCCATGATAATCACGAACTCCCATGGCTGCCATAATACGATCAAATGACCGCCAAGAGCCGCGAAACCTCCCAGCATGCAGCCCATGGTCACGATCAGACCGATAATAAAGCTCATTCGCAGGCGCTCGCAGGATAATTTCGGTCAGTCCGGCATAGGTCACAGGACTTACCCGAAACTGTAGGATGGCCGGTTCAGGAGCGACAAAAGCGCTGCGATTCGGCAGTCCATTCACCAAAACCGCTCGCCACCATGTTGCGTATCACGGCGCAAACGTAGGTCTTTTGCGCGGGGGCATTGTTCGGGCCTGCATGATAACGCGCCACAGCGGCTGTCCATGATCCTTCCTGCATCCGTAAGCGTTTCAGAAATATGGCGGCGTAATCAACATTACGATGCGGATCGAACATATCCTCGATGGAACCGAATTTCCGACCATGAAAATGATGGTTGATTTGCATGCAGCCGACATCAATGAGCTTGATGCCGTTTTCGTGGGCCTTAGAAAACACGGATAAGGCCTGACGCAGGTCAGAGTTGAAGACCGGCTGACCGGCGACATTCATCGCATAGGCGTTGAGACCGCCGCGCTGTCCGGTCTCCGTCAAGGCCACAGCGTAAAGCACGCTGACAGGAACATCATGGGTTGTCGCAGCACGCAACATTTCGCGCTCGCAGATATTGTCCTCTGCAACTGCTCGACTAGAGATAAAATCCGATACGCTTGCCAACGACAGAAAGAGTGCTGCTAGCTTTCTCGGTTTGTTCGACGATGGGCGAGCCGCGAGGGGTCCAGGGGTGTTTTTGATCATGTGGGGCATGTCCCTGATCTTGCGTGAAGCCGCTTGAGTCCGCCTGTGTATTGTGTCCGTAATCGGCTGGTTTTGGCATTGTCGACGGCGACGAGGTCGTCAGACGAATCTCTGGCGGCTCGAGCATCAACTCATGTATATTGAGCGCATCGACCATGGCTGTCTTTGTTTTTGTCAGGATTTCGCGTACTTCCTCAGAGCTTGTGTCGATGGCGATTTCGATCTGCTTGCCTATTAACCGCATGCGCACGGTCAGTAATCCTAGCGCCGCCGGATGCACATCGAAGGTCAGAATTTTAACGCGGCTTGCATCT
>JBBARD010000082.1:0-9831 GCA_040399965.1 Methylocystis sp. | reverse complement strand
CCGCAGTTGAGGGCATATTGATCCGGTGAGTGATGCGAGGCTATAAGCTATGGACCTTATAAAACCGAAACGTTGGGATCTGAGATGAGATGGGCTGGCGAAAATTTTATCTAATTCGTCCATGAGCTGCGCCCATTCCCCTTGCCTCCGTTTATCCCAAAGCAACGCTGACATCATTTATCATTAGCAGCAGATTCTTCGGGTAGCCTGTATGTTACTTCGGCGCTTGGCTCTGTTTATTGTAAGCAGCTTTGTGATAAGCTCAAGCGCAGCAATGGCGCAAGCGGCGAAAGACCGACACGATCCAACGCTCCCCCCGCTTGATCCAGAAGAGTCGCGTTCCGTATTTTCGATATTCCCTGAACCTGGCCCCTCAATCAAGGCGGAGCGAAATAAGCTTCAGGAGAAAGGCCTATCCCTGACCGGGAAATATATTGGCGAGATTTTCACTAACACGACTGGCGGCTTTAGGCCGGGCGAGGCTTACGACGGGCGATTCCGTCTATCGCTGGACGCGGATTTCGAAAAATTGGCGGGAGCACGGGGTCTCATATTGCACGCGAGCTCCCTGCAAATTCATGGGCGTGGGATAGACCTCCTATACGTCGGTTCGCTCATGCCTCCGTCCAACATCGAGGCGGCGCGCGCAACCCGTCTCTACGAGCTATGGCTCCAAAAAGATTTTTCTGATGGGCTTCTGAGTATTCGCGCCGGTCAGATAGCTGCAGATCAGGAGTTCATGTTTCCGATCTGGGCGACTCTTTTCATCAATGGCGCTTTCGGATGGCCTGTCTATGCAGCCGCAAATCTTCCTGACGGTGGTCCTGCTTATCCGCTCGCGAGTACGGGGGTTCGTATCGCCATCAACCCCAATGAACATCTCACATTTATGGCGGCGGCTCTCAACGGTGACGCCGCGCCACCTATGGGCTTGTTCGGAAACCCAGACCCTCAACGCCGAAATGCTAATGGACTCAATTTCAGATTAAATGACCCTGCGCTTCTTATCGGTGAGGCTCAAGTCAAATATGACCTCAACGGACTAGGCGGCGTAGTTAAACTTGGGGGGTGGCGGCACTTCGGTTTGTTTACTGATCAGCGTTGGGGTGTTGACTCTTTATCTTTGGCTGACCCCAACAGCATTGGCATTGCCCGAAGAATTAATGGTAATTATGGATTCTACGGAATTCTTGATCAAACGATCGGCGCCGGAATAGGCCCTGGACGCGGCGCCGGCTTCTTTTTACGCGTCGGAGCCGCGCCGGATGACCGCAATGTCGTAAGTCTTTCCGCAGATGCTGGAGTTTCTTTCGTTGGCTTTATGGACAACCGCCCAGAGGATCTTTTCGGTGTAGGTCTTGGATATACAAAAATCTCGAATTCAGCGCGGATGCTCGACTACGATAACACTTACTTCAACAGCGCTTTGCTCCCTGTAAGATCCGCAGAGGAGTTGGTGGAGGTAACCTACATAGCCAAAATGGCGCCTGGGTGGTATATACAGCCTGATATGCAGTTTATCATGCAACCGGGAGCTAATATTCCTGATCCGGGAGACCCCACCGGGACCAAGACATTGCGCAACTCACTTGTTTTTGGCTTGCGAACTTTGATGCGCTTCTGACTTTTGTTGCACATGTATCATAACAGAAGCTGCGTGACCGTGGGTCCCAAAGCTTTCGGCGCTCAATATCACTTGATCGCAGCCAATTCGTCTCTACAGGCGCTGGCGAAGGTGCGGAGCACATTGTTATTGACGTCATCCATCATCACGCGCATCTCCGTCTGCGAACGGGCCGGACCCAACGCGAGGTCGACAATAAAGCGCAGTGCGTTTACCGCTTCTTCCGTTACACGTGGAGTTGCATAAAGTGAAATTCGGCCGCTCAGCGCATAGGCGACTGTTAATCGCTCATAATCAACTTGGGTGCTGTTGAGCGCACTGGTATAGAGCACCGCCAATTCGTCCATGTAGCGACCATATAACTCCTCACGCTTCGCTCTCTCTGCAGTGATGCGAGCCAAGCGGGCTTCAGATTTAGAAGTTAGCCATGCTGTCACGAGCGACGAAATCGCTCCAATTGCTGTTCCCGCAAGCGCAGAGGTCGCTGAAATAATTGCTGGCTCGACCATCAGTTCTCTTCCTAGTGATCGGTAGTGAAAAAGGCCAATTTTTCGTTAGCGCTCGACGATAGCGATCAAGCGACATTATTGCGGGGGGACTTACGCCAAACCTCAACTGAAAATCAAGTCAATGGCATAAGCTTTGTGGATTGAGGCTTTATAGGGGCGCTCAATCCCGGACCTGACTTTTGATTTTGTTCGAATTATCGAACCCTCTCTCTTAGAGGCTTAAGTCGCGCGCCTCGTTCATTCGTCATCTCGCGGACCTTGGGGGTCGCCCTCCGGATCGCCTCTTTCTGACCCTGAAAGGCGCTGTCGCCCTATAGCTTGGTTTCGCCGCCGTGAAGAAGTCCTGTGACGATCTGTCTATCATTCACAATGGCCGGCGTAAGATCGATTGAAGGCATAATCATTTGTTTGCTTATCCACGTCTCTGTGCCAATTGATGCAGAAATACTACTGATGGCCGTTTTTGGTCTGATGCATTTCGAGATCGCGCTCCCTGTCGTTAGGCTTTGTCGAGGGAAAGCGTAGTAATGAGCGTGGCGTCCACAATCGTTCCATTGTCGATTTGGTTCCCCCCGAGCCTTGAGACGTTCGTTCACAACAGAAAAATAGTATTTCCTATTCCATTTTCTTTGTTGAGATAACGAAATTTGCAGATTGTTGTCTCATCCGGCGATGCTTCTCCGCCATGGTCAATCCCGATAAAGAAGCGCTCACGCCGGGTTTGCTGATGACGAGACTGAAAACCAATGCTGGCAAAGGTCATTTGACCAAGGCAACCTCGCAAAGAAATTGCGTCAAATCAAAAGCGAATTGCCAAGATCACAGGATTGAATGAGAGAATCCCCGGACCAACCCCTAAAAATTCCGGCTTTGTCTCCGGCGGCTCCTCACTGAAATCCGGTTCCGCCTCCCCCCTCTCCCAACCGGCGCTTCGCGCCGACCTCCCTCGGGCGGAGGGGCTACCTCAGGGTCGCACAACGCTTCCCCTACTCCCTGCGTGAGGCAGATGTCCCCGTTTCCCTCTTTCCAGAACGCCGGAGACGGCTGCCTCCGGCTTCGACCGGGAGACCGCCGCCCGTTCGGGGGCGTTGAGTGAGGGATGCACTCCTGCGATCGAGTTTCGGAAATTTGCGCATTCGGGATCGATTATGTGGCTGGAACGACACAGGCTACGACCAAACAACGAGATCGCGGCTCGCGTTGCCCAATCCGGCGTACGCGGCGCTGGCGATTGGCGTTATAAAAGGGCCGGATCAGGCAAGGAATCAGACGCCGTCATGAACTCACCGCTGTCGCTCTCCGGAATACTGACGCTCATCGCAACGATCCTCGCAAGCGGCCTGTCGCCCGCGGCGGCCGCTGACTTGTCGCCGCATCCGCAACCGCCGTCGCCGGCGTTCACATGGACCGGAGCCTATGTCGGCCTCAATTTCGGTTACGCCTGGACGGCCGATCGCGGTCTCTATCTTCGCTCGGCGAACCTTTACGACAATTCGGCTTTCGCCCTCGGGGCGGCGTCGGCGCTCGGCGCGACCGGAGCCGTCAGCGCCCGTCTCGACGGCTTCCTGCTTGGCGGGCAGGCAGGCTATAATTGGCAGTTCAACGATAAATGGATCGTTGGCGTAGAGGGCGATGTCGCCGGCGCCGGCGTGCGCGGCGGGGGATATGCGCCAAGCATTATCGCAGCCCCGGGCGGCTATGCCGTCACCAGCGCCACGCTGAAACGTAATCTCGAATATCTCGGAACCGCGCGCGGACGATTGGGCTATGCGCTCACGCCCCGCCTCATGACCTATGTCACCGGCGGCTTCGCCTTTGGCGGCGTCGATGCGACGGCGGTCGTGCGTCAGACCCTGGCGCCCTCGATCCTTTATTCAGACCCTGGAAAAGCAGATCTCTACAAGAATCTTTCCGGCTGGACGGCCGGCGCCGGCGGCGAAATCTCGCTGGGCCGCAACACCAGCGCCAAACTTGAGTATCTCTATTACGACCTTGGCGGCGTCTCCCTCAGCAGTCCAGGGTTCGCCTCTCTGGCGTTCACGCAGCTTGGCTCGGGCCAAACCGGCGTTTTGGACGCGTCCAATGTCTCCTCAAGCTATCGCGGCCATATCTTACGCGTCGGTCTGAACTACCGTTTCGAGCCGACCATCCCGCAAACCGGCGAGGCGGCCACGACGCCGCTCCTGGCCTCGCCACAGTTCGACGCCGTCGAGGCGCCAGGGCACGGGGATTGGCGGATCAGGGCGACCCCTTACATGTGGGCTTTGGGAACCAGCGGCTCCCTTACCGTTCGCAACGAGACGGTCGGCGCCGATACGACGCTGATCGATGCGATGACGCGCAGCGCCGCATTCCCCATCGCTTTCATGGGACGCGTCGATGCAAACAACGGCCGTTGGTCGGCTTACGGAGATTTCGCCTTCGTGAGATTGCGTTTCGCCGACTCCTTCCTCAACCTGCGTTCTCCGACCGCCGATATTCTCGTCGGTCTCAGCGGCTCCGGCCATCTGCGTCAAACGCTCGGCATTGGCGAGGCGGGCGTCGGCTATGAACTCGCCCGCTTTCATCAAACAACCGACTCCGCAAATTCGTTTACGGCCTTCGACGCCTACGCCGGCGCGCGCTATGGAAATATGAGCGCGACTGTCGATCTGAGGTCCTTTGGCGTCGCCGGCTCCCAATATCTCGGCGAGCAACAGGCGATCGTAGCGCAACGCAATGTCACGGCGCGACTGTGGTGGCTCGATCCGGTGATCGGTCTGCGCATGCGTTACGCTTCCGGCGATAGAGATCGTTTCGAGTTGCGGGGAGATATCGGCGGCTTTGGCGTCGGCAGCAATTTCAGCTGGCAAACCTATGGCGGTTGGAGCCGGGATTTCGAATGGAACGGCGTTAAATTCGCCGGTCTGATCGGCTATCGCGCCCTGAGCCTCGATGTGACGAAATGGGCCAATGGCCGCAAGAACGGGATCAACGAAATTCTGCACGGCCCCGTCACCGGCGTAAGTTTCGAATTCTGATCCGCGCGCTTAACGCCCCACTGATTGGGTTCGCTTATAGCGAACCACCTCTCCCAAAGGCAGAAAGAATAGACTGAGTTAAATCTGCAGCTGGCGAAGATTACTTTTCCCGCTCCAGCTCCCGCCAGCCGATGTCGCTGCGGCAGAAGCCGCCCGGCCAGTCGATGACGCCGACAGCCGCATAGGCCCGGTCGCGGGCCTCGCGGACGCTGTCGGCCAGCGCTGTGACGTTCAGCACGCGCCCGCCTGCCGCCAGCAGTCGCCCGCCATCGCGACGCGTGCCGGCGTGGGTGACGATAACGCCCGGCAGGGCCTCAGCCCGGTCGAGACCCGAAATTTCCGCGCCAGTTTCCGGCGTTCCTGGATATCCCCTGGCCGCCAGCACCACTGTCAGCGCCGCCTGTGGCGAGAAAGTCGGTGCGGCGTCGGGCAGAGCGCCACGAGCGGCGGCCAGCATCAGCGCTGCCAGATCGCCGGGGAAGCGCGGCAGGATCGCCTGCGCCTCGGGATCGCCAAAACGCACGTTATATTCGATGAGTTTTGGCCCCTCTTTCGTCAGCATCAGGCCAGCGTAAAGCACGCCCCGAAACGGCGCGCCCCTGTCGCGCATCGCCTGGAGAGTCGGCAGGACGATGTCGTCCATAACTTGCGCCGCGATTTCGGGCGTGACGACGGAGGCCGGGGAGTAGGCGCCCATACCGCCGGTGTTGGGGCCGACATCGCCGTCGCCGACGCGTTTGTGATCCTGCGCCGTGGCGAAGGGCAGCGCGCGCGCGCCGTCGCAGACGGCGAAGAAGGAGGCTTCCTCGCCCTCAAGATAGTCCTCGATAACCACTTCCGCGCCCGAGGCTCCGAACGCGCCGCCGAACATCGTTTCGACGGCGGTTTCCGCCTCGGCCAGCGTCATGGCGACGACAACGCCCTTGCCCGCCGCGAGACCGTCCGCCTTGATGACAATCGGCGCGCCCTGAGCGCGGACATAGGCCAGCGCCTTATCCTGGTCTGTGAAGCGCTCGTAGCCTGCGGTAGGAATTTGATGGGCGCGGCAGATGTCCTTGGTGAAGCCCTTCGAGCCTTCGAGCTGCGCGGCGGCCCGGGTCGGGCCGAAGGCCGGCACGCCCGCCGCCGTCAGCGCATCGACGAGGCCGCCGATCAACGGCTGCTCCGGCCCGACGACGACGAGACCAACGCTATGCTCAAGGCAGAATCGAATGACCGCGTCGTGATCCGCCGGATCGAGGACGACATTGGTCCCGACCCGCGCTGTGCCGGGGTTCCCCGGCGCAATGAATAGTTTTGCGCAAAGCGGGCTTTTCGCCAGCGAATTGGCCAGAGCATGCTCGCGACCGCCGGAGCCTATGAGGAGAATTTGTAGCTTTTCCATGAGTCTGCCTATAACCGAGCGGGGGAAGCGGACAAAGCGGGAAGACCTTGCAGGCCACCGATTTATTTGGAACGACAACGGCGTTTCCGCCCGGAGTCCTGTCGATGCAAAAATTCCGCATTATCGGGCTCATCATGTCCCTTCTCGGCGGACCGGCGCTCGCCGCGCCGACCAAAATTCTCGTCTTCGGCGACAGCCTTGTGTCGGGTTACGGGGTTCGGGACAGCGAGTCCTTTCCTGCTGTCCTCGGTCAGCGGCTCGCGGCGGACGGCTACGATATCGTTGTCGCCAACGCCGGCGTGCCCGGAAACACCACCGCCATGGGCCTCGCCCGCTCCGCTCAGGCAGTCGCCGACAAGCCCGATCTCGTCATTCTCGAACTCGGGATCAACGACCTGCTCAACGATGCGCCGCTGAGGGCGACGCGGAACAATCTCCTGCGCCTGATCCGCCGCTTTCGCGCAGCTGGGGCGCGCGTCATTCTCGCCGGCATGATCGCGGACAATCGTCGAGGCGCGATATACAGACAGGGTTTAGACGCGCTTTACCCTGCGTTGGCGGCGAAATACGCCCTGCCGCTCTATCCGTATTTTCTCGACGGCGTCGCCAACGATCCCAGGCTGACGCAAGAGGGCGGGCTGCATCCCAACGCCGAGGGCGTGCGCGTCATCGTCGCGCGTTTCGCGCCGCTTGTTGAGCAAACGCTCGACAGGATGGGCGCATCGCCGCAATAAGTTGCAGGATATGTCCGCCAAAAAGGAGCCGCGACCCGTGAACACGCCCAGGCTTCCGTTTCTCATCGCTCTGACTCTCGCCCCTTCGCCCCTCGCGTCTCAGGGTTTCGACTGCGCCGGGGCGCAAACGCCGGTCGAAAAGCTGATCTGCGCCGCGCCGGAAATCGGCGCGCTGGACAAGACTCTCAACACGGCCGTGCAGGCGCGCCTTGCCGCGGCCCCAGATGCGCGTGGTGAATTTATCGCAGATTCGCGGCGCTGGCTCGCCGCCCGCGACAAAGCCTGTCCCGTTCCCGAGGGTCGCCTTTCCGCCGGAGACCGTTCGGCGGCGATCGCCTGCCTTGCCAAATCCTATCGCGCGCGTCTCGACGCCATCGCAGCCATTCCGCCCGCGCAAACAACGGCCCCCGACCCAGACAAGGCGTTGTGCCATCGCCTCGCCGAGGTTTACCGCGGCGCCCTGGCCACTCGGACCAACGATCTCAGGGAGCCGGAAGCGCTTTTGAACCAATCGCCCTTCGAACTCCTCGCGGGTAAGCCCGACGCCGGCGTCGCGCGCGCGCCGGCGGCCAGCGCCCTACCGGAAACCAGTCCGCAGGCGCTCTATCGCTGGGGACGAGGCCAGACGCCTCCTGTGCGGTTCCCGGCCAACGTCAAACGAGAGATTCTCGAACTCGGCTCCAGCGCGATTTTGACCATCGATCATGCGCCGGGAACAAATTTTTACACCGCCAGCCAGGTGCAGGGCACAGCGCATTGCGTCTACACGACGGCTTTCACGGTCAGGGATGGCGTCGCCCACCGCGCGGCTAAACCCCTATGGTCGGATCAACCCGGCGATTCCTGTGGCGTCGATCAATTTTTCGGCGTCATCGACGGGCGGACAGTCGCCGTGCAGGATTATGAAAGCCCCTACGAGCCCTCGCTCGCCGCCAGGCTGACCCTCAAGGCTTGGAAGAAAAACGCCTTCGGTCCGGCCTGCAGCGTCTCTTTTGATTTCGACCCGGTTTTTGCGGATTTGGCGAGCGAACCAGCGCAGGAGCCGGATCGAAAATGCGACAGCGGCGCCTGCGTCAAGCTGAAGCCGGCGGCGCTGGCGCTGGTCAAGGCGGTGCAGCGCGACCCGCTCGCGGCCCGCAAGGACGCCATCGACCGCCTCTCTTCGGCCCAGCGCTTGACCTTCGGGGCCATGGAAAAGAGGGCGCAGGACAGTCGCGGCGACGTTCCGGCGCCGGATGCGCCGGCGAGCCCCGCGAGCTATCTCGACCAAAGCCCGCTCCTGCTGCCCCTTCTGCATCAGGACGACGTCTATCTCGCCAGCATCGGTCATTACACTATCGGCTGGCGCATCTATCCTGACTGGTCGGTGAAGCTGGAAAAACTCGACAACGACAAACTGACCGTAATCGGGACTGCCGCTGTCGCCATGCGGCGCGGAGCGTTGCGCTCGGCGAAAGTGGACTGAAGCGACGCTTCCGTTCGGGATCGAAACCTTATAGACACGGAGCCAAATCGAACCAACCGCGAGACGCAGACACATGGCGCGCCAGTTTATCTATCATATGCAGGGCCTTACCAAGACATATCCGGGCGGCAAGAAGGTCCTCGATAACATTCACCTCTCCTTCTACCCTGACGCCAAGATCGGCGTGCTCGGCGTGAACGGCGCCGGTAAATCGACGCTGCTGCGCATCATGGCCGGCATCGACAAGGAGTTCACAGGTGAAGGCTTTGTCGCCGAAGGCGCGCGAGTCGGTTATCTGCCGCAGGAGCCGCAGCTCGATCCGACGCTGGATGTGCGCGGCAATGTGATGCTTGGCGTCGCCGAAAAGAAAGCGATCCTCGACCGCTACAATGATCTCGCGATGAATTATTCCGATGAAACCGCCGACGAGATGACGAAGCTGCAGGACGAGATCGAAGCCAGAGGGCTCTGGGATCTCGACAGCCAGGTCGATCAGGCGATGGATGCGCTCGGCTGTCCGCCGGACGACGCGGACGTCGCCAAACTTTCCGGCGGCGAGCGCCGCCGCGTCGCGCTGTGCAAACTGCTGCTCGAACAGCCCGAAATGCTGCTACTCGACGAACCGACGAACCATCTCGACGCCGAAACGGTGAACTGGCTCGAGGGCCATCTGCGCAATTATCCGGGCGCTATTTTGATCGTCACTCACGATCGCTACTTCCTCGACAATGTCACGGGCTGGATTCTCGAGCTCGATCGCGGCCGGGGCATTCCATATGAAGGAAATTACACGACGTGGCTCAAGCAAAAACAGAAGCGCCTGTCGCAGGAGTCAAGCGAGGACAAGGCGCGCCAGCGCGCGCTCGAAGCCGAAAGCGAATGGATCGCGTCGAGCCCCAAAGCGCGACAGGCCAAAAGCAAGGCCCGAATCCAGCGCTATGAGGAGTTAGTCGCCAAACAGAACGACAAGGCGCCGACAACGGCGCAGATCATCATTCCCGTAGCGGAACGACTCGGCGCCAATGTCATCGATTTTGAGCAAATCTCGAAAGCCTTTGGCGACAAGCTTCTGATCGACAATCTCTCCTTCAAGCT
>JBBARD010000081.1:0-10062 GCA_040399965.1 Methylocystis sp. | reverse complement strand
GATCGGCGAGGCGATTTCGTTTTTGTCGACGGCTTTGTCGCCCTCGCTGGCGACGCCCGGATAGCTTTTATTATGCTGGCTGCGCGTTGGTCCGAAGGAGGCCAGGCACAAATTATAGGCCTCCGGCTCCTTGATCTTTTCGCAGTCGTCGATGCTGCGCGGTTCCGCTGCCGCCGGGGCGCAGATGAAAGCGGCTATGGAGATCAAGAGAATTGTTCGCATGATCCTACCTCAGGGTTGCCCCTGTTTTCTTTCCCGCCTCTGTGACAATTTTGAGAGCGATGGCCTCGATTTCCTGATCGGTGAGGGTTTTCTCGCGTGGCTGAAGCGTGACAGCGATCCCCACCGACTTTTTACCCTCCGGCACGCCGGCGCCTTCGTAGACGTCGAAAACGCTGACATCGACGATTAGCGCGCGGTCGGCTGAACCCACCGCTTTGACCAGATCGCCGGCGGCGGCTGTCTTGTCGACGATGAAGGCGAAGTCGCGTGACAGCGGCTGTAAATCAGAGAGTTCGAGCTTCGGCCTGATTTTCGTCGGCTTCGACTTGGGAGGGGGCAACGTGTCGAGAATGATTTCAAAGGCCGCTATCGGCCCTTCCACGTCCAGTCCCAGCAGGGTGCGCGGATGCAATTCGCCAAAATAACCGATGATCGCCTTCGGTCCGAACTGCAACGTCGCCGAGCGACCGGGATGCCACCAGTTCGGTCCGCCGGCAACGATCTGCAAGCCGCTGGTCGCGACGCCCAGCGCCTGCAATAGCGTCATCGCATCTTCCCTGGCGCTGAAAGCGTCGGCGCGTTCCGGCTTTGCCGACCAGTGACGGCCGGCGCCCGACAGTCCACGACGAACGCCGGCGGCGGCGAGACGCTGACCCATGTCGGAGGGATCGAGGAAGATCTGTCCGACTTCGAATAACGCCTGATCGCCCAGACCGCGTGCGACATTGCGCTGCGCAGCGGCGACAAGTCCCGGCAACAGGCTCGGGCGCATATCGGAGAGATCGGCGGCGATCGGATTTGCAAGCTTGAGTCCCGCCGCGCCGCCGCCAAAGGCCTCCGCCTGTTCGGTGGAGACGAAGGACCAGGTAACGGCTTCGACCAGTCCTTGACCGGCCAGCGCGCGTCGCGCGGCGCGCGCGCGTTTTTGCATGAGCGTCAGAACGGCGGGCGCGACGCCGTCGGCGCGCGGCAGGGGCGTCGAGGGCACATTATCAACGCCGTAAAGACGCACAATCTCCTCGACGATATCGGCCTTGCCCTCAATGTCCGGACGCCAGCTTGGGGCGGTGACGCGGGCGCGGGTTTCGTCGCCTTCAATCGTAAAGCCAAGACGTTCCAGAAGCGTTGCTGCTTCTTTTGGCGCGATATCGACGCCAGCAAGGCGCCTGGTCTCAGACCATGGAAAATCGATTACCGTGCGTACGCAGGGAACAGCCCCGGCGAGAACGGGCTCCGAGGCTTCGCCGCCGCACAGATCCAGCACCAGTTGCGTCGCCAGTTCGAGGCCCGGCAGCGTGAAGGCTGGATCGACGCCGCGCTCGAAGCGATAGCGCGCGTCGGTGACGATCCCCAGCTTGCGGCCGGTGTGGGCGATGTTCTGCGGGTCCCACAAGGCGCTCTCGATCAGCACGTCGGTCGTTTCTTCATCGCAGCCCGACGCTTCGCCGCCCATCACCCCGGCGATGGACTCGACGCCGGCGCCATCGCAGATAACGACCATCGTGTCGTCGAGTTCATGAGTCTTTCCATCCAGCGCGAGAAGCGATTCGCCCTTGATGGCGCGGCGCACGACCAGATCGCCATTCACCCTTTTCGCATCGAACACATGTAGCGGACGGGCGCGGTCGAATGTCAGGTAATTCGTGATGTCGACCAGCGCATTGATCGGACGCAGGCCGATGGCCCGCAGCCGCTCCTGCATCCACTTCGGGCTTGGTCCATTTTTCACGCCGCGCACCAGACGCAGGCCGAGGAACGGCGCGAGATGCTTGTCGGCCTCCGCAAAATCCAGCGTCACGCCAACAGGGCAGGGGAATTTGCCGACGGCCGGCAAAATCTCGCGCTCCCTCAATACGCCAAGGCCGGCCGCCGCGAGATCGCGCGCGATTCCGTAAACCCCGGCGGCGTCGGCGCGATTGGGCGTCAGATTGATTTCGATCACCGGATCGTCGAGGCCCGCCCATTGCGCATAGATCGCGCCGGCTGGCGCCGTCTCTGGCAATTCGATGATCCCGTCATTGTCGCCGGGAATGTCCAGTTCGCCGGCCGAGCACAACATTCCGGCTGATTCGACGCCGCGAATGATTCCCCTGGCGATCGTGATCTTTTTCGCGGGAATGTATGTGCCTGGCGGCGAGAAGACGGTTTTGAGGCCCGTGCGCGCATTTGGCGCGCCGCAGACGACCTGAACGGGGACTCCGTCGCCGGTGTCGACCATGCAGACCTGCAATTTATCGGCGTTCGGGTGGCGCTGCGCATCGAGCACATGCGCAACCCGGAAGGCGGCGAGCTGGGCGGCGGGATCGTGCACATGCTCGACCTCAAGGCCGATGCGCGTCAATGTTTCGACGATCTCGGCGAGGGTTGCGGATGTATCGAGATGCTCTTTGAGCCAGGAGAGGGCAAATTTCATGGTGCGTCGGGGATTCCTATGAGCTCAACCCGCCGGCAAGCGTCGGAAAATCGAGCGGCCGGAAACCATAATGCTCCAGCCAGCGGGTGTCGGCGTCAAAGAAGGCGCGCAAATCCGACATGCCGTATTTCAGCATGGCGAGACGATCGATGCCGACGCCGAAGGCGAAGCCTTGATGCACATCGGGGTCGATGCCGCAATTGCGCAGCACATTGGGATGAACCATGCCGCAACCCAGAATCTCCATCCAGTCCTCGCCTTCGCCAAAACGGATTTCGCCGCCCTGACGTCGGCACTGAACGTCGACTTCCATTGAGGGTTCGGTGAAGGGGAAGAAGGACGGGCGCATCCGCAGCTTGACGCCCTTCACCTCGAAGAAGCTTTTGAGGAACTCCTCCAGCACCCATTTCAGATGTCCCATGTGCGTGGTCTCGTCGATGACGAGGCCCTCCACCTGATGGAACATCGGCGTGTGAGTCTGGTCGAAATCGCAGCGATAGACGCGTCCGGGACAGATCACCCGGATCGGCGGGCGTTGCGCAAGCATCGTGCGCACCTGCACCGGGCTGGTGTGGGTGCGCAACAATTTTTTCTCGCCTGCCTCCGGCGTGAGGAAAAACGTATCCTGCATCTCCCGGGCCGGATGGCCCTCGGGAAAATTGAGTTTGGTGAAGTTGAAATCGTCGCTTTCTATGTCCGGCCCTTCCGCCACCGCGAAGCCCATATCGGCGAAGATAACGCTCAGCTCCTCCATCACCTGAGAGATCGGATGGATGCGGCCGCGCGTCAGTGGGCTGGTCGCCGCAGGGAGGGTCACGTCGAGGGTCTCGGCGGCGAGCCTCCTCTCCAGGGCTTGTTCGGCAAGCTCGGCGCGACGCACGGCGAGCGCCTCGGTCGCCTTGTCCTTAAGAAGGTTAATGCGGGCGCCTTCGTTCTTGCGCTCTTCCGGCGACATTTTGCCCAGCGTGGCGAGCAGGGCCGAAATGGCGCCTTTTTTGCCCAGAGCGGCGAGTCGCACGGCCTCAAGCGCGGCTTCGTCGGCGGCTTCGGCGATCTGGCGCAGGGTTTCCTGTTCGAGTGTCGCGATATCGGTCATTTCCGGCCAAGGGTTCGGGATTTGGCCGGGTTCTGCCATGCGGGGGGCGGGATGTCGAGAAGCGGCTAGCCCAGCCCTCTGCTGCGATGGGCGAACAGCTGCGCCAGCGCGCAGGAGGCGACGCGCGAGGCGACGTCGTCAGCGCGGCTGGTGAGCACAATCGGCACGCGGGCTCCGAGAACCAGGCCTGCCGTGTCCGCGCCGGCCAGGAACACCAGTTCCTTGGCCAGAATATTGCCAGCTTCGAGATCGGGCGCGACCAGAATGTCCGGATCGCCGGCGACCTCCGAGCGGATGTTTTTTTGGTCCGCCGCCTGACGCGAGATGGCGTTGTCGAACGCCAGCGGACCTTCAATGTCGGCGCCGTTTATCTGTCCGCGATCGGCCATTTTGCAGAGCGCCGCGGCCTCAATGGTTGAGGGGATTTTGCCTTCAACCGTTTCCACCGCCGAGAGGATTGCAACCTTGGGGCGGGCGACGCCGATTGCTTGTGCGAGATCGATGGCGTTGCGGACGATGTCGCGTTTGTCGTCGAGCGACGGAGCGATGTTGATCGCCGCATCAGTAACGAGAAGCAGCTTGTGATAGCCCGGCGTGTCGATGACGAAGACATGGCTGATACGTCTTTCGGTCCGCAGGCCGGAGCCCTCCTGCACCACGGCGCGCATCACTTCATCGGTGTGAAGCGAGCCCTTCATCATCGTTTGCAGCCGCCCGCGGCGCACCATCTCCACCGCAGTCGCAGCCGCCGCATGGCTGTAGGGGGCGTCGACGATCTCGACGCCTTCAAGATTCAGTCCGGCGGCCTCGGCCACCGCCTCGATCTTGCCGCGCGGTCCAATCAGCGTCGGCACGATCAACCTGTTTTCTCCGGCCGCTAAAGCCCCTTCCAGCGAAGAAGCGTCGCAGGGGTGGACAACGCCCATGCGAACAGGCGGCAAGCCCCGGGCGCGCCGCACAATCGCCTCCAGCAGGGCCCCGGGCTTGCGTCCGGACGCTCCGGCCTGCATGTGCGCGGGCGCATTGGCGGGCGAAGACGCGGTCATGACAACTCCTGCATCATGGCGATACGCCATATTTGTGAAGGTGGGCGCCATGGGCGGCGAGCCAGGCCTCTGCGCGATCGACGGCGGGAGACAGGCGATGCGCCAGCGTCCAGAACTTTGGAGAATGATCGAGATGGACGAGATGCGCCACTTCATGCGCGGCGAGATAGTCAAGAACAAAGGGCGGCGCGAAAATCAGACGCCATGAAAAGTTTAGCGATCCGGCGGCGGAGCAGGAGCCCCAGCGGCTGATCGGGTCGCGCAACCCGACGCTGCGTGGCGCGAGATCAAGCGCAAGGGCATGACGCGCGACAGCGGCTTCGAGATCACGGCGCGCCTCGCGTTTCAAATGATCGTGGACGCGACGACTGACATGTTCGGCGCGCCCTGACACGCAGAGAGCCATTACTGTTTGCGGGCGATCGTTTTGGACCTCGTCGAGCGGCTCGGTCCACACCACGCCGCGTTTTTCCGGTTGATGCAGCAGAAGATGATCGACGCCGCGCAGGGGCAGGATCGATCCGTGCGCGAAGGGGATAGTTTCCGGCAGCCGTTTGAGACGCACGGCGATCCAGGCGGCGTTGCGCTCGGCGAAGGCGCGCGCTTCCTGAATGGAGGCGCGGGCTGGCATGGTCAAAACCGCATCCCGCGCGGCGAATCTCACCCGCAGGGTGAAACGACGCGCGGTTGGCGCACGACGCAAGGTTACAACAATGGTTTCACCTGCGTGGATCAGGGTCAGAAGCTTAGCCCGATCAGTCGCCGGAGTTGTGCGCAGGAAGCCGAACATGCGGCGTATGTTAACGAAAGGCCTTGTGAGTCGCGAGCCCGAAAAATTCAGAGATATTTCTCAAGATCCCGCGCCGCCTCGTTGGGTTTGCGGCCGACATTGAAAGTGCTGACAAAGCGGCCGTTTTTATCCATCAGATAAACGACAGTGGTGTGATCGACGGCGTAGTCTTCGCCATTGCCCGGGGCGCGCTTGGCGTAGATTCGATATTCACGCAGCATTGGTTCAAGTTGTGGGCGTGGTCCTGTCAGACCGATGATGCGCGAGTCGAAATTAGAGAGATAATCCTTGAGCGCTTCAGGGGAGTCGCGCTCCGGATCGACTGTCACGAAGAGCCCGCCGATTTTTGCTTGCGGGCCGAGCGCGCGGAGAACCTCCGACATTTCAAAGAGCGTCGTGTGGCAGACATCCGGACAATGCGTATAGCCGAAGAAAACCAGAAAGGGCCGACCGAGCAGATCCTGCTCGCTGACCTGTTGGCCATTATGCGCCGTTAACTGAAAGGGACCGCCAACAGCCGGAGTTGAGGATGTCGGCGCCCGCTCATTGGTGAACAATACAAAACCTGCAAACATCGCCGCGAACACCGCGCCGCCGATAATGAGCAATCCCTTCGAAACAGCCGGACCGCCTTCTCCGGCGCGTTTACCGGATTTTGGGTTGCTTTTCATCGGCGATTTCGACATGCGGGTCTTTCGGGGAGCGAATAGATTAAAACTATCCTAGTGCCGCCGACGTTTCAGTCAACGAGGACGATGTGGGCGTCGTTGCAGAGATCGACGTCGCCAGAATCCTTGATGTCTTCAAAGGACCAGCGCGCCATAAACGCGCAGCCCTCAGCGCCGACCAGCGGAAAGCTTGTCGCCCCGCCGGGCGGCAGGGGTTTTTCGAGCTTGCCGACGATGACTTCCGGCTTTGTGTCTTTGCCGGCCATCACAATCTCGAAATTTAACAGAGCTACAGGACGCTTGTTATCGATGTTCACTGTGGCGGCAGGCTTCGGCGCCGATGCTCGGGAGGCGGCCGGTTTCGGACGCCCCATGGCCGGCCCGACGGCGAGCGTCAGAGCCAGGGTAAGTCCGGCGACGAATGTCAAAAGGGCGGAACCACCACGCATTACCGATCTTCCTTTGATTTTCCGTAGCTTATCTTGCCGCGCGGTAATCGCCAACCCGGTTCCTGTTATCACCAATAAACCAAGGTTCGACTGCCGGAGCGGGACATTTGGTGTATTTTGACGAACTATGATTCTCTCAAGCGAAAGCATTCTGCGATGAGCGACGCCGCGCACGACCTTCCCGGAAAAATTCTTGCCGGAAAAATTCTTGTCGGCGCGACGGCCCCCGAGGCGACCCGGGCCTTCCGATACCTGACCCTGTCTCTGGGCAATCGCCATGGGTTGATCGCCGGAGCCACAGGCGGGGGAAAAACCGTGTCGCTGCAACTGCTCGCCGAGGGCTTCGCAAATGCTGGAACGTCGGTTTTCATGGCCGATATCAAGGGCGATCTGGCGGGCCTGTCGCAGCCCGGCGACGGCAAGCCAGCGTTTGTCAATCGCGCGAAGGAAATCGGCCTAAGCTACGCGCCGGATCATTTCCCTGTCGTCTTCTGGGATATTTTCGGCGAGCAGGGTCATACAGTGCGCGCCACCATCTCCCAGATGGGGCCGTTGCTGCTTGCGCGACTGCTTGATCTCAACGACACGCAGGAGGGGGTGCTCAACATTATCTTCAAGGTCGCTGACGATCAGGGCCTCCTCATGCTCGATCTCAAGGATTTGCGCGCCGTCCTGAACCATGTTCAGGAAAACGCCGCCGAGATCCGCAAGGCCTATGGTTCTGTCGCCTCGGCGTCCATCGGCGCCATACAGCGCCAGTTGCTGGTTCTGGAGTCGCAGGGCGCCGAGAATTTTTTTGGCGAACCCGCGCTGGAGATATCCGATTTCATCCGGGTCGATCGCGATGGACGCGGCGCGATTAATATTCTCGCTGCTGACAGACTCATGCGCTCACCGCGCCTTTACGCTACTTTCCTGTTATGGATGCTCTCGGAATTGTTCGAGGCGCTTCCGGAGGTCGGCGACCTCGACAAGCCGAAGCTGGTGTTCTTTTTCGACGAAGCGCATCTTTTGTTCGACGACGCGCCGAAGGCGCTGCTCGGAGCCATTGAGCAGGTCGTGCGCCTTATTCGCTCCAAGGGCGTTGGCGTTTATTTTGTCACCCAGAATCCGCTCGACGTGCCCGAGACCGTGCTCGGCCAATTGGGCAATCGCATTCAGCATGCGCTGCGGGCCTTCACGCCTCGGGATCAAAAGGCGGTGCGCGCGGCGGCGTCGACATTTCGGCAAAATCCGGCTTTCGACACCGAGGACGCGATTTTGCACCTGGGCGTCGGCGAGGCGCTGGTTTCTATGCTCGGTGAAAAGGGCGCGCCCGAGGTTGTCGACCGGGTGCTGATCGCGCCGCCGTCGGCGCGGGTCGGGCCGATCACGCAAGCCGAGCGCAATGCAGCGATGATCAAGAGCCCGCTCACGGGAAAATATGATCGGATGATCGATCGCGAATCGGCGTTTGAGGTGCTGCGGGATCGCGCCGGCGGCGGCAAAGGCGGCGAGAGTGGCGATCCCATGGCGCAGGCGGCCGGCGCCGGCGGACTGATCGGCGCGCTGGGCGGTCTTCTTGGCGGCCTATTTGGCAAAGCCAATAAAAAACGACTGTCGCCAGCGGAGATCGCCCTGCGGTCAGCGGTGCAGTCGGCGGCCCGTTCGGCCGGCACGCAAATCGCCCGGCAAATCCTGCGTGGCGTGCTCGGCGGCATGAGCCGGTAGGAGCGGCGTTTAAACCAGCCGGCTCTGGTCCTTTGCCGCCGCAATGAAACTGGCGAACAATGGGTGCGGCTCGAACGGTCGAGATTTCAGCTCAGGGTGGTATTGCACGCCGATGAACCACGGATGTTCCGGGATTTCGACCGTTTCCGGAAGCAATCCGTCGGGTGAAACGCCTGAGAACAGAAGGCCACAGGCCTCAAGTTGGTCGCGATAGGCGAAATTCACCTCATAGCGATGACGGTGGCGCTCGGAGATGTTGGTCGTGCCGTAAATCCCGGCGATCTGCGAGCCCTCCCTCAGGCGTGCGGGATAAGCGCCCAGCCGCATGGTGCCGCCCATATTTTCATTAACGCCGCGTCGTTCCAGTTCATTCCCCTTGAGCCATTCCGTCATCAGGCCGATCAGGGGCTCGTCGCAGGGACCAAACTCAGTCGAGTTGGCGTTTTCGATTCCCGCTAGCGCGCGCGCCGCCTCGATCACCGCCATTTGCATGCCGAAACAGATGCCGAAATAGGGGACTTTGCGCTCTCTCGCGAAACGGGCGGCCAAAATCTTGCCCTCGGCGCCGCGCTGGCCGAAGCCGCCGGGCACCAGAATGCCATGCACATGTTCGAGCCGCGCCGCCGGATCGCCGCCCTCGAAAACTTCCGCCTCGATCCAGTCAAGATTGACCCTGACGCGATTGGCGATGCCCCCATGCGCCAACGCTTCGATCAGGCTTTTATAGGCGTCCTTCATCTCAGTGTATTTGCCGACCACCGCGATGGTGACCTCGCCCTCCGGATTGGCGATGCGTTCGGTGACCGCGTTCCAGCGGCTCATGTCCGGTTTGGGCGCGGGCTCGATGCCAAAGGCGGCGAGAACTTGCGCGTCGAGACCGGCTGCGTGATAGGCGCGCGGCACATCATACACATGGGCGGCGTCGCGCGCCTCGATTACCGCCTGTTCGCGCACATTGCAGAAAAGCCCGAGCTTGCGACGCTCTTCACGCGGGATCTCGCGGTCGGTGCGGCAGAGAAGAATATCCGGTTGAATGCCAATTGAGCGCAACTCCTTCACCGAATGCTGGGTCGGTTTGGTTTTCAATTCGCCAGCGCTGGGAATGAAGGGCAGCAGAGTCAGATGCACGTAGATGCAATGATGCGGCGGCAAATCATTCTTGAGTTGGCGAATTGCCTCAAAGAAGGGCAGAGCCTCGATGTCGCCAACCGTTCCGCCGATCTCGATCAGGACAAAATCAACATTTTCGTTGCCGTCGAGAACGAACGCCTTGATGGCGTTGGTGACATGCGGAATGACCTGAATGGTCGCGCCGAGATAATCGCCTCGCCGCTCCCGGTTGATGATGTCCTGATAAATTCTCCCGGTGGTGACGTTGTCCTGTCGCGTGGCGGGGCGTCCGGTGAAACGCTCGTAGTGTCCCAGATCGAGATCGGTTTCGGCGCCGTCGTCGGTGACGAAGACTTCGCCGTGCTGATAGGGGCTCATCGTCCCCGGATCGATGTTGAGATAAGGGTCGAGCTTGCGCAGCCGGACTGTGTAGCCGCGCGCCTGCAAAAGCGCGCCAAGCACCGCTGACGCAAGACCTTTGCCGAGTGAGGAAACCACGCCGCCGGTGATGAAAATGTACCGCGCCATGGGACCTATCGCCTACCGTTTTTTTGGCCG
>JBBARD010000080.1:0-10304 GCA_040399965.1 Methylocystis sp. | reverse complement strand
TGAACGGCCCGCGCCAGCGCGCGTAGCGCCAGGGAGTCAAAGGGCCGGCGTCGGCGCGTAAGTTTTCCGGCACGGGATCGAAGCCCTCGCCGCCGCCGGGACGGCAACGGCAGACGCGGGCGACGCCCATCCAGCCGCCCGCCCACAGGCCATGACGTAGGATCGCTTCGTCGGCGTATTCCGAGCAGGTGGGCGCGTACCGGCACGCCCGCCCGGCGATGGCCGAGAAACTGATGCGGTAAAGAAAGATCAGACCCCGCGCGGCGCGGGAGACAAGACTTTCGCTCATTTAGCTCCACCAAAAGCAAAAGGCCGCCCGTTACGGGGCGGCCTTGCGGTGTGATGAGTCGTTTCAGCTTACTCCGCCGGCGGCAACGCCGGCGCAGCCTCCGCCGTTTCGGCGCGCTGCTCGATGATCAGTTCGTCGCGACCGGTGGCGATGCCACGATATTTCGCCATCGCGGCGCCGGTGCCGGCCGGGATCAGACGACCGACAATGACGTTCTCCTTGAGGCCGACCAGCGGATCGACCTTGCCATTGACGGCGGCCTCGGTGAGGACGCGCGTCGTCTCCTGAAAGGAGGCGGCGGAGAAGAACGATCGGGTTTGCAGCGACGCCTTGGTGATGCCGAGCAGCACAGGCGTGCCGCTGGCGGGTTTGCCGCCGTTCTCGATGGCTTTTGTATTCGCCTCTTCGAGTTCGAGTTGATCGACCTGCTCGCCTTCGAGGAAGCCAGTGTCGCCGGGATCGACGATATCAACCTTTTGCAACATCTGACGCACAATCACTTCAATGTGCTTGTCGTTGATATTGACGCCCTGCAGACGATAGACCTCCTGAATTTCGTTGACGAGGTAAGCGGCAAGCTCCTCTACGCCCTTGATCGCGAGAATGTCGTGCGGGGCCGGATTGCCGTCGACGATGTAGTCGCCCTTTTCGACGACGTCTCCGTCCTGAAGGTGAATGTGCTTGCCCTTCGGGATCAGATATTCGACCGGCTCCGCGCCTTCCTCTGAAGGAATGATCGAGAGACGCTGCTTGTTCTTGTAGTCCTTGCCAAATTGCACCGTGCCGGAGATTTCGGCGATGATCGCGTGATCCTTCGGCCGTCGCGCCTCGAACAGCTCCGCGACACGCGGCAGACCGCCGGTGATATCGCGGGTCTTGGCGCTCTCCATTGAAACGCGCGCGACAATGTCGCCTGCCTTGACGCTGCTGCCGGGCTCGACCGCGATGATCGAGTCGACAGGCAGGGAATAACGGGCGTCGCTGCCTCGCGGCAGTTTGATGACCTTGCCCTGCGAGTCCTTGATGACGATCGACGGTTTGAGACTCGCCGACCGCAGATTGAGACGCCAGTCCATGACCATGCGCTTGGCGATGCCGGTCGATTCGTCGACCGTTTCCGACATCGATTGGCCCTCGACGAGATCTTCGAATCCGACGACGCCGTCGACCTCGCTGATGATGGGACGGGTGTAAGGGTCCCACTCCGCGAGACGCTGGCCACGCTTAACCTTGTCGCCCTCGTCGACCTTGAGACGCGAGCCGAACTGGATGCGGTTGACCGCGCGTTCGGCGCCGTCGGGACCCTGGATCACAACGGCGACGTTACGCGCCATGACGATCACATCGCCATCCGAGTTGCGCGCGACATGACGATTGCGAATATGAACCTTGCCTTCGAAATTCGACTCGATGAAGGACTGGTCCGCAAGCTGCGCAGCGCCGCCGATGTGGAAGGTGCGCATGGTGAGCTGCGTGCCAGGCTCGCCGATCGATTGCGCCGCAATGACGCCAACCGCCTCGCCCATATTGACCGGCGTGCCGCGAGCGAGATCGCGCCCGTAGCAGGTGGCGCAGACGCCGTTCTTGGCCTCGCAGGTAAGCACCGAACGGATTTTAACTTCCTGAATGCCGGCGGCGGTCATCGGCTCGACATGCCATTCCTGAATCATCTCGCCGGCAGGCAAGATGATCGAGCCATCCTGCGCCTTGAGGTCCTCGGCGGCGGTGCGGCCAAGAATGCGCGAGGCCAGCGAGGCGACGACCTGGCCGGCGTCGATGATCGCACGCATTCGAATGCCGTTTTTCGACCCGCAATCCGTTGAGGAGATAATCGAGTCCTGCGCAACGTCGACCAGGCGGCGAGTCAGATAGCCGGAGTTCGCAGTCTTCAAAGCCGTATCGGCCAGCCCCTTGCGGGCGCCGTGGGTGGAGTTGAAATATTCAAGAACCGTCAGGCCTTCCTTGAAGTTCGAAATGATCGGACTTTCGATGATTTCGCCCGACGGCTTGGCCATCAGGCCGCGCATCGCCGCGAGCTGTTTCATCTGCTGCGGCGAGCCGCGCGCGCCCGAATGCGACATCATATAGATCGAGTTGATCGGCATATCGCGGCCATGCTCGTCCTTACGCACCGAGGAGATGCGTTGCATCATCTCGTCGGCGAGCTTGTCCGTGCATTTCATCCAGGCGTCGACGACCTTGTTGTATTTCTCGCCCTGAGTGATCAGACCGTCGTTATACTGTTGCTCGTATTCCTTCGCCGCCGTGCGCGTGTCGTTTACGATTTTCTCTTTCGTCTCCGGCACGACCATATCGTCCTTGCCGAAAGAGATGCCGGCCTTGAAGGCTTCGCGGAACCCGAGGGCCATGATCCGATCACAGAAAATGACCGTCTCCTTCTGACCGCAGTTGCGGTAGACGGTGTCGATCATGTTCGAGATTTCCTTCTTGGTCATCAGCTTGTTGACCACATCGAAGGGAATCTTTGGATGCTTCGGCATCAACTGGCCCAGAATCAGCCGCCCCGGCGTCGTGTCGAAAATTTTCAAAACGCGGTTGCCGTTTTCGTCATAGGTCCAGGCGCGACCCTTGATCCTGGTGTGCAGCGTCACCGCTCTGACGGCGAGGGCGTGCTCAATCTCGCCCTGGCTGGCGAGCGCCATGCCCTGACCGGGCTCGCCGTCGCGCTCAAGCGTCAGGTAATAAAGTCCGAGAACAATGTCCTGCGAAGGCACGATGATCGGTTGCCCATTGGCTGGATGCAGAATGTTGTTCGTCGACATCATCAGCACGCGCGCTTCAAGTTGAGCCTCGAGCGACAACGGCACATGGACAGCCATCTGGTCGCCATCGAAGTCTGCGTTAAAGGCGGCGCAAACGAGCGGATGCAACTGGATCGCCTTGCCTTCGATCAAGACCGGCTCGAAGGCTTGAATGCCGAGACGATGCAAGGTCGGCGCGCGATTGAGAAGAACCGGGTGTTCGCGGATCACCTCATCGAGGATATCCCAGACTTCCGGCTTTTCTTTTTCGACAAGTTTCTTGGCTTGTTTGACGGTGGCGGAGTAACCCTTCGCGTCGAGACGTGAATAGATGAACGGCTTGAAGAGCTCCAGCGCCATCTTCTTCGGCAGGCCGCATTGATGCAGCTTCAGCTCCGGACCGACAACGATGACCGAACGGCCGGAATAATCGACGCGCTTGCCGAGCAGATTCTGCCGGAACCGGCCCTGTTTGCCTTTCAGCATGTCGGCGAGCGATTTCAGCGGGCGCTTGTTGGCGCCGGTGATGACTCGACCACGGCGTCCGTTATCGAATAACGCGTCCACAGCCTCCTGCAGCATGCGTTTTTCGTTACGGATAATGATGTCCGGCGCTCGCAGTTCGATCAGCCGCTTCAGACGATTGTTGCGGTTGATGACGCGGCGATAGAGATCGTTGAGGTCCGATGTCGCGAAACGGCCGCCGTCGAGCGGCACCAGCGGACGCAGGTCAGGCGGGATGACCGGCACTTCTTTCAGGATCATCCATTCGGGCTTGTTGCCGGACTGAATGAAGGCCTCGATGATCTTCAGGCGCTTGGCGAGTTTTTTGGGTTTCAGTTCGGTTTTGGCCTCGGCGATTTCGACGCGCAGCGATGCGGCGATGCCCTCAAGGTCCATCGACTCGAGCATCTTTCGTATCGCCTCGGCGCCGATCATCGCCGTGAAGGTGTCCTGACCATATTCATCCTGCGCCAGCAGATATTCGTCCTCGGACAGGAGCTGACGCTCCTTGAGCGGCGTCAGACCCGGATCGATGACGATATAGGACTCGAAATACAGAATGCGTTCGAGATCCTTCAGCGTCATGTCGAGCAGAAGCCCGATGCGCGAGGGCAGGGATTTAAGAAACCAGATGTGGGCGACGGGCGCGGCGAGCGAGATGTGGCCCATTCGGTCGCGACGCACGCGCGCCAGTGTCACCTCTACGCCGCATTTCTCGCAGATGACGCCTTTGTATTTCATGCGCTTGTACTTGCCGCACAAGCATTCGTAATCCTTGATCGGACCGAAGATGCGGGCGCAGAACAGGCCGTCGCGCTCCGGCTTGAAGGTTCGATAATTGATCGTTTCGGGCTTTTTGATCTCGCCAAACGACCAGGAAAGGATTTTTTCCGGACTGGCGATTGAAATCTGAATCTGATCGAAGGCCTGGGTCGCCACGACCGGGTTGAAGAGATTCATGACCTCTTGCTGATTCATCTTTTTCTCCTGGCGCGTGACGGAAGCGGGCTCTCCGCGGGCGTCACGCCGTAAAAATCTATCCGCTCGTTCCTTCTCCCGCTTACGCGAGAAGGCGTTGCGCGAGGAGCGACGGATAAGGTCGCGCCCCATCTTACCCCGCTTCGCGGGGCCACCCTCTCCCGCAAGCGGGGGAGGGGCTCGTTTCCTACTCAGCCGCCTCCGCCGTCGGGGCGGGCTCCTCTTCTTCTTCCGGCTCGGCGTTGGTCAGTTCGACATTGAGCGCCAGCGACCGCATTTCCTTGATAAGAACGTTGAAGCTCTCCGGAATGCCGGACTCAAAGGTGTCATCGCCGCGCACGATCGACTCGTAAACCTTGGTGCGGCCGGCGACGTCGTCTGACTTCACGGTCAGCATTTCCTGCAAGGTGTAGGCGGCGCCATAGGCTTCGAGCGCCCAGACCTCCATTTCGCCGAAACGCTGACCGCCAAACTGCGCCTTGCCGCCCAGGGGCTGCTGGGTCACGAGAGAGTAGGGGCCAATCGAACGAGCGTGGATCTTGTCGTCAACAAGATGATGCAGCTTTAGCATGTAGATGTAGCCGACCGTGACTTTGCGGTCGAAAGCCTCACCGGTGCGGCCATCGAACAAAGTCACCTGGCCCGATCGGTCGAGACCGGCGCTCGTCAGCATTTCGACGATGTCCTTTTCGCGCGCGCCGTCGAAGACCGGCGTTGCGATCGGCACGCCGCGCTTGAGATCCTTGCCAATTTCAACAATCGTCTTCTCGTCGAGTTTCGCCAATTCCTCGTCCGGGCCATAGATGTCGGCTAGCGCTTTGCGAAGCGGCTTGACGTCCCTGGTGCGGAGATAGGCGTCGACTGTCTGACCGACCTGCTTGCCGAGACCGGCGCAAGCCCATCCGAGATGCGTTTCAAGAATTTGGCCGACATTCATCCGGCTCGGCACGCCGAGCGGATTGAGCACGATATCGACAGGCGTGCCGTCCTCAAGGAAAGGCATGTCTTCCTGCGGCACGATGCGCGACACCACGCCCTTGTTGCCGTGACGCCCAGCCATTTTATCGCCGGGCTGAATTTTGCGTTTCACGGCGACGAAAACCTTGACCATCTTCATCACGCCAGGCGGCAACTCATCGCCCCGCTGGAGTTTTTCAACCTTGTCGAGGAAGCGATTTTCGAGGCCCTTTTTCGACTCGTCGTATTGCTTGCGCACCGCTTCGATTGAGGCCATCAGCGCGTCATCTTCGATAACGAAGGTCCACCACTGCGAACGCGGATATTCTTCAAGAATTTCCTGCGTCAGGGTTTCCCCTTTCTTGAAACTCTTGGGACCGGCGATAGCTTTTTTGCCAACAAGCGTTTCCGAAATGCGCGTATAGACGTTGCGGTCAAGGATTGCGAGTTCGTCGTCGCGGTCCTTGGCGAGACGCTCGATTTCCTCGCGTTCGATCGCCTGCGCGCGTTCGTCCTTTTCGACGCCGTGCCGGTTGAACACGCGCACTTCGACGATCGTGCCCTGAACGCCCGGCGGCACGCGCAGCGATGTGTCGCGCACATCTGAGGCCTTTTCGCCGAAGATGGCGCGCAGCAGCTTCTCTTCCGGGGTCATCGGGCTTTCGCCCTTCGGGGTAATCTTGCCGACCAGAATGTCGCCCGCCTGCACCTCGGCGCCAATATAGACAATGCCGGCTTCATCCAGATTCTTCAGCGTTTCTTCCGAGACGTTCGGAATGTCGCGGGTGATTTCTTCTGGTCCGAGCTTGGTGTCGCGCGCCATGACCTCGAATTCATCGATATGGATCGACGTGAAGACGTCATCCTTGACGATGCGTTCGTTGAGAAGGATTGAGTCCTCGAAGTTGTAGCCGTTCCATGGCATGAAGGCGACGAGAACGTTGCGGCCGAGCGCCAGATCTCCCAGATCCGTCGATGGACCGTCGGCGATGATGTCGCCTTTCTGCACCAGATCGCCGACCCGCACGAGCGGCTTCTGGTTGATGCAGGTCGATTGGTTCGAACGCTGATATTTCATCAGACGGTAGATGTCGACGCCGGGTTTGGCAGGGTCCTGCTCTTCCGTGGCGCGGACAACGATACGCGTTGCGTCGATCTGGTCGATAACGCCGGTGCGGCGCGCAGCGATGGCGGCGCCGGAGTCGCGAGCGACAATCGGCTCCATGCCCGTGCCGACCAGTGGCGCATCCGCTTTCACGAGCGGCACGGCCTGACGCTGCATGTTCGAGCCCATGAGCGCGCGGTTCGCATCGTCGTTCTCCAGGAACGGGATCAGCGCCGCGGCGACCGAGACGAGCTGCTTGGGCGAGACGTCCATGGCGTCGACCTTCTCGCGCGGCACGAGCATCACGTCGCCGGCGTGACGACATAGCACGAGATCTTCCGTCAGCTTGCCATCCTTGTCGACAGGCGCATTGGCCTGCGCAACATGATATTTCGCCTCCTCCATCGCGGAGAGATAGGCGACCTCGCCCGTCACCTTACCGTCGCGCACGCGTCGGTAGGGCGATTCGATGAAGCCGTATTTGTTGACGCGTGCGAAGGTCGCAAGCGAATTGATCAGGCCGATGTTCGGACCTTCCGGCGTTTCGATCGGACAGATGCGGCCGTAATGGGTGGGATGAACGTCGCGCACCTCGAAGCCGGCGCGTTCGCGCGTCAGGCCGCCCGGACCCAGCGCCGAAAGACGGCGCTTGTGGGTGATTTCCGAGAGAGGATTGGTCTGATCCATGAACTGGGACAGTTGCGAAGAGCCGAAGAATTCGCGCACCGCCGCCGCCGCCGGTTTGGCGTTGATCAGATCCTGCGGCATCACCGTGTCGATATCGACCGACGACATACGCTCCTTGATAGCGCGCTCCATCCGCAGCAGGCCAAGACGATACTGATTTTCCATCAGCTCGCCGACGGAGCGCACGCGGCGGTTGCCAAGATGATCGATATCGTCGATTTCGCCGCGACCGTCGCGAAGATCGACCAGCGCCTTGACCACTGCGAGAATATCCTCGCGACGTAGCGTGCGCACCGTGTCCGGCGCGTCGAGATCAAGGCGCATGTTCATTTTCACGCGTCCGACCGCCGAGAGATCGTAGCGTTCGGCGTCGAAGAACAGCGAGTGGAACATCGCCTCGGCTGTGTCCATCGTCGGCGGCTCGCCCGGACGCATAACGCGATAGATGTCGAACAGCGCTTCCTCGCGGTTGCTGTTCTTGTCAATCGCCAGAGTATTGCGGATGTAGGGGCCGATATTGATGTGATCGATGTCGAGAATCGGCAGTTCGTCGAAGCCCTTTTCGATCAGCAGCGGCAAGGTCTTGACGGTGATCTCGTCGCCTGCTTCGGCGAAGATTTCGCCAGTGCCGGGATCGTAGAGATCCTGCGCGAGATACTGGCCGTAGAGATCCTCTGGCGCGACGCGGATCGCCTTGACGCCTTTCTCGGCAAGCTGACGAGCGGCGCGCACAGCGAGTTTCTTGCCGGCCTCAAGAATGACCTTCCCGGTGTCGGCGTCGATCATGTCGGCGACGGCCTTGACGCCCTTGATGCGTTCGGCGTCGAACGGCATCCGCCAGTTTTCGCCATCGGCGGTATAGGTGATGGTCTTGTAAAAGGTCGAGAGAATTTCCTCGCCGTCCAGACCCAGCGCAAACAGCAGCGATGTCACCGGAATCTTGCGGCGGCGGTCGATGCGCGCGTAGACAATGTCCTTGGCGTCGAATTCGATGTCTAGCCAGGAGCCGCGATAGGGAATGATGCGGGCGGCGAAGAGCAGCTTGCCGGAGGAGTGACTTTTGCCTTTGTCGTGATCGAAGAACACGCCAGGCGAGCGATGCATTTGCGAAACGATGACGCGTTCGGTGCCGTTCACGATGAAGGTGCCGTTCGACGTCATGAACGGCATATCGCCCATATAGACGTCCTGCTCCTTGATATCCTTAACCGACTTGGCCTGCGTGTCAGGATCGACATCGAATACGATCAAACGCAGCGTGACCTTGAGCGGCGCGGCGAAAGTCATGCCGCGCTGACGACATTCGTCAACGTCGTATTTCGGCGCTTCGAACTCGTAGCGAACGAATTCGAGCAGAGAAACCTGGGAGAAATCGGAAATCGGAAATACGGATTTGAAAACGGATTGCAGGCCTTCGTCGGGGCGTCCGCCTTTCGGCTCGTCGACGAGCAGGAACTGATCGTAGGAGGCCTTTTGCACCTCGATCAGATTGGGCATCACCGCAGCCTCGCGGATATGACCAAAAAATTTGCGGATACGCTTGCGACCGGTAAACTTTCGCGCCGATGTTTGGGTCATCGTCTGAGCCATGTCGCTTTTCCAGCCTCTTCTAGTAAGGGTCAACCGCTCGCCTTGAGCCGTCCGTCACCCTGTTGGCGCCTGTTTCGGCATGTCGCCGTTAAGCCCCCTCCCAACCGCACGCGGCCCCGGCGGAGAGCCGGGACCGCATGTCTTGAATGTCGCGCCGTCCGAAGGCGGCCGCGATCTTAGTTAAGCTCGACCTTGGCGCCGACCTTTTCCAGGATCGCCTTGATCTTCTCGGCCTCTTCCTTGGAGGCGCCTTCCTTGACCGGTTTCGGCGCGCCCTCGACGAGGTCCTTGGCCTCCTTCAGGCCAAGGCCGGTGATGCCGCGGACTTCCTTGATGACCTCGATCTTCTTGTCTCCGGCCGAAGCCAGGATGACGTTGAACTCGGTCTTCTCTTCCACAGCCGCTGCGCCGCCGCCGCCGGCGGCCGGCGCTGCGGCCACCGCCACGGCGGCGGCAGCCGAAACGCCCCACTTTTCTTCGAGGAGCTTCGCCAGTTCGGCGGCCTCAAGAACGGTGAGAGCCGAGAGGTCTTCGACGATCTTTTCGAGATTAGCCATGATTTATGTCCTTTGAATTTGGCTCTGTCTGATTTGCGCGCCTGCTCAGGCCGCGTCTCGTTTGGCGTAGGCCCCGAATACGCGCGCCAGCTTCGCTGCCGGCGCGGTCGAGAGCTGGGCGATCTTGGTCGCAGGCGCCTGGATGAGGCCCACGAGTTTCGCGCGCAGTTCGTCGAGGGACGGCATGGTCGCAAGCGACTTCACGCTGTCCGCGTTCAGGGCTGTCGGGCCCATGGCGCCGCCAAGGATGACGAATTTGTCATGATCCTTGGCGAAGGCCACGGCGACTTTCGGCGCCGCCACCGGATCGTCCGAATAGGCGATCAGGGTTGGCCCCTTGAGAAGGGGCGCAATCGAAGCGACGTCGGTGCCATCGAGAGCGATCTTGGCGAGGCGGTTTTTTGCGACCTGGACCGTTGCGCCCGCGTCACGCGCCTGCTTGCGCAGGTTCTGTAACTGGGCCACGGTCAGGCCGGAGTAGTGGGCGACGACGACAACGCCGGTCTTGGTAAAGACTTCGCGCAGCGCCGCGACCGCTTCTTTTTTCTCCGCTCTGTCCACGGTTGCTCTCTCCACTGGCGGGAAAATCCCGCCGGTTGCGACATGCCGGTCGCCGTTCCGCGGGAGCGGAGCGACCGGCGCCGTAGATCCTGTCCCCGTCGCCCGAAGGCTTCGGTTCAGGGGGCGCGAACCAAATTCAAAGGACGCTGGCGAATATCGTCTGCGGCCCAGAAAATTCTTCCGTTTCCCCGTCTGTGCAGGCCGTTCGAGAACGCCGGAACCTCCGGCGAATGTCGAACCGATTGAGCCGCTTCGGGACATTAAAGCCCCTGGCGTGCGCCGGCAGTCTCGGACAGGACATGGCCGGACGGGAC
>JBBARD010000079.1:3193-10781 GCA_040399965.1 Methylocystis sp. | reverse complement strand
TGCCCGCCATAGGGACCAAAGTTGTTTTTGGGACTCTCGGGATTGAAGCGATTGTTGATCGGCGCAAATGGGTTCGCCGTGCAATCTCCGCAAAAATGATTTGACCCGATACGGCCAAGATATTGATCGGCGTTAACCGTCGACGCCTACGCGATAACAATGAGCAATGCGCCTGTCATTGATCTCGACATAAAACCCTCCAGCTGTTGGACGCATGTGACTCCATGGCGACCTGCGAGAAACGCGAGCCGCAACAACTCATGGCTTACGTTTTCTCGATCAGATCCGAACACGAAGACCTGTCAAAAACTGTCGGGCGTGAATTTTTTCGTATGACGCCCCGTATTCGCTTAAAAGAACAAAGCATCAACATTGTATTGAGCGCTGGCGTCAGCACTTGCTGGGGTCGTCAAAAAAGCTTCTGGAACGGGCAAGAATCTACTGGCGGCGGTCAAATTGCGGCCAAACATTCGGCGCTTGTCATTCCCTCCTGGCGCTCCTCAGGCGGAACGCACGGCGCCGCGCGGTTTCGAGCGCGAACAAAAGGAGTCTCGATGATCTGGGCGGAGGATTGGGCCTGGGGCGCGCTGGCCTCTATTCTGCTGATTTTCTTTCATGTCAGCGGGCTTTTCGTTATGTCGATTTTCATCTTCGCCGACGGGATTGTTAAACTCCGGTCGCGGTCGATCTTCGTCTCGATTCTTTTGTTTTCCTTCCTGGGAACAGGCGCGGTTCTGATGCACGCGGTGGAGGCGGCCGGCTGGGCCGCGCTCTACTGGCGCCTCGGCGCCGCAGACGAATATTCCGACGCGCTTTTGCACTCCCTCGGCGCCTATTCGACCATGGGAGACACGACGATCGTCTTCGAAAAACAATGGCGACTCATGTTGCAAATCGAGTCTCTCACCGCCGCCGTGACCCTCGGACTGACAACGGCTTTTCTGTTCAGCGCCTTGAATCGCTTGCAGCGAGTGATCGACGGCGGGCGCGCAAAGTCGGATAATTCGAGCCAACAGAATTAAGGAGACTGGTTGGGTCGCGTCTTCACAGCCTGCCGGGTCGGCAATCAGTTGGTGGCGGCGGCGTCGCCAGTGTCGAAGGGATCCATCCCCTTTTTTGTTCCGTTCGCTGGTTTGCGCGCTGGGGCGGAAGCCGCAACGCCGGTCGCCAGCCTGCGGTTGGCGGCCCTGGCGGCGTCCAGCTCCTTCCCGGCGGCGCGCGCGGCGGCGTTCACGTCCGGCGGCGCCTCGGCCTGAGTTGGATCCAGCGGGCGGTAGTCGAGTTCCCACTCGGGCGGGCGAGTCCTGGCGACAAAGGGCGGCGCCGGCGGGACTTTGTCATGCAAACCGGTCGACTCGCCGATGTCGCCGATAATCCGGCCGGGAGACCAGACGTCACGGGAGGCATCCTGCGCCCGCGCGTCAATACGGGCAGCGAGGAGGCAGAAAACCACAATCGCAGCGCGCCCCGCAGCACAACGCATCATCGACGATCCCTCTGGTGTTTCAGGTTATGGATCATAGACATATTCCACAATCTCACAAGCTCGGGGCGTCTTCACGGATAGACGTCAGATATCGCGTCCTTCGACTTCGATCTTCAGACGCTCCTCGGATTTGCGCAGGTCCTCATTCATTGGCTGAAGCGCAAGCGCTTTTCGGGTCGCGGCGAGGGCCTGCTTCTTGTCGCCTGAACGCTCGGCCAGAGCGCCCTGCATCGCCAGCGCATCAAAGCGCCTGGGCTCCTTGAGGAGCGAAGTCTCCAGATCGGAGAGCGCGCCGGCGTCGTCGCCCGATGCAGCGCGGACTCGGGCGCGACGTATGTAACCATCGGCCCAGTTCGGGGCAAGCGTTATGACATAATCCAGCAGTTGGCGGGCAAGGGGCGTAGCCCCGGCCGCCTCGGCGGCCTGCGCGCGGGCGGCAAGCAGGTCAATGGTGTCGGAATTGGCGCGCGACCAGCGGCGCAACAGGGCGTCGGCGATGTGCCGGGATTCGAGATCTTCCCCCGCGTTCGCCAGTCGATCCAGAAGCTGTTCGACGCTATCCTCGGCGGCTCGAAGCCGACGCCCGGGCTCCTCGGCGACGGCGGACGCTCCGACAAGAAAGGTCAAAGCGAGGGAAACGATCGTCAGGGACACAAACAAATTTTTCATCATAGAAAAAATCTTAGCGAGAGACAGACCGCCCCGCAACTCCCGAAATCTCGCGGAAACGATCCTGATCGTTTCAGGAATTTTTAACCAGAATCCAACGTTTCATTTAACTGTGGCATTCTCTGCACACCTGCAAGCCAATTGTTGATCCCCTGTTCATATTTTCAAAACCATAACATTCATTACGGACGACGGTCGCGATCAACGCGCGTCGGTTCTCGGAGGAAACACATGATCGACACTATTCGCCGTCTCGTTAAACAGAACGCCAAGCTGCACACGCCAGTCGAGGCGTTGTCGACGACAGACAATCTCTACTCTGCTGGTCTGACCTCATTTACGGCGATCCGGGTGATGCTTGCCCTCGAAGAAGCTTTCGACGTTGAATTTCCGCCAGAGCTGTTGCGTCGCCAAAACTTTGTATCGATTGAAGCGATTATCGAAAGTCTCAGCAAGGCTACGCCAATCTCCAAACTGCGCCGCGTCGCCTGACGCAGGGGTCGTTATGCGCCTTGATCCCGTTCGCTGCGGGAGAAGCTGTCGTTTCGGCCGACGCAACATTGCCGGCGGCGTTGGGCTGGTCTATCTCTTGTGGAAACGCGACTGAGTGATTGCGCTAAACCGGAGATAAAGCCTTGCCGCCCTATCGTTCACGCACCACGACCCATGGCCGCAACATGGCGGGCGCGCGCGGCCTCTGGCGCGCCACCGGCATGAAGGACAGTGATTTCGGCAAACCGATCATCGCCGTCGCCAACAGCTTCACGCAATTCGTGCCGGGCCATGTCCATCTCAAGGACCTCGGACAGCTTGTCGCCCGCGAGATCGAGAAAGCGGGCGGCGTCGCCAAGGAATTTAACACCATCGCCATCGACGACGGCATCGCGATGGGTCACGACGGGATGCTCTATTCCCTGCCCTCGCGTGATTTGATCGCCGATAGTGTCGAATACATGGTCAACGGCCATTGCGCCGACGCGCTTGTGTGTATTTCCAATTGTGACAAGATCACTCCCGGCATGCTGATGGCGGCGATGCGCCTGAACATACCCGCCGTTTTCGTCTCCGGCGGCCCCATGGAGGCCGGCAAGGTCGTGATCGAGGGCAAGGAGCATGCGCTCGACCTTGTGGACGCCATGGTCGCCGCCGCCGATGACTCCGTCAGCGACGCGGATGTCGCCGTGATCGAGCGCAGCGCTTGTCCGACCTGCGGCTCCTGCTCGGGCATGTTTACCGCCAACAGCATGAACTGCCTCACCGAGGCGCTGGGATTATCGCTGCCCGGCAATGGTTCCGTTCTGGCCACTCACGCCGATCGCAAGCGTCTGTTCGTGGAGGCCGGCCATCTGATCGTCGATCTGGCCCGCCGGCATTACGAACAGAACGACGACAGCGTGCTGCCGCGGTCAATCGCCAGCTTCAAGGCCTTCGAGAATGCGATCACGCTCGACATCGCCATGGGCGGTTCGACCAACACTGTCCTGCATCTCCTCGCCGCCGCGCATGAAGCGCAGGTGAATTTCACCATGGCTGACATCGACCGCATGTCCAGACGCGTTCCGGTGCTGTGCAAGGTGGCGCCAGCGAAAGCCGACGTGCATCTAGAAGACGTTCATCGCGCCGGCGGCGTGATCGCCATTCTCGGAGAGTTGCATCGCGCCGGCCTGCTGCATGGCGACCTGCCAACCGTTCATAGCCCAACAGTCGCCGACGCCATCTCCCATTGGGACATCGGCGTCACCGACAGCGAAACGGCGAAAACCTTCTTCCGCGCGGCTCCCGGCGGCGTTCCCACTCAGGTCGCCTTCAGTCAGGAGCGGCGCTACCAAGAACTCGACGCCGATCGCTCGAACGGCGTCATCCGCGACGCCGCTCACGCCTTCTCGAAGGATGGCGGCCTCGCTGTGCTCTTTGGAAACCTCGCCGAGGACGGCTGCATCGTCAAAACCGCCGGCGTAGACGACTCGATCCTGAAATTCAGCGGTCAGGCGCGGGTGCTGGAGAGTCAGGACGCCGCCGTCTCTGCGATCCTCACCGGCGAGGTCAAGGAGGGCGATGTCGTCGTGATCCGCTACGAGGGTCCGCGCGGCGGTCCCGGCATGCAGGAAATGCTCTATCCGACGAGCTATCTGAAATCGAAAGGCCTGGGCAAGGCCTGCGCGCTGATCACCGACGGCCGCTTCTCTGGGGGCACCTCGGGTCTGTCCATCGGCCATGTGTCGCCGGAGGCCGCCGAGGGAGGTACCATCGCGCTTGTAGAGGATGGCGACCGCATCGAGATCGACATCCCCAATCGCAGGATCACCCTTGTCGTCGACGACGCCGAACTCGGCAGGCGCCGCGCCGCGCAAGCCGCCTTGGGGTTCAAGCCGGCCAAGCCGCGTCCGCGCAAAATCTCGACGGCGTTACGCGCCTATGCCGCCTTCACCACCAGCGCCGCGCGCGGCGCCGTGCGCGAAGTGCCGTAGAGCATTTCCCGGTCTGATGGTATCAGACCGGGGCTCTGTTTTTTTTGTCGCGCTTGCTTTCGACGAGCCGGTTTCCGCTTCGGCGGAAAACGCTCCAATCCCTGAAATTTGTCAGGCGATTGCGCGTTCGGCGCCGGCCAGACGGTCGAAGATCGCCAGCGCCAGCGCCTTTTTATCGAAATTGAAAACTTCCGTTTCGCGCGCGAGCGCATGGATCTCGTCCCATGCGCGGGCGAAACCGGCAAGCTGCGCCGGCGAAGCGCCAGCGCTGGCGAGCATACGCACCCGCCGGTCTATGTGACGCTGCAGGGCGCGCATGAAGGTCTCGTAAGCGGCTTCGTTGTCGCGTCCGGTCAGCTTGTCGGCCAGCATATGGACGCCAATCCAATCAATTTGTGGCAGGCGTTCGAAAAGTCTCGCGATCGCAGCGTCGAAGGCGAGCGCATCGCCATCAAGCAGGCGCAACGCCTCCCGCACCGATCCTTCGGCGCGCGCCGCAGCGGCGATGATTTCTTGCGTCGGCCGATGAGACCAGGGCGCCCCGAGCGCGCCAATGGCCTCAATGATCTCCGTCTCCGACAAGCCGCCAAGCATGAGTTTGCGACAGCGCGAACGGATTGTCGGCAGAATGCGGCCCGGCTGGTGCGCGATCAGCAGAAACAGGGATCGCGCCGGGGGTTCCTCGATCGACTTCAACAAGGCGTTAGCGGCGGAACGATTAAGATCGTCGGCGCTATCGACGATACAGACCCGCCAGCCGCCGGTCCCAGACGCCTGGTGAAAAGCGTTGATCGCCTTGCGCACATCGTCGACGCGAATTTCGGTGAAGTGTTTTCCCGGTTTCGTTTTATCGTTCCACTCGCGACGCAGCAGAAACATGTCGGCCAGAGCCAGCGACGCGATGCGACGCGCCGCCGGATGATCTTCCGGAACCGAGAGGTCGGCGACGCCTTGCACGACCGCCGCCGTCGGATCGGGATTCGCCAGCAGAAAGCGCGCCAGACGCCAGGCCAGCGTCGCCTTGCCGACGCCCTCCGGTCCGCCAAGAATCCACGCTTGCGCCATGCGATTGCGTCGATAGGCGTCGAGCAATTCATGCTCGGCGGCAGCGTGGCCAAAGAACTTTTGCGTGACGCGCGGATGCGGCGCGTCCCCGTAACGGTCGCTTTCGGGCGTTTCGACAAAATCGCGGCTCATTGGGCAGCCATTCGGCCGACGCCGTCCACCAAACGGGCTGCGATCAGGTCGCGAATAGTCCGCGACACCTCCGCGACCGGACGCGCCGCGTCAATCACGCAGCAACGATGCGGATGGCGCGCGGCGATATCGAGAAAAGCGTCACGCAAGGCGCGATGAAAATCGATATCCTCCGCCTCAAAACGATCGACATTGCCGCCGATCTGGCGACGCGCAGCGGCGCGCGCCAGTCCTGTTTCCGGCGGCAAGTCGAAGATGAAGGTGAGATCCGGCGTGGTGGCGCCGACGGCGGCGCGTTCGAGCAAATCGATATCACGCTGCGAAACGCCGCCGCGAGCGCCCTGATAGGCGCGAGTCGAGTCCGCAAAGCGGTCGCTGAGCACCCAGGCGCCCCGCGCAAGAGTCGGTTCGATGAGCCGGTCGACATGATCAATGCGCGCGGCGGAGAAAAGCGTAGCTTCGGCGAGCGGTCCCAGCGAGGCGATTTTTCCCGAGAGTAAAATCTCGCGCAATCGCTCAGCCTTCGGCGTGCCGCCCGGTTCGCGCGTCGTCGTGACGTCAACGCCGCCGTCGCGAAGATACGTCGCCAGAAGTTCGATCTGCGTTGATTTCCCGGCGCCCTCGCCGCCCTCAAAGGTGATGAACTTGCCCCTGTGCGACCCGCCGATCATTTTTTGCCGGCCAATTTCTGATGAAGAGCTCCGGCGGCGAGTTCGTAAAGCGCATCGAAAAACCGTCCCGTCAAGGAACCGTGCTCAATGCTCTCCGCCGTTTGCAAGGATTGGGTCAGCGCCAGTGCGTCGCCGCGACGGATTTCCAGTCTTCCGACCGGCGCGCCGGCGGCGATGGGCGCCATCAGCGGTCCTTCGTAAAAGATCTTGCCTGTAAGTTTCGTTTCGCCTGAGCGAGGCAAGAGCATACGCACGTCGGTTTTAGACGTCAGGGACACCGAGCCACGCGCTCCCCCGTAAACGGTCGCCGGTCCAATCGGATCGCCGGCCTTGAACAACACTCTCTCTTCGAAGTTCCGGAACCCCCATTGCAGCAGTTTCTGGGCCTCTTCGGCCCGTTCTTTTGCGGTTTTGGCGCCGAACACGGCGACGATCAGACGTCGCCCGTCTTGCGCGGCGGAGCCGACAAGGTTGAAGGTCGAAGTATCGGAAGCTCCGGCGACAAGGCCATCGGCTCCGGGGCTGAGAGTCAGCAGCGGATTACGATTCTGCTGACGAATTTTGTTGAAGGTGAATTCCTTCTCGCCAAAGTAATGATAATATTGCGGATAGGCGGATATGACATGCGCGGCAAGGCGAGTCATGTCGCGAACCGTAACTTTTTGCTCGTCGCTCCCCTTGCCCCATGGGCTGGCGAAGCGCGAACGTCCGAGACCCAGTTCGGCTGCGCGCTTGTTCATCCGCGCGACAAACGCTTCTTCGGAGCCGGCGACGCCCTCCGCCAGGACGAGCGCCGCGTCATTTCCGGAAACGACCAGAAGCCCCCGAAGTAGTTCATCGACCGATGCTGTGCTTTTGACAGGCAGAAACATCGCCGCGCCGCCGGATGGCGCGCCGCCGTTGCGCCAGGCGTAATCTGAAACCGGAAGCCTGTCGGTAAGTTGCAAATGTCCCGCAGCCAATTCGGCAAAGATCAGTTCGGCTGTCAGAATCTTGACCGTCGCTGCCGGCGCCGCCGGCGCGTCGGCGGCCTTCTCGAAGAGCACCGTATTGGTGCCGGCATCGATCAAAATCGCGTTGGGAACGCTGGTTTGCAT
>JBBARD010000079.1:0-3093 GCA_040399965.1 Methylocystis sp. | reverse complement strand
CCGGCATAGGCGAGCGGCGCGCTTTCTGACTCAAGCGCAGCGGCGGCGACGCGGCTCGGCGCCACATCCCTCAAGGCGGTCATGACGGGTTCGTCGCCGTCAAGGCTGGCCGGGTCGTTCTCGCGCAGCGTTGCGAGCAGCCTGGCGTCGTCGTCGCCGCCAAGATCAGCTTTCCCGATCCATTCGACTTTAACTTTCGCCGTGCCGGCGGCTTTGAAGTCCAGCGCCTCGGCAGTGCGTTGCGAGACATCCATCACCCGTCCGCCATGATAGGGACCGCGATCGTTGACACGAACAATGATCGACCGGTCGTTTTTCAGATTGGTGACGCGGGCATAGCTGGGCAGCGGCATGGTCGGATGGGCGGCGGTGATCGATGTTCGGTCGAAGACTTCGCCATTCGCCGTCCGTCGACCATGAAAATCCGACCCATACCATGAGGCCGTGCCGACGGCGCTATAGGGCTGTTCGCTGGGATAATAGGTTTTGCCGGCGATCTTGTAAGGTTTGCCGACCATATAATTGCCGCCGCCTTTCGGGGCCGCTTCGCCGTCGGCGATCACGCGCGGACTGGTCTTTACGCCGTATTTTGTGTTGAATTTGCCGGTCGTCGCCAGTCCGGCGTAGGGCGTTGAGTCAGAGGTCGAGGCGCAGCCCGTCAGGGCAAGGGCGGCAAAAAAGACTGAAACTTTCAGGAAGCATGACGGGAGCGGAAAAAGAGAGCAGAGCTGGTCTCGAAATACGCGCATCAACCTGTTCCTTCGCCCCGCCGGCACATGGCCTTTTTGCGGTTCATGGCCTAGTTGCGGTTCATGGCCTTGTTGCATCGAATGTCCAAACGCCCCGTTAACGGTTCCGCCGGTCTGGACATTGAAGAGGCGGTCGGATTCGGACGAAAATGCGGCTTTGGATGTCAACGAAATGCGTCGCAACCGATTTGCCTGTCGAGTGTGGCTCAGACGCCACATTAGATCAGGTCGCCCTGGCCATGTCGACAATCACGCATTGCGGACGCTCGATCCCGCGAAAATGGTTGGGCGAGATTCTGACGGCGACGTGAAACAGATCGCCGCGTCCCCGCGTCAGGACTTCGCCCAATGGCGCTCCTACGGCCCGAAACGCCATCGCGTCTGTGCTGGCGCCATCTGCGGAGCGGAGTCGGGCGCGTAAATGCGTTTCGCCGACCTTCATCGCATCGACGAGCCGTTGCTCGGGCAGCACAAAGACGGGTTCCGGGTTGCCCTGTCCAAACGGTCCGGCCTTTTCCAATCGCCGCAAGAGGTCATTATTGACGCCGCGTCCGGAGACAGCGCCGTCGATAACGAGCGCGTCTCGCGCCAGCATCGCCTCGACGTCTTCGATCAGCTTGTCGTTCATGAAAGCGCGAAAACCATCAAGCTGGTCGCGGTTGAGCGTGACACCGGCAGCCATGGCGTGACCGCCGCCCTTCTCAACCAACCCGAGTTCAACGCATCGCCGCACCGCGCGACCAATATCAACGCCACCTAAACTCCTACCTGAAGAAGTTCCTTTTTCTCCATTAAAAGCAATAGCAAAACATGGCAAATTAAATCTTTCCTTGAGGCGGCTTGCGATGAGGCCGACAACACCGGGATGCCAATCTTCGCCGGCGACGACAAGGCAACCTGGCCGGTTGGTCGTGGTCAATTCGACCTCGGCCAGCGCAATGGCCTCCTCCAGTGTTCTGGCTTCAATGACGCGACGGTCGGCGTTCAGGCGATCCAGCTCCCTCGCAAGACGCGCCGCCTCGGCGGGGTCCGGGAGAGTCAGCATACGCGCGCCGAGACTGGCGTCGCCGATGCGGCCGCCGGCGTTGATCCGGGGCCCAAGGGCGAAGCCAAGATGGGAGGCGCGCACAGGACCCTCCAGTCGGGCCGTGTCGATCAGCGCCGACAGACCGACCCGCCCGCGGCCCTGCATGACCTGAAGCCCCTTGATGACGAAGGCCCTGTTAAGTCCGTTAAGCGGCGCGACATCGGCCACGGTCGCCAGCGCGACCAGATCAAGCCCCGCCAGAAGATCGGGCGGCGGATGCGCCGGCGTCCACCAATCGCGTCGGCGCAATTCGCGCGTCAGCGCTACGAGGGCAAGAAAAACCACGCCGGCGGCGCACAGGCCGCCCTGCCCGGAGAGATCGTCCTGACGATTAGGATTGACGACAATAGCCTCAGGAAGATCGATCGGCGCCTGGTGGTGATCGAGAACGATAGCGTCCATGCCCAGAGCCCGCGCCTCGGCCAGCGCGACATGGCTGGTCGTGCCGCAATCGACCGTGACCAGAACAGTCGCGCCCTGCCCTGCGAGCGTCCGGATCGCCTCGATGTTTGGGCCATAGCCTTCGAAAATCCTGTCCGGGATGTGGAGCAGCGGATCCGGCGCGCCGATGGCGCGCCAGTAATCGACAAGCAGGGCGCCCGAGCAGGCGCCGTCGACGTCGTAATCCCCGAAAATGGCGACGGTCTGACCCTGTTGGATCGCGTCGGCCAGACGCGCGACGGCGGCGTCCATGTCGCGAAGACAGGAGGGGTCAGGCATCAGCGCGCGCAGGGTGGGATCAAGATACTGAGCCGCCGACGCGGCGTTGACGCCCCGACCGGCGATAATGCGGGCGGTGAGATCGTCGATGCCGTGCGCTTGCGTCAGAGACAGCGCCGTCGCCTCACCAAAGGCGTCCAGCCGGGCCCGCCATGGCCGACCAAGGATGGAGCGTGCGACGCCGAGATAGGCCGGGCCGGGCGCGAGAGGAATCGTCATCTGGGCATTTTACTCCCTGCTACCCGGCATAGGGAGGAAAACATTGGAATTTGCCTGCAGGCCCCATCATATCTGTTAGTTGACGCACGCGGCTGCCCGATCGTCCTCATATCGCTAAGCTGTCGGGATGGACGATACGATTCTTCTTTCCCGCCCTGACGGCGACCTTGCTGAAATCAAGCTGTTCGGCGCCGAACTGTATCGATGGCGGGCGCGCGGCGTCGAATTGATCCGCGAGCTTGACGAAAACGTCTGGGATCGCACTGCTCCGGTGCTGTTTCCGGTCGTCGGCTGGACGCGGAACGGCGAGGTTCGGGT
>JBBARD010000078.1:9061-11164 GCA_040399965.1 Methylocystis sp. | reverse complement strand
GCGCTCGGTCCGCGCGCCTGGCGCGCCGCCTATGCGCAACCCTGCCGGCGCCCCAAGGACGGACGCTACGGCGAAAACCCCAATCGCGTGCAGCATTACTATCAATTTCAGGTGATCCTGAAACCGTCGCCCCCGGATTTGCAGGATCTCTACCTCGCCTCGCTCAACGCCATCGGCCTCGACGCCAGACTACATGACATTCGCTTCGTCGAGGACGACTGGGAAAGTCCGACGCTTGGCGCCTGGGGACTGGGGTGGGAATGCTGGTGCGATGGCATGGAGGTGTCGCAGTTCACCTATTTCCAGCAGGTCGCCGGCTATGAATGCGCGCCGGTGGCAGGCGAACTGACTTACGGGCTTGAGCGTCTGGCCTGCTATCTTCAGGGCGTCGACAACATCATGGCGCTGAATTTCAATGGCCGTGACGGAACCGATAAAGTTACCTACGGTGATGTGTTTCTGCAGGCCGAGCAGGAATATTCGCGGCATAATTTCGAGGCCGCCAACACAGCGAAACTCTTTGACGATTTCCGAGACGCCGAGGCGGAGTGTCGCCGTCTGCTCGATTTCGGGGCCGGCTCCGGCGACGATAAACATTTGATGGCTTTGCCAGCCTACGATCAATGCATCAAGGCGAGCCATGCCTTTAATTTGCTTGATGCGCGCGGCGTGATCTCGGTCACCGAGCGGCAGAGCTATATCTTGCGCGTGCGTGAACTCGCCAAGGCCTGCGGCTCCGCCTGGCTGAAAACGGCGGGCGGCGGAGCCAACGGGTAACCCGTCGCCGCCGGCAAACTTTCCGACCCGAGCGCTTGCGCCGTCTTGAACGCGCGAGGCGGCGTCGCCACCTCGCATCCAACAGGCTTCGGTGTCGCCTGTGCGCTGGGACGCAGTATCGCGGCGCGCGTCAGTTAAGACTGCGTATCAGTCACGCGTAAGTCTGCGTGCGCTCAGCGCGGCGCCTGTCCGGCGGCGTGCCGGCCCCCCCGGATTGTCGGGCAGGCGCCCTTGACGATGTATCTGCTTTGTTCTATTCATGTTCTATGTTTGCTCTTGCTATGGAGCCATGGGTCATGCCTGCCGTCGCCCTTCATCTGACGCCGTCCCAGAATTCAACGCCGAAGACCGTCTCTCCTCAGCCGCGCGGCGAGGCTTTGCCTTCGCTCGCCGGTTCGCAGGGGCTCCGCGATCGTTTCTACGCCTGGCGTGGAAAATCGGGACGGCGTTATGTCTGCTCGGTTTTCCGGTCCGGCGAGGAAGGTTTTCTCGCCGGCGTGACGGATGGGGCGATTGTCGGCGTCGCGCACACAGACGCTACGGCGCGGCCGGTCTGCGTCATCGCCGCCCGTCACACGCTGGCGACACAAGACTTGCGCGCCATGGGACGCGAACTTGGCGTCGTTGAATGGCATGTTCATTTCAGCGGCGAAACGGACAATGTTGTCGGCGATTTATCCGGTTCGCTATTGCACTAGCGGTGTTTCCCGCCTGTTGCCGGTGCGGCAAGGCTGTTTACGTCGCGTCCCGGAGTCAATGGTAACTGCGTATGTGGCGTGCAGCGTGTTTCAAGCGTCAGGCGTTCATGGCCGGGGATTTCCCCGGCCTTTTTCATGATTATCCGGGGTCTGGCGTCGTCCTGCAGGAAACCCGATCCAGTCGGTCCAAAACCGCCGCCAGTTCAGCGTCATGGATGTCCAGCCGCCGCAAATGTTCATAGGTGTTGCGCACATAGGCGGGATTATCGCCGTTGATCCCGACGCCCCCGGCGACGAGCCGCGCCATGTCCTCCAGCGGCAGGCGCCCGGCGTATTGGCGATGTTGACGGTCGACGACAAATACAAGCGCCTCGACCTCGCAACCATCGGCAAGACGCAGCCTGACTGTTTTCTCAAGGTAGACCGACGTCACCAATTCCCGCTCGCGTAAATAGGCGATCGTCATGCCGCGATCCCGCGCAGCGACGCGAAAAGCCACGCCCTGACAGGAGCCGCCGCGATCCAGTCCCAGCACCAGCCCCGGTCGCTCGGGCGTGCCGCGATGCACATGCGAAAAAATACACAGGCGGCGATGATAGCCATGGACCCTGGCCAAGGCGCTGTCGAC
>JBBARD010000078.1:0-8961 GCA_040399965.1 Methylocystis sp. | reverse complement strand
GGGCCTGCCCACAATATATTGATGCGACTTTCTTGCATTCCACCTTCATTTGTGGCGGTCATGGGATCATGAAATTCGAGCGGTTACGCCTTCTCGGCTTCAAAAGCTTTTGCGAATCCACTGAACTCCTGATCGAGCCGGGGCTGACCGGCGTTGTCGGGCCGAATGGCTGCGGCAAGTCGAACCTCATCGAGGCCCTGCGCTGGGTCATGGGGGAGAATTCCTACAAAAACATGCGCGCTTCGGCGATGGACGATGTAATTTTCTCGGGCGGCGGCTCGCGTCCGGCCCGAAATTTCGCAGAAGTCGGTCTTGTTCTCGATAATTCGCAGCGCACCGCCCCCGCCGCCTTCAACGACGCCGACACTATTGAAGTTACCCGCCGCATCGAACGCGAGCAGGGCTCTGATTATCGCATTAACGGCAAGGACGTGCGCGCCCGCGACGTGCAGTTGCTGTTTGCCGACGCTGCGACCGGGGCGCGCTCGCCCTCCCTGGTACGCCAGGGCCAGATCGGCGAGATCATTTCCGCGAAACCGCAGGCCCGGCGTCGCATTCTGGAAGACGCGGCCGGCGTCGCCGGACTCCATTCCCGGCGCCATGAGGCGGAACTGCGTTTGAACGCAGCGTCGGAAAACCTCACCCGTCTCGAAGATGTGCTGAAGCAGGTCGAGGGACAATCCGACAGCCTGCGCCGGCAAGCGCGACAGGCGGCGCGTTATCGTGGGCTCGCCGAGCAAATCCGTCAGAACGAAGCTTTACTGGCGCTCATGTCCTATCAGCTCGCCGCCGATCAATTACGCGACGCGGCGCAGCGGCTGGAAGCCGATCTGAGAAATGTTCAGGAACGGACCCTGGAACAGGCCGAGGCGGCGAAATTACAGGCTCTCGCGGCCCATGAACTGCCGCCGCTGCGCGAGGCCGAAGCCGAGGCCGGCGCGGCTGTGCATCGACTGGCGGCTGCGCGTCAGGCGCTTGAGGCGGACGAGCAGCGCGCCCGCGAACGGATCGCCGAACTCTCGCGTCATATTGAGCAATTCGGCCGCGACCTTGAACGCGAAGGCGCCCTGATCGAGGACGCCGCCGAGGTGGCGCATCGGCTTGAGACCGAACGCGCCGAACTTCTGGGCGCGGACGCGCAGGACGCCGGGCGCGAGACCGAAGCGCGCGCGCGGCTCGATGAGATCGAGAGCGTTCTGGCGGCGACCGAATCGGCGATGGCGAACGCCCAGGAGCAGCTTGCAGGCGTGAATGCGCAGCGCTTCGCGATTGAAGCGGCCTTGCGCGACGAACAGCAGCGGCTCGTCCGCTTCGAGGCGGAGCTGACGCGTCTCGATACGGAATTTGCCCTGATCGCCGGGCAGGGCGGCGGCGCCGAGGACCTTGAGCGTCTCTCGGAAGCCCTGAACACGGCGCATGAGATTTCACTCGCGGCGGAAGAAGCGGCGCAAACCGCAGAAGAGGAACTGGCCAGCGCGCGTGAGGCCGAAGCCTTTGCCCGCGAGCCGCTGGAGCAAGCGTCCTTGCGCGCTCAGCGCCTTGAAACGGAAGTGCGGACTCTCGAAAATCTCCTGCAATCCGGGGCTGGCGGTCTATGGGCGCCCGTCCTCGAAAGCGTGACCGTCGCCAAGGGCTATGAGACAGCCCTCGGCGCCGCGCTGGGCGACGATCTTGATGCGTCGGCCGATGACTCGGCGCCGGCGCATTGGGCCCTGACCCCTGACGCCGGCGATCCGTCCTTGCCGTCGGGCGTTCGCGCGCTCGCCGAACTGGTCGAAGCGCCGCCGGCGTTGCGGCGCCGTCTGGCGCAGATCGGCGTCGTCTTGCGCGCCGAAGGCGAGAACCTGCGCAAGCTCCTGAAACCCGGTCAGCGTCTCGTATCAAAGGAAGGCGATCTGTGGCGCTGGGACGGTTTTACCCAGGCCGCCGAGGCGCCCACCGCCGCAGCGCGACGGCTGGTCGAGAAAAACCGCCTCGCCGACCTTCGCGCCGAAACGAAAAATGCCCGGGCGGCGGCCACTGGTCTCGCCGAAGAGCTGGAAAACGCGCGCGAGAGCGCCCGAATCGCGAATATGGCGCAGACGCAGGCGCGCGACGCCTCGCGTCAGGCGCGGGCTAGGCTTGAGGAGGCGCGCGAACGTCACGCCGCCGCAGAACGACGACAGGCGCAGATCGGTCAGCGTCTCTCGGCGCTTGAGGAAGCCAAGGCGCTGACGCTCGCCAATCTTGAAGAAGCCCGACAGAAACGCGCAGAGCTGGGCGAGTCGCTTGACGCCCTTGAAGAGCCGGCGTCGCTCGCCGGAATGCTCGACAGCTTGCGCGCCCGGGCCATGGCCGAGCGCGCCCAGGCCGGCGAGGCGCGCGCGGCCCTGGCGTCGCTGCGCAATGAGGTCGCGGCGCGCGCGGCGCGCGTGAGCGCGATCACCCGTGAAATCGCTTCATGGGCCGAACGGCGCGATCGCGCGCAAGACCGTTTGGGCGAACTGGAAGAACGGCTGGCTTCGGCGCGCGAAGACCAGGAGCGACTGGCGGAAACGCCAGAGACTTTTGTTCAACAACGCCGGTCGCTGATGAATGCGCTGGAGGAGGCCGACGCCAACCGTCGGGCAGCGGCTGACGCCCGCGTTGTCGCCGAGACCCGGCTGGTCGAGGCCGACCGCGCCGCCCGCGTTGCGCTCGACGGCATGAGCGCCGCCCGGGAAGACAAGGCGCGCAGCGAGGCGCAACTTGAGGCGGCGAAACAGCGGGTCGTCGATGTCGAGCATATGATCGCCCAGGAGCTGGACACAACGCCCGCCGCGCTGGCCAACCTCGCCGGGCTTAAGGAGGGCGACGCGTTACCCGAGTTCTCCGACATCGAGCGGCGCCTCGAAGCCCTGCGCGGCGATCGTGAGCGTCTTGGCGCCGTCAACCTTCGCGCAGAAGAAGAACTGGCCGAAATCGACTCCCAGCGTGAAAAAATGATCGCCGAACGCGACGATCTCGCCGAAGCCATCCGCAAGTTGCGGGCGGCGATCGCCAGCCTCAACAAGGAAGGGCGAGAACGTCTTCTCGTCGCTTTCGAAAAGGTGAACGTCCATTTCAAGGAGCTGTTCACGGTACTGTTCGATGGCGGTTCGGCGGAGTTGCAGCTGGTCGAAAGCGACGATCCGCTTGAAGCCGGACTCGACATTCTGGCGCGGCCGCCTGGCAAGAAACCTCAGACGATGACGCTGCTCTCGGGCGGCGAGCAGGCGCTGACGGCAATGTCGCTGATCTTCGCGGTGTTCCTGACCAATCCGTCGCCGATTTGCGTGCTCGACGAGGTCGACGCCCCGCTCGACGACTCAAATGTCGAACGCTTCTGCGATCTGCTCGAGGAGATGCGCAAAAAAACCGATACGCGATTCGTCACGATCACCCACAACCCGATCACCATGGCGCGCATGGATCGTTTGTTTGGCGTGACCCAGGCCGAACGCGGCATCTCCCAGCTTGTGTCAGTTGATCTCGAACAGGCGGAGAAGTTCGCGCTGGCGAGCTGATCGCCGGCGGGCGATCGCGTCAGATCGGTCTTTCCGAGTCAGGCCGTCATCTCGTTGACGGCGATACACTCCGCACAGGCGAAGACAGGACGTCAGTCCGGCTTTCTGAGGCCGAGCTTAAGCATTTTTGCGTGCGGACCGGCGTAGGGCTCCTGAAGATCGACGTTCCAGTAGCGCAAATCCTCCAGCGGAATCGGATCGCCAGTCACGGCGCAGCGCACATAGGCGCCGGGCTTGCGGATTCGGTATTCGCCATCGAGATATTCGAGTTCGGCTTCATCCGCCGACAGGGGCTGACGGTCAATCCGGTTCATAACGCCTTTATTCCTGCAAGGGCCGCTCCGGTAACGCGCCAGTCGGCGCATCGACGCCGCGATGATCGACCTCACCCGGAGCCTCCATGATCGGCCATGACGGTCAGATCATAGCTGCCCGCGCGCGGTGAGAAAAGCGTCGCCGGAGAGGCTGGTCCAGAAACCGCTGGAAAACACAAAGACTGTCAGCGCGCCCCATGCGGACTGTCAGCGCGCCCCATGCGTGACAATGCGTTCGTCGTCCGGAGCGTCCTTGAGTTTGAACCAGACATTGGGATCGCGTTCGGACTGACGCTTGACGAAATGATAGCCCGTCTTGGCCCATGGCGTGACGTCGTTACTCAGGTTATCGAGAATGAAGTCGCCATGATCCGTGCGGACCATGAGCACGGCGTGACCCTCGCCTCGCCGATTGCGAACCACAGTGATAAGCAAGGATTGAAGCGGAAAATCCTCCTCGAGCAGCATCCGACGCTTGAGCAGGGCGTAATCCTCGCAATCTCCGCGACCGTTATCCGGATAGCTCCAGCGATCCTCGCGCCCCCATTGCCGGGCGTCGGTGACGGGCTGAATAGAGGCGTTCACCCAGTGATTAACGCGATTGATGACCTCCAGTCGCTTCGAGGTCAGATGCAGGGGAGCGCCGATGGCGCTCTTTTGCGCGCATTCCCCCGGCTCCTCGGCGCAGAACCCAAGCCAGCCGATGGGAATCGTTGTCGCCGTCAAGGCGCTGGCGGGGGAGGAGTCGGGCATGGTCATCGCGGCCAGACCAAGGCTCACGACGGCGAACGCCACGAACGACCCGGTCAAAACGTTGCGAACCACTCTCAACACGCTTCCACCGCTCCCTGGCGACAGCCTGACCCCCTTTTATCGTGGCTTTATAAACAAAGCCTTGCGAACGACGATGCAATCTCGTCGTCCTGTGGGTCCCGAGATCGAAAACTGGCGCGCTTCTTGCTGGACCCATCGGACGCCGACCTTGCGTTCCGGACGCCGGGGTCGGGCAGCTTCGAGACGCGGACCCAGGGAGTCGCATGATCCAGTTCGACGAAATGAGCGGCGCCTCCGGCATGACCCGCCTACCCTATCGCGAATTATCAAAGTGGCTTTCAGTAACCGACCCCAAACTCCTCGCGGCGCGGCGCGAGCAGGCGGAGTTGCTGTTCCGCCGGATCGGCATCACCTTTGCGGTCTATGGCGCGCAGGAAGCCGCAGAGCGCCTGATCCCCTTCGACATTCTGCCGCGCATTCTCTCACGCAGTGAATGGACGCGGCTCGAACGCGGCCTCGTTCAGCGGGTCACGGCGCTCAATCTGTTCCTCAAGGACATCTACGGCGCCGGCGAAGCGATTCGCGCCGGCGTGATCCCGGGCGATCTCGTCTACCGCAACCCGGGCTACTGTCCGGAGATGGCGGGACGGGGAACGCCCCACGATATTTTTGTTCACATCGCCGGCGTCGACATCGTTCGCACGGATGATGAGGATTTCTACGTGCTCGAGGACAATGCGCGAACCCCGTCCGGGGTGTCATACATGCTGGAAAATCGCGAAGTGATGATGCGTCTGTTCCCGGAACTTTTTGCGCAACATCGCGTCGCGCCGATCGACGACTATCCCAACGAGCTTCTCGCGACGCTGCGCTCGGTGGCGCCGCCACGCGCGCCCGGAGATCCGGTCATCGTTTTATTGACTCCGGGACAATATAATTCGGCGTTTTATGAGCATTCCTTTCTGGCCGACAAGCTCGGCGTCGAACTCGTCGAAGGCCGCGATCTGTTTGTCCGCGACGATGTGGTTTACATGCGCACGACAGAAGGCCCGCAACGCGTCGATGTGATCTATCGGCGCATCGACGACGATTTTCTCGACCCCCTCACATTCCGCCCGGACTCGGCGCTTGGCGTCGCCGGCCTGATGGGCGCCTACCACGCAGGCAATGTGACCTTGGCGAATGCAGTGGGCGCGGGCGTCGCCGACGACAAGGCCACCTACACCTACATGCCGGACATCATCCGTTTTTTTCTTGGTGAAGAGCCCTTGCTGAAAAATGTGCCGACCTATCGCTGCCGCGAGCCGGAAGCGCTGGCTTATGTGCTCGATCATCTCGACGAACTGGTGGTCAAGGAAGTCAATGGCTCGGGCGGCTACGGGATGCTTGTCGGACCGCACGCCAGTCGCGCCGATATCGAAACCTTCCGGGCCAAACTGAAGGCCAATCCGGATCATTTTATCGCCCAGCCGACGCTGGCGCTCTCCACCTGTCCGATCTCCATCTCCGACGGAATCGCGCCGCGTCATGTCGATTTGCGTCCCTTTGTCTTGCAGGGCGCGAACGGCGTTCGGGTCGTTCCCGGCGGTCTGACCCGCGTGGCGATGACGGAGAATTCGCTGGTGGTGAATTCGAGCCAGGGCGGCGGCACTAAAGACACGTGGATCGTCGACGATCCGCTCAACGCGGACTCATGATATGTCGCTGACCACAGAACGCCCTCTGACAGACGACGCAGAACCGTCGCCGCTCTCTCCACGGCCGACGGTCGAACAACCCAGGAGCGAAAAGGCTCCTCATGCAGTCTACCGGCCGGACGCCGCCGCAAAATTGGACAAAGCCATGCTTTCACGCACCGCGGACAGTCTCTACTGGCTTGCGCGATATATGGAACGCGCCGACTTCCTGGCGCGGGCGCTGGAAGCCTCCCGCCGCCTCGCCGCCTTGCCGAGGACCTATGGCGAGGCCGAAACGGAATGGCGCAGCGTGTTGCTTTCAGCCGGATGCGCGGACGCCTTCGCGGCGACGGGCCGTCCGCTGGATGAAGCCAATGTCGTTGAATTTCTGACCTTCTCCACCGAAAATCCGGGCTCGATCCGCAACTGCATCGAACTGGCGCGTCTCAATGCGCGGTCCGTGCGCACCGCTCTGACGCGAGAAATGTGGGAGGCGATCAACGGCGGTTATCTGGAGATGAAAAATCTCGAAAAAAACCAAACTGGCGGCGGCGGCGAGGAACTGACGCGTTTCCTCGATTTCATTAAACAGATGTCGCTTGTTTACGATGGCGGCGCCTATCGCACAATGCTGCGCAATGACGCCTACTGGTTCACGCGCATCGGATTGTTCATCGAGCGCGCCGACAACACGGCCCGTTTGCTGGATGTGAAATATCACGTTCTCTTGCCGGAACAGGAGGCCATCGGCGGCTCGCTCGACTATTTCCAGTGGTCTGCGATTCTCCGCGCCGTCTCGGCGCAGACGGCCTATCACTGGGTTTACCGCACCAGTCTCAAGCCCTGGCTTGTCGCCGATCTGCTAATCTTGCGCCCCGAGATGCCGCGATCCCTGCTTTCCTGCTACGAAAGCCTGGTGCGCAACCTCGATCATCTGGCGCGAACGCATGGTCGACAGGGCGCCGCCCAGCGTCATGCCCGGAGCGTTTATGGAAAATTGCAGAATATGACGACGGAGAGCGTGTTTCAGGATGGACTGCACGAATTCGTCAGCGCATTCCTTGCCGACAACAACCAGGTCGGGGCGCTCATTTCGGAGCAGTATCTTTTCTGAACAGGAAGCGCATGCGCATCAAGATCAGGCATCGGACAACCTATCGCTACGATCAGCCCGCAAAATCGACCATTCAACATTTGCGGCTGACGCCAAGAAATCATGATGGCCAGCATGTCTCGCACTGGCGCATTGATGTCGATCGGGATTGTCGACTGCGCGCGGCGGAGGACGCCTATGGCAATATTCTGCATCGTTTGACCGCCGAGGAACTTCACGACTCGATCTCGACTCTGGTCGAGGGAGAGGTGACGACCTTTGATACGGCTGGCGTGGCCTCGGGCGCCGTCGAACGCTTTCCGACAGTGTTTTATTTGCGCGAAACCTCGCTGACGGCGGCGGATGAGAACATCAGGGACTTTGTCCTGGCCTGCGCCGGAACCCAACAAACGCTGCTCGACCGTCTGCACGGATGGATGGGAAGCCTGCATGAAGGCATGATTTTCGATCCGGACGCCACGCACGCAGCAACGACCGCCACCGGCGCCTTTGCGTTACGCAAGGGAGTTTGCCAGGACTTCGCCCATATTTTTATTTCCGGCGCGCGCATACTCGGGGCGCCAGCGCGCTATGTCAGCGGCTATTATCTGCGCAGCGATACGCATGAGCAGGTTGCGGGCCACGCGTGGGCGGAAGCCTATATCGACGATCTGGGATGGGTGGGGTTCGATCCGGCGCATCGGCTTTGTCCGGATGAACGATATGTCCGGTTGGCGGTCGCGCCCGATTACACCGGCGCAGCTCCGATCCGGGGCGCGCGGATTGGCGGCGGTCACGAAGAGATGGACGTCGCCATATCCATCACGGCGTCGGACAGCCGCGCCTCACAAGTCAACCAGTAGCCGCTGTCCGCCCTGCGGTTCTGTCAGGCGGCGGCCCGCCCCGATTTGCGCTTCTGGCTCTTCACCGAAAATTCGCCCGACGGGGTCCAGTGCAACCCTTCAGAATCGAAGGAGAATTCATGGCACCCGGCCGCCTCGAGGGCGGCGATGACGTCGGGCCAGACATGTTTCTTGGCCCAGCGGTTGAAGCGCGTGTAGGTTGTGTACCACTTACCGTAATCGGCGGGAAGATCGCGCCAGGGCGACCCTGTGCGCGCGATCCAGAAAACACCCTCGATGAACGCCCGATTGTCGCGGCCCGAACACCCCGGATCGCCAACTTTACCCGGCAGGACAGGCGCAATGGCCTGCCACAGCGCGTCGGACAAATAGGGTGCTGTCAAGGGGCTCTCCCATCTCGAAAGACCCGATGTTCAGGCGCGGGGACGGCTGAAATTCGCCGACGCAGGACGAGGGTCTCTACAACATTAATCGTATGTACTCTACCCACAGTTGAATACTGACGCAACTCATTTTCCGCGACTTTATCCGCCTTGTGCCGGCGACTGTCGCCCCAGCCCGATGAGGCGCCGGAGGCTAACGGCTTGCGACATGCAGCCCGCTGTGGCAAAAGCCCGACATCCGGTAAAGCCGGAGTCGACGCGCCCATGGCCGTGGCGAGGGCTGCAGTAGCTCAGTGGTAGAGCACTCCCTTGGTAAGGGAGAGGTCGAGAGTTC
>JBBARD010000077.1:10014-11363 GCA_040399965.1 Methylocystis sp. | reverse complement strand
CTGATGGCTATTTTCGCGGTTCTCGCCTTCATGGTGAATGGCGAGAGCCGGTTGGGGAAAGAGCGCTCGATCCGATTTAACGAGTGCGTCAAGTCCGGCAAAGGCACGGCTGACGAGTGCGCGAAGCTGGCGACGCAGGCCATCAAACCAGTCGGCAAATAGCTCGCGCGAAATTATACCCTGTGCGGCGCGGCGGCCATATACAAATTTGCTGAGCTTTTAAAACATATCTTAATGCGAGATTTCGTTGCGGAAATCCTGCAACACGGTTTTTTTAACAGGCAAGTACAGCGACTTACGCTATCTCACTCACCCTGACGAGTTAAAGGAGCTTGCGCCTTGGATGCTTTTGAGCATCAGAGACGCGCTCTCATTGAACAAAGCGTGATTGCATCCATCTTGAATTCCCAGATTAGGTAGATTTTTTTGATGCGCGATGCATCGGCGATATCGATTGAAATCATCGGCGATTTTTGTTGCCTCATGAAGTATTGGGCTAATTTATTCTGTGAAACGTTCTATTTTACGTTGTGAGAAGCTGGGAAAACAGTTGGAGCGAGGCCGTTAAATACATGTAGATCAGTATTTTATGATTTATCGGGGGGGGGGATTGGAGAGCAAGTTTAACCATAAGGCGCGGGCGATCATCGCTTTGAACGACTGGTGTCGCGCCAATCTGCCAACCGACGGTTCGCCCATCGCTCATGAACTCAGCCTTCACATCGTCATGAATAACGACACGGCGCCGATTTTCGGGCTCAAACAACTTTACGGCATTCTACCCTTTAGCGAGCCGCAACTTCGACGCCATTTGCGGCGGCTGGAGCAGGATAACTGGGTGATGGTTCTGCAGGACCCTGTCGATGCGCGTAATCGACATGTCGAGCCGACCGACAAACTGCTGAACACCTATGAAGATTATTTCAGATTGGTGTTCTCTACAGCGATGCATCTTAAAGAGGACTGAACCAGATCATTCGCATAGCTGATTTTTGCGTAATCGGGATCGCTTTTCAGATTTTAAATATTTAACATGTGCACCCGGCCCGTGTGGCGGCGTCGGCGTCGGCGTCAGGCATACGCGATGTTCCCCAAATTCTTCGCGCCGGATATAGGGAAACCGGCAGGCGGGATTTCGCCGGCCGATCATCCTAGCCTGAGGGAGCTGTGGCGGCCGTGTCCGATTATTTTCTGACCTTGAACGCCGGCTCGTCGTCGATCAAATTTGCGCTGTTTGCGGCCACCGCCGCTCCGACAGCGGTGGCGCGCGGCCAGGTCGACGGCATCGGCGTCTCTCCGTGTTTCAGTGTGACAGAGGCGGATGGCGCCATGGAGTCAGTGGCCCTCGC
>JBBARD010000077.1:0-9914 GCA_040399965.1 Methylocystis sp. | reverse complement strand
TCGCAACGACGATGGGCTTTTCGGCGCTCGAAGGTCTGCCGATGGGCACCCGCTGTGGCGCCATAGATCCTGGTCTATTGATCTATCTGCTCGATCACGATGGACTCACCGCCGCGCAACTAACGCGGCTGCTCTACCACGAGTCCGGCTTGCTGGGTCTTTCAGGCCTGTCGTCGGATATGCGCGTGCTGGAAGCCTCGACATCGGACGCCGCCGGCGAGGCCATCGATTATTTCGTGCACCGGATCTGTATGGAGACCGCCGCGCTCGCTGCGACGCTGCGCGGACTCGATATACTGGTCTTCACCGGCGGCATCGGCGAACACTCTGTTCGGGTGCGCGCCGCCATTGTCGAGGGATTGGCGTGGTTGGGTTTGCGGCTCGACGCAGAGGCCAATCAACGCGGGGCGCAAGAGATTTCCTCGCCCAACTCCGGCGTACAAATACTCTCGCTTGCGACCGATGAGGAGGCGATGATCGCCAGACATATGCATGAGGTTCTCGACGTCTCTACGACGAGAGATTGAGCATGTGTTGGGGCGATTCCCGTGTCGATTGAGTCAGGCGGGGACTCTGGTCATTTATTTTATCGCGCTTTTTTTCGCCAAAGCGGTTTCTGCTTCGGGGGAAAGCGCATCGATTTAGGGAGCGTCGCCGACCCGCGCCGACTCCAGATGCGGCGAGCGCGTCTCGAATTCGCCGAACCGCGCGCGGTAGACGGTCAGATTCTCCATGACTCGCTGGACATAATTGCGGGTTTCGGCGATCGGAATGCGCTCCACCCAATCGATCGGGTCCACATCGGGCTTGCGTGGATCGCCATAGGCTTCAATCCATTGTTTTACCCGGCCGCCGCCGGCGTTATAGGCTGCGAAGGAGAGAAGATAGGCTCCTCTATATTCTCCCAGCAGCGTGCCGAGATGGGCGGCGCCGAGCTGGGCGTTGAACGCCGGTTCGTTTAACATGCGCGAGACATCGAAGCTTACGCCGTGCTGCAAGGCGGTATGTCGCGCCGTTGCGGCGATCATTTGCATCAATCCCATGGCCCCTGCGGAGGAGAGCGCTTTCGGATCGAAAGCGCTCTCCTGACGGGCGATCGCGTAGACGATCGAACGCGGCGCCGACCCCGGCAAGGGCGTAAACTCCGGCACGCCGTAATTGGGGAAAGCAACCTGATCAAGCGCAACGCCTCGATATGAGGCGCTTTTGCCGAACGCCAGCGACAGTTTGGCGTCACGCTGACGCTCGATCACCGCGCCAAGCGCCGCGACCTGTCTTGCGTCGGGGAGGGATCTAGCCGCGTCGAGCGCCAGTGGCGTCGCAATATCCTTGTCGCCGCTGGCCAGCAAGAGTTCGACAGCCGTCACCGCCGCGTGACGTTCTCCCACTGGCGCGGCCTCCGGCGCCGGTCGTATAGGCGAAGGCGCAGGGACCCCTGACTTGAAGACGTCGATTTTGCCGGCGGCGAGCTGTCCGTAGAATGCCGTTGTATGCGTCGCGGCGGCGGCGAAAAAATCCTTTGCCCGCGCATCGGCTTCCGCCGTTCGCAGAGCTTCTGCGGCGCGCCCGCGCCAATAAAGGGCGCGCGACTTTTGCAACGGCGTTTCGGCGATGGAGTCCATCGCTGCGAAATGTGGTGCGGCGCGTGAGGGATCGTCGAGAAAGCGCAAGGCGATCCAGCCGGCCATGAATTCGGCCTCAACCTTGTTGGCTGTCGATTGCGCGGCGTGTTCGGCGCAGATGACGTATGCGGTCTCTGCGTCGCCGAGATCGAGGACTTTCCGCGCCGTTTGCCGACGCTCCAGCCACCAGAGGTCCCCTTCGATCACGCGTTCGGGATCCCTCGGCGACTTGCGAAGCAATGCGGCGGCTTCGGTGAAGTTTTTGGCGTTATTGAGCGTGCGGATGCGGGAATAAAACAATCCTGGATCGTTTTGCAACTCAGCAGGCACGCTGGCGAAGGCTTTTTCGCCGCCGCTGGCGCGGGCGCGGGCCAAAAGCATTACCTCGGGACCGGCCCGCTCGGCGGCGAGCAGCGCCAGGGCGGTCTTGCCATGGTAGAGTAGCCTGTCGGCGCGGTATTTATGGTCCTGAACCCTCAGGAACTCGCCCAGCTCCTTAAAAAATTGCGCCTCGAAACCGGGACCGAGATCGTCGCGCCGCCAGCCCTCCCGGGCGAGTCGCGCCGCCCCGTCGAAATCGCCGCGACGCGCCAGCGCGCGGGCCAGAAGAAATTTCCCATAGCCTGTGAGCGGCGAGGCCTCGCCGAACCAGGCGAGAATGACATGGTCCGGCTGGTGCTCGCTATACAGCGCCTGCTCGATGCGCTTGCGCGCCCAATCGGCCGCCGGCCAATCGGGATGGGTGGCCAGAAAGCCCGAGAGCCGCTTGAAGCCCGCCTCCTTAGCGTGAAGTTTCAAACCGGCCCACTGCACGGCGGCCTCGGCTGCGGCGGAGGTGAGTTCCGCGCTCGCCGCGTCCCCCGCGCGGAAATCGCCAGATCTGTATGCGGCCAGCGCAAGCGCGTAGCTGCGGGCCTCCGGTCCCAACAGCCTCTCCAGCTCCGCGTCCGCCAGTGCGGCGGGAGCCGCGACAGGCGCTGTCGAGGGAGCGTTGACGATGTCTGGCGCGGCGGCGTTCGTCGCGCCAGCGGCCTCATCGCTTCCCGTTAAGGCGTTTTCCGGGGGATGGGCGGCCTCTTCTAGCCCCGGCTCGCCGGTGACATAGCCGCGCAAGGCCTCCTGAACCGGGCCAATACGCGCCCGCCATGACGTCATGTTGAAGGGGATCGCCGATAGCCTGCCGACTTTTGGGGCTTCGGGCGCCGCCGCCTCGTTAAACCCTGTCCAGGCCGGCACGGCGAGGGCGATGGTTGTCGCGGCGGCGACAATTTTCAGGCGATTATCGATGCGTTTGGGCAGCGTCATCGGCGTGCGACTCTCGTTGACGCCCAAGTTTGCGCTCGAATTATTTGCAAAGCGTTAACCACTCTCGTATCGCGCCTTGAGCGCTCTACTGGCTCTTCGCCGGGCGGCAGGGCTTTTCTCGCCTGCCGCCACCGGTTAAAGAGAACTTGTAAACCGCGAGTTAGCGACGTGAATACGGCGGCGGTGAGGCGCAGGAGATCGGTTGTTTTTATGAGCAAAAAGGCCATTTTTCACGGATCGATCACCGCCCTCGTCACCCCCTTTGCCAATGGCGAGGTCGATTTCACGGGGTTGCGTCATCTGATCGACTGGCAGATCGAGAACGGCACTCACGGCCTTGTTCCGGTCGGCACGACTGGCGAGAGTCCGACGCTCAGTCATGAAGAGCATGGCCGGGTCATTACCGAGACGATCCGCGCCGCCAAAGGGCGCGTGCCGGTGATCGCCGGGGCCGGCTCCAATAACACTCGCGAGGCCATCGCCATCGCCGGCCATGCCGAGGGCGCCGGGGCCGACGCCCTGCTCGTCGTCACGCCTTATTATAACAAGCCCAATCAGGAGGGCCTCTATCTGCATTTCAAGGCGATCAACGACGCCGTATCGATTCCGATCATCATCTACAACATTCCTCCCCGCTCGGTGGTCGATATGACCGTTGAGACAATGAAGCGACTGTCTGACCTGAAAAACATTGTCGGCGTGAAGGATGCGACCGGCAATATCGGCCGCATCTCTCTTCAGCGCGAGGCGATGGGTCCGGACTTCATTCAGCTTTCCGGCGACGATCTCACCGCGCTTGCGTGTATGGCCGCCGGCGCGCATGGTTGTATTTCCGTCGTCTCCAACATCGCCCCGCGCCTGTGCGCGGACCTCCAGAACGCCTGCCTCGCCGGCGATTATGCAAAAGCCCTGGAGATCCAGGACAAGCTCGTGCCGCTTCATGTGGCGACCTTCCTGGAGGCTGGCGTCACCGGCGCCAAATACGCTCTGTCTCTGCTCGGCATGGTGAACGAGGAAGTGAGGCTGCCGCTGGTGCCGTCGTCCACGCAGACAAAAGAGCGTATCCGCGCTGCGATGGCTCACGCCGGCGTGCTTTGACGCCAACCCTGATCCTGACACGCGAACCGAGAGCGCCCCGTGGCCGTCAAGCCGGAGCCAAAAATCAAAATTGTCGCGGACAATCGCAAGGCCCGCTATAATTATGAGATCGGCGAGACCTTCGAGGCCGGACTGGCGCTGACTGGCACAGAGGTGAAGTCGCTGAGAACGGGCAAGTCGACCATCGCCGAGAGTTATGCTCATGTCGATCGTAACGGCGAAGCATGGTTGGTAAACGCCAATATCCCGGAATATCTTTCCGGCAACCGGTTCAACCACACACCCAAGCGTCCGCGCAAATTACTGCTCAAGATGCGCGAAATCGCCAAACTCGCGCAGGCGGTGGAGCGCGAGGGTATGACTATCGTGCCGCTCAAGCTCTATTTCAACGTCAACGGCCGCGCGAAGCTCGAAATTGCGCTGGGGCGCGGCAAGAAACTGCACGACAAACGCGAGGTCGAAAAGAAGCGCGACTGGGGCCGAGAAAAGGGTCGCCTGATGCGGGACAAAGGCTGATCTTTTCTGGTCCGTCAGCGTTGAGCGAGTCGGGAGCCCTCATCCATGGGCGCAATTGCTACCCACACATTCTGATTTTCCTGCGACTGCCGTTTGACAAATCGATAGGGCGTCGCAGACCATGGTTTCACCCGATCTGTCAGATTGTCGAGCACATAATCGCCCAGTGAGGTTTTCACCGTCAGCACCGAATGCCCCTCGCCATTCTCCTGCTTGACGACCGTGATCAGCAGCGCTGCGCGGGGAAATCCCGCGGCGATCAGACTCTTGCGCTTCAGCAACGCGTAATCCTCGCAATCGCCCTTGCCGTCGGCCGGCAGATCCCAGCGATCAATCATTCCCCATTGATCGATGTCGGTCATGGGTTCAATGCTGTGATTCACTTCAGCGTTGATGCGACTAATCCGCCTGAGGGCGGCTGCCGTCATTACGACGTCCTGTGCGGCGTGATCCTCGTCGAGGCACTCGTCGGCGTGACGCTCGCAAAACTCTACCCAGCCATAGGGAACGCTGGTCTCCGAACCTGTCGGCGCAGCATTGACGGTCTCGGGATGAATGGCGGCGGCGCTGTTTGTGGCGGCGAGCAGCGAGACGACGCCCGTTAGAGCCAGAACTCGAACCGTTTTGCCGATGAACCCGAACATGACCGCCTCCCGTTGATGAGGCGAGATTAGGCGGGGAGGTTTGCTATCAATGAAAATAATTACGCCGCATTTTATGCAAAACTATTAAAGTTCGGCGCATAGCGAATTAGGGCTAATGCTTGCCAATTAACTTCCCTAAAATTTGATATGATTTTTAAGATATTGAATTCATTTAATATATTTGTCCAGAAAATGCGGAGAGCAACCCAGTCAGGGACTTTTCTCTGGGATGCTCGGGCGTGCGATGAAACAAAGTGGAGCAATATGGTTAATACGCTCGAGAATGCTGGACATCACCTGCGATAAATGTTTTCGCGCCGATGCGAGCAAGGATGAATAATGACCATGGCCAATATTTCTCCCATGCGGGTCGTGCTGGTGACGGGCGCATCATCCGGTATCGGCTTGTTGTGCGCCGAACGGCTGGCGGCGAACGGCTGGCGCGTTTTTGGCTGCGCACGCAGTGTCAGCGCTGCGATCCCTGCCTCGGGTTTAAACATACAATGGTTGCCGATGGACGTCACCCAAGACGCTTCCGTTAGTACGGCTATAGACGGGATTCTGGCGACAACCGGCAGGATAGACGCGATCGTCAATAACGCTGGCTATTCGATGCGTGGCTCTGTCGAAGATGTTCCGATGGAAGAAGCGCGGGCAATTTTTGAAACCAATTTTTTGGGCGCCTTACGCGTGTGTCGGGCGGCGGCGCCGGCCCTGCGGGCGCGGGGCGGCCATATCGTCAATATCAGTTCGCTGGCTGGTCTTATCGGATTGCCCTTCACCGCGCATTATTGCGCCAGCAAATTTGCGCTTGAGGGATTTAGCGAAAGCCTGCGGTATGAAATGCGCCCTCATGGCGTTCATGTGACGCTGGTCGAGCCGGGCGATTACCGCACCGGCATACAGGCCAGCCGCCGGATTTCGAAAGAAACTCAGCAAGGGATTTATGCCCGCGCTTTCGACTCTTTCCTGTTGAAGAGAGAGGCTTTCGAAGCTCGTGCGGCGACAGCGGAGCCGGTTGCGGCGCTTGTCGTGAAAATCCTCGAAGATCCCGCCCCCAGCTTACGCTATGTGGTCGCAATGCCAGCGCAGGGCATGTTGCCGGTGTTACGGCGTCTTTTGCCACAAGCTGTCTACGAGTTCTGTTTTCGTCGCCTGCTGGGACTGAAATAATCATCGAGGGAAAATATGAATCGCGTTAAACCATCCCGAATCGTCGATCTTTCGAAGGAGATCGTCGATAATCCGAATGACCCTTTCTTCATGCGGGTTAAAATCAGACATCATCGCCATTGGAAGGCGCGTTGGCTTGTGTGGGCGCTAGGGTTGCCATTTAGACTGTTTCCGGAAGATTTTGCTGGCTGGGCTGATGATACGATCACTCGGTTGGGCGTGCACTCAACAACCCACATTGATGCTCCCTGGCATTATGGTCCGGCGCTGCTTCCCGGCGGCGAACGACCGGCGGCTATTCACGAGATGCCGATTAACTTGTGTTTTGGTCCCGGCGTGGTTTTCGACATGCGCCACAAACCCGATGGCGCAGAGATCCTGGTCAAGGATATGGAAGAAAGCCTCAAGATCAGCGGCGCAAAGTTAGAGCCTGGAGTGATCGCGCTGATCCAAACCGGGCGCGACCGCTATCAAGGCGAGAGAGATTACTGGAAGTTGGGCGTGGGCATGAGCGCCGCGGCGACCGAATGGCTGATCGATCAGGGCGTCGTGGTGATGGGCGTTGATCAATGGGGATGGGATTTGCCCTTCCATCACCAGATCAGGAAATCGAAAGCAGCGAACGACGCGTCGATTTTCTGGCAGAGTCATCTTGTTGGCCGGCGCAGGCCATATTGGCAGATGGAGCAATTGCGCGGTCTCGATCAATTGCCGCCGTATGGCTTCGACGTTGCGGTTTTTCCTTTGCGTCTGAAGAACGCCTCCGCTGCTCCAGCTCGCGTTGTGGCCTTTCTTTACGATGCCTGATGATCGAGAGCTGGCCCCACATCTGTGGCGCGAAAGCCACAATGAGTCTGTTTTTATCAAATAAGCTTGTTAAATTATTGACGCATGGCGGATGAATAGGAAAAACTCTAGAGAGTCGCATACCGATAACGGTTCGAGGCCAGAGATGTTCCATCGCGCCATAGAGATTTCGTTCCTCGTCATGCTGGCGGCGGTTTACGCAGGTCGGGCGCATGCCCATACGGTCTTGTTGCCGCAGATCGATGTCGGGGGGCAGCGCAAGGTCGTAGCTGTTCCTCATAAGCATACGCAGCCGGCAGCGCATCCGATTTCTGCGCCGCGTCCCTCTTCGCCGGTCGTCGCGCAGGTCAATCGCTCGCCAGCGCCGCGTCCCGCCGGCGGCGCGCAAACCGCGTCGCGCTCAACGAGCAGCGTCTCGGCGCCGCCGCCTGATCCGAATAACTCTTTCCAATCTTCTGCGCAGCAGGACACGGCGCTTGGCCCGAGAATCGCCTATCCGGCGCCGCCAAAACAACTTCCCTCGTCCAGCCAGCGTTTCTTCACTGGCGGTCAGGTCAATAACATCCCTGCCTTCCGTCCTGGCGAGGCGCTTGAAATCGTGCCCGGCCTCGCCGTGACCCAGCACAGCGGCGAAGGCAAGGCGAATCAGTATTATCTGCGCGGCTTCGATCTCGACCACGGCACCGATCTGGCGCTTTATCTCGACTCGATGCCGTTGAACATGCGCACCCATGGCCACGGACAGGGTTACGCCGACGCAAACTTCGTCATTCCGGAAATGCTGGCCTATGTCGATGCGCGCAAAGGCGCCTACGATGTCGAAGATGGCGACTTCTCCAACGCCGGCACCATCCGGATGCAGTATTTGCAGAAGGTCCCGGAAGGCGTGTTCGCCTCGACCGGTGGCGCATTTGGCTATGGCCGACAGTTTGGAATGAAGTCATGGGAATATGCCGGCGGCGATATTCTCGGCGGCGGAGAAATCTCGACCTACAACGGTCCGTGGCTCGTACCCAACAGCGCCCGCAAGATTAATGGGATTCTACGCTGGTCGCGCGGCGAGGAGAATAATGGCGTGTCGATCACCGGCATGGCCTACGCCAATCGCTGGAATTCGACCGATCAAATCCCGTTGCGCGCCGTCGACACCAATCAGATGTCACGCTGGGGCACGATGAATCCAACGGATGGCGGCGACACAACGCGCTTCAGTCTGTCGAGCCGTTGGGCCGAGGAGACGGCGTCATATCGAACAAAAGTCGAAGCCTTCGCCATGCATTCGACCCTCAATCTGTTTAACAATTTCACATATTATCTCGTACATCCCGTTCTCGGCGATCAGTTCCGCCAGTTTGACCGGCGCACCATGGTGGGCGGCAACGCCTATCATACGCGCAAATTCACAGTGCTCGACAGAGAAAGCGAACTGAAATTCGGTTTCCAGTCGCGGTACGACGATATCCGGGTCGGTTTGCAGGACACCGTCAATCGCGGGCCCTATGACACGCTGCGAAACGATCATGTCAGCGAAGGCAACGTCAGCCTGTTGACGGACTTCAGAACCAAATGGTCTCCATGGCTCAAGACCGTGGTCGGCGCGCGCTGGGATTATTTCTGGGGCAGCAACTATGGTCTGCAATCCTATACGAGCGCGCCGCTGGTGCCGGGTTTCGACACTCCCGGCGCGGATATTTTCAATGGCCAAAATCCCTTCCGTCTATGGACCGGTCCGTTTAACAACGGAACAGCTAACGCCCAGTTGATCAGTCCAAAAGCCTCGGTCATCATTAATCCTTGGGATGACAAGACAGACTTTTATCTGAATTTCGGACGCGGCTTTCATTCCAATGATTTCCGGGCGACTACGCAGCGATTCAATACCTCCGAGGTCACCGAGGAATTCGGTTATGTTGAAGTGCCCAAACAGAGTCTGTTGTCGCCCTCCACAGGCGCCGAGGTCGGCGTAAAGACCAAAGCCATCGATAAACTTGAAAGCGCTGCGACGCTATTCTTTATTCAAACGCAGCAGGAACTTGTCTTTGCCGGCGATAGCGGAAATACAGAAATCGCCCGTGGCGCAAACCGAGTCGGCGTCGAATTCACGAACCATTATCGGCCGCTCTCCTGGCTAGCCTTCGAAGGAGACGTTACCGCAGCATATGTTCGCTTTCGTGGCTACAATCAGGATCAGGCGGATCTTTACTGGGAGTTGGTCCAGCCAGAAGTCTTTGGCTGGGGGGCTTGGGCGGGCAATTCGCCTGGTAATTTTCTTCCGAACGCGACGCCTGTTGTGGCGACTGGCGTTCTGGAACTCGGTGAGGCAACAGGCTGGTTTAGTAACTTCAAGTATCGCTACATCGCGCCGCGCTCGTTGACGGAGGACGGCTTCTTCAAAAGTCCCGCGATTGGCACGGTGAATGCGCGAGCCGGCTATCGCTGGAAGGACGGCTGGAAGCTGCAGCTTGATGTCTTCAACATGTTCAATTCGCGGTCGCAGCAGATCGCCTATGCCTACGGATCGCTGATCCCAACCGATCCGCTGTTCCGTGCCTGCAACGGCGCGCTCAATATCCCGACGAGCCCAGCCGTTTGCGGCACAGGACAGATGGGCGTTGTCGGCCATCCAATCGAGCCCCCATCCTGGCGTCTTACTTTTGGCGGCCCGCTCAACTTCGACGCCGCCTACAACAAGACTCCCGATCTTCTGGAGCCGTTTAGGGTGGTGAAATTCTGGGAATAAATATGTTTT
>JBBARD010000076.1:0-11373 GCA_040399965.1 Methylocystis sp. | reverse complement strand
GGCGTCGTGAAAGCGGGCAAGGGCGCGCCGGAGGCGATCTTTCGACTGGCGCAGATCTCCCCGGATGAACATGCTCGCTATGAGCGACTGGTTGAAGAGATGGCGCGACAAGGCCTGCGCGTTTTGGCTGTCGCCGAAACTCAGCAAATGAATGATTCCGGCATAAACGACGCGCCGTATGATTTGCTCGGACTGATCGCTTTTGAGGACCCGATCCGTCCAGATGTCCCGGAGGCCGTCGCCATGGCCAGACGCGCCGGCGTCGCCGTAGCGATGATCACCGGCGATTACCCTGCTACCGCTCGGGCCATCGCCGAAGCCGCCGGCATCGACGTTGCTGCGGGGGTGATGACCGGCGACGAGATCGTCGCGACCCCGGCGGACGCCTTGCCGGAAAAAATCAGGGATCTGCGCGTCTTCGCCCGCGTTACGCCGACCAGCAAGCTGGCGCTGGTCGAGGCCTTCAAGCAGGACGGGCATATCGTCGCCATGACTGGCGACGGCGTTAATGACGGTCCGGCGTTGGCCGCCGCGCATGTCGGCGTAGCAATGGGCCTGCGCGGCTCCGATGTCGCGCGCGAGGCGGCCTCCATCGTTTTGCTCGATGATCGTTTCGCCTCGATTGTCGGGGGCGTCGAACTCGGGCGGCGCATCTCCGCCAATCTTCGCAAGGCTTTGACCTACATCACCGCGATTCATATTCCCATCGCCGGGCTTGCTTTGGCTCCGATCCTGCTCGGCCTGCCGCCCTTGCTGCTGCCGGCGCATGTCGTGCTGATGGAGCTTGTCATCGACCCCACCTGTTCGCTGGCTTTCGAATCCGAACCCGGCGAGGCCGACGCCATGCTGAAACCGCCGCGCGCGCGTGACGAGCCTCTTTTTGGCGCGCGCGATCTGATCTTGGGGTTTTTCCAGGGATTCTCGGTGTTTCTGGCGGTGATGGCGGTCTATCTGATCGACACCGCCTTCGGCTTTCCTGAAATGGAAGCGCGCGGCCTCGCCTTCGCGACCCTGATCATTGGCAATCTGACCCTTGCCCTCTCGGACGCGCTGCCGAAAGGCGTTTCGCCCCTCGCGCGCGAAAACCGGGTGTTCTGGATCATCGCCCTGGTCGCCCTGGCCACGGTCTTCGCCGGGCTTTACGCGCCGCCGCTGGCGAGGTTGCTGCATTTCGAGGGGCCGGATGCGCACAAGCTGCCGCTTGCCGCCGCGCTGGCGATCAGCGCTGGCGGCTGGTACGGGCTCTGGCGGCGTCTGATCGATATCTGACGGCCAGATTCTGACCCTCATCCCATGACGATTTTCGGCGCGGCGCGCTGCTTTTGCGTTTCCAGCAGGGTTTTCACCTTGGCGGCAAGGTTGAGATAAACGCCCGCCTGAGCGCTATCCGGCTCAGCGCCGACAACGGGACGACCCGAGTCGGATGTCTCACGGATTTTCATATCCAACGGCGCCTCGCCCAGAAATGGCACGCCCAGCTGCGCAGCGTCGTGACGCGCGCCGCCATGCGCAAAAATCTCCGATCGCCCGCCGCAATGGGGACACATGAAATAGCTCATGTTCTCAATGATCCCCAGGATCGGCGTCTCCACCTTCTGGAACATGGCGACGGCCCGCCGCGCGTCAATCAGCGCCAGATCCTGCGGCGTCGACACGATTACCGCGCCGGCCAGCGGCGCCTGCTGAGCCATGGTGAGTTGCACGTCGCCCGTACCCGGCGGCATATCGACGACCAACGCGTCGAGATCGCCCCAGGCGACTTCGCCCAGCATTTGCATCAGCGCCTGCGTGACCATCGGCCCGCGCCAGACCATGGGCACATTCTCGTCGATCAGAAATCCCATCGACATCACCTTGATGCCGTATGCCTCCAGCGGAATGAGTTTGCCATCTGCAACTTTGGGTTTTTCGTTCAGCCCAAACAATCGCGGCGCCGAGGGGCCGTAGATATCGGCGTCAAGCAGGCCAACTCGCCAGTTCTGGGCCGCTAGCCCAAGCGCGAGATTGGCGGCGGTGGTCGATTTTCCGACGCCGCCCTTTCCGGAGGCGACGGCGATCACGAAGCGGATCTTCTCGAGAGCCGGAATCATACCCCTGCGCGGGGGCTGTCTGGGCGCCGCGGCAGGAGCGTGATCATGGCCATGATCATGGTGATGGTGGCCATGGTGGCCATGCCCCGCCGCGTCGGCGCCGGCCGCACGCCGTTCGGCGGTAAGGGTGACGACGGCGGTCTCGACTCCTGGCAGCGCCTGGATCGCCTTTTCGGCGTTGATCCGCGCAGCCTCCCAACCCTCGGGTTTTGCCGGATCGCCGGCAAGCGAGACATAGGCCTTGGTCCCGGACAACATGACGCCGCTGACTTTCCCGGCGAGCGAAACGCCACCCGGTCCATAAAGGTTTTCGAGCGCCTTCAGAATGTCCGCCTCATTGGCCATGAACTGCTCCCTGCGATTTAGAGTTATTCCAAACTCCACATATGAAGCGGTTCGGGGCGGACGTCTATGGGGCCGATGACGATGGTTGGCGCATTCGTGCCGCCCTGAAACGCTTTGCCGTCCGGACAAACGACCTCGCGACCGTTGGAGCGCTGCAACACGCCCCGATGAGAGGATAGACTTCAGAACTTCGCGTTCATGGTCAAAAAGGCCGCGCGCGGCGAACCGGGCGTGATGTTGTTATTGTTGTGCGCCGATACGTAGTAGTTTGCGCCCAGCAGATTTTCGACATTAATCTGGCCGGAAAGATTGTCGTTAATCTTGAAATACGCGGCCCCATCGACCCGCACATAGCCGGGAACAATGACAGCATTGTCGAGCGCGGCGTATTGCTGGGTGTTGTAGATCACGCCCGCTCCCAGACCAAAGGCGCCTTTCTTCTGCCCGATCAAACTCGAGAAATCATATTTGTTCCACGCGTTGAACATATTGAACGGAACAAGAGGCACGATTCTCCCCGCCTCGGGCAACACAAACGCCGCCGGCTTCCCGGTGGCGGCGGACTCGTAGACAGATGCGGTCAACTTGTTGGAGCTCGTGACATAGGGACGCTGATTGCTATAGCCAATCGAAGACTCCCAATCGTCCGTGATGTTGCCCGTCAGGGTTAACTCTCCGCCATTGGTGTCGGAATTCACCAGCGTTGAATAGAATGTGCCGTCATTGACGATCTGATTGGTGCGTTTGAGATTGTAAATCGCGCCCGTCAACAGCAGAGCGGGATAGATTTCATATTTGAAGCCGCCTTCGAGGTTCATGAAACCCTGAGGATCAAGACCTCTGGTCGTAAAGGTTAAATTGGTGAACTGATCGGCGCCGGCGCCTCCGGGGAGAAACGATCGCGAATAGGCGGCGTAAAAGGATAGTTTATCATCAGGCTTGAGAACAACGCCGAGGCGAGGCGAAACCCGATTCGTCGCATTGTTGATTTCCTGGCCCCAGAAATTGTTAAAGTTCGTGGCCAGCAAGCCGGTGGCGGCGCTGACGCCACCGATGTTATTGACGTATTTGAGATTAAAACTGTCGAACCGCACACCGGCGAGAACATCGACATATTTTGTGATTTTAATCTGGTCCATCGCGTAGCCGGCGACGAGGTCTAGATTGGTGTGGCGACGGAAATTCGGTTGATCGTAATAGGTCGGGTTCCCGATCGTCGGTTGATAAAAGAACGCGTTGACGCGCGCCGCCGCGCCAAAAGTCGGATTATTAAAGCGCCCCTCATTTCTGTTGCCGGTCGATTTCTGATTACCCAGTTCCCAGCCCGCCAGCAGGCTATGCTCAACATCCGGGAACATATGGAACTTGTAGGTAAAATCCATCTGGTTGAACCAGTTCTGGCGCGGCGTGTAATTATTGTAGCCGACAATCGGCACACATGGAGCGATGGCTCCTGTGGCGAAGGGCGCGTTGCCGGCAGGAGCCGGACAGGTTCCATTCGCGTTATTAGCAAAACCGAGATAGGGTTGTGCGCCTGAGTTAAAATTCACGGGGCCGCCAGCAAAAGCGTTTTGATAATATTTATCATAATTGGCGTAGACGCTCTGGTTTTTTACGTTCACACCGTTGTCGAATGTGTGATCGACAAAAATAACCCCACGATCAACATTCACCGATGAATGGCTCGCTTCCGGATTGCCAAAGTAGGTCCAGTTGTTCGTCGGCGCCGGATAACCGGGGAACAGAAATCCCCCGCCAGCAGCCAGAAACGAGCGATAGGCGGCCGAACCGTTACTGTTGTTTGGGAGAGCGTCGAGGAAATTAACGGAGGGAATGCCGCGATCGAGAACGCGACTGTCGCGGAAATGCTCATATTGGGCTGAGACATAAGTCTTGTCGGAAGGCTTCCAAGTCACGGTCGGATTGACGCCCCATCGTTCGAGGCTGAAAAAATTTCGATAGCTGTAGGACTGTTCGTAAAGTCCATTAAAGCGGTAGGCGAGTTGATCGTTCAACTTGTCGCCCACATCCAGTGTCACGCGCTTGCGCCCAAAGCTTCCGGTGCTGAATTCGAGATTTCTCGTTGCAACGCCATCCGCCTTCTTGGTGACGCGGTTTACGACGCCGCCGGCGCCGCCACGGCCAAAGGTTACGGCGCTGGGACCTTTGAGGACCTCGACAGACTGAATATTGTAAAGATCACGGAAATACTCCGCATCGTCCCTGACGTTATCGAGATAGAAATCGGACGTGGTGTTTTGTCCGCGAATCGTTACCTGATCGCGTTGTCCCTCGCCTTGCGCGACATTGACGCCAGGAACATAGGCCAAAGCCTGACCGAGACTGAGACTGTTTCTGTCCTGCAACTGCTTCTGGGTCAGGATGGTCACCGATTGAGGCAGATCAATCAGCTTGGTGTCCATCTTCAGGGCCGTCGACGTCCCCTCAGCGAAATATCCGTTCACACCGATCGGACCCCGCACAATCTGTTGCCCCGGAGGCACAAAACTGTTTGAACTCGTGGGGCCGGTGTCTCCGCTCGTGACGGCTCTCGCCACTGTCCTCGCTGCGGGCGTCGGCCTGGCTGGGGCGGGATTCGTTCGAACGACGCGTTTTGCGGTGGTCGGCGCAGTCTTTCTGGCCTGCCCGACATTGATCGTTGGCAGGCTTAATTGTGCGGATGCGTCGTTTGCGCCCAAAGCAAGTAAGATCGCAAGACTTGATGCTTTGGTTATGCGTTTGACGGACATCCATGGCTCCGCGATTCAGAGACTGTCTGGTTATGTGGTCTATTTGCCCTGAGCCCGTGAGTAATTTCAAATGAAGCAATTCCAAAAAAGGCGCTCCCTTGCGGGACTGTGACAAATACGTCACACATAGATAGGAATCATTATCAAGTAATGGACTTCGCGCCAAAGCTGGCGCCTTATGGGCATCCAAGAACCCGGTGTTTCACAAGCCAATTCCGAGCAACCCAGTCGACCATGAACCGCTCCCCTTTGGAGATAGCTGGAGCCAGCACCCGTCATGTGAGTAGCGAGGCCATGTCGGACCAGCTCTCGCAATTTCTTTATGCCGCCCGCTGGCTCGGCATGCTGCTCGTTTTGGGCGTCCATGCGACCGGCGCGTTCATGAACTTTAACGATCTCACGACTCAAAATATCCCGCTCTTTGCCGACGTCTGGCGCTTATTAATCAGTTATTCATTTGGTCGACAGGCTGTAATCGGTTTCTTTGTCATGTCTGGCTTTCTCGTCGGCGGACAGGTTCTTGCACGGCTTGGCGACGAAAAGCCTTTTCTCCGTGATTATTTTATTCATCGCTTCGTTCGCATTTATATGGTTATAATTCCTGCTACTGCGCTTACCTTCGTCTTCGACACGCTTGGTCGAACCATCTTTCCAGCCAATTATGGTTCCTATCCAATCTTCGAGGGTCATTACGACCCGCGATACATCCTCACCAACCTGCTTAATTTCCAAGGCGTCGTCGCCTGGCATTACGGCACGAACGGACCGCTATGGTCGGTGGGTTACGAATTCTGGTACTATATCGTTTTTCCGCTTCTGCTGGCGCCGATGATCGTGTCCCTGGATCGAAATCGCGGGCGGATCTTCGCGCTTCTCGCTGTGCTGTTCTGCATCGCCATCACTCTGAAACAGATATGGTTTCCTTTCGGTCTCCTTCTCTGGTCCCTTGGAGCAATGATTTCTTTGCTGCAGAAACCTTTCGTTTCCTCACCCAGGAGAGCTTTCATACAATTTTTGTCGGCGGGGCTCCTGCTGGGAGTTGTCTTGAATGCCGACGTGATCAAGGCCCATCCCTGGGTTCAATATCTTTCGGATACGATAACCGCTGCAGCTTTCGCCAATTTGATCCTGGCCATACGTTTGACGAAAGATTTGAACTGGAAATTGCTCCATTGGCATGGTCACAAAACGCTCGCGGATTTCTCTTTCACGCTATACGCAATCCACAATCCAACCCTGATGCTGCTGCGCGCGATGACAACGGCCGTCCTCGGTCCTGACTGGAGCGCAGGAAGCGCCTCGCCCGAACAGTGGGCGGCGCTTGCTCTGGCCATGGCCCTGACGATGATTTTGGCCTATGCGCTGTCGCGTTTCACTGAAGGAAAGGTTGGCGCAGCGCGGCGCTATGTCAAATCGGCGCTCATACGACTTTGGCCGGATCCTGCCTCAGGCTTGACGCCGTCATGAGGACGAGAGCGTCGCCGTTTATGCAAGCATCGCTGCCGGATGTTCGATCAGGCGCTTGAAAGCTGCAAGAAGTTGCGCACCCAGCGCCCCGTCAATGGCGCGATGATCGCAGGACAATGTCACATTGAGCATCGTCGCCACAACCGGCGCCCCATCACGCACGATCATGCGCGGCGCGCCCTGACCTACGGCAAGAATTGTGGACTGTGGCGGATTAATAATGGCGGAAAAGCTTTTTACGCCATACATCCCAAGGTTGGAGACCGCACTGACCCCGCCCTCATATTCATCTGGTCTGAGTTTGCGTGCACGGGCGCGTTCGGCAAGTTCCTTGACCTCCTGCGCGACTTCACGAATGGTTTTGGCTTGCGCATTGCGAATGATCGGCGTCACCAGTCCGCCCGGAATGGCTACGGCCACACCAATGTCGGATGATTTATGCTTCAGCATCGCCTCTGGCGTATAGGTGACATTGGCGTCGGGCACAGCCTGAAGCGCCAGAGCCAGCGCCTTGATGATATAATCGTTTACGGATGTTTTCCATTGCGCTGCGTCATCGGAGCCTTGCGGCGATGCGCTGTTGAAATCCTCGCGCAAGCGCAACAATGCGTCGATCTCACACTCCGCATCAAGGTAGAAATGCGGAACCGTCTGGATCGACTCGGTCAGCCGGCGCGCGATGGCCTTGCGCATCAAGTCATGCGGAATTTCCTCATAGCTATCGAGCGCGTAAAATTTCCGGGTGATCTCCATCGCCGCCGGCGTCGAGAGGCGGGGGTCTGCAGCGCTTGCAGGCCGGCGCGCGCCGTCGGAGGCGAGCGCCTTCTTGACGTCGCGCTCGACAATGCGTCCGCGCGGCCCTGAGCCGGCGAGCCCGGCAAGATCCAGCCCGCTTTCCCGCGCCAAACGACGCGCCAGCGGGGACGCGAAAATACGCGCGGACCCGCGATCCACATCAGCTTGCGACATTGTCATGACCTGTAAAGCACGGCTTTGGCCGCAGCGACGACTTCGGCGGCGCTCGGCAATGCCAATCTTTCAAGATTGGCGGCGTAGGGCATCGGCACATCCTTGCCGGTGACGCGCGCCACCGGCGCGTCGAGATAGTCGAAAGCCTCCTGTTGAACCAGAGCGGCGATTTGCGCCGTCACGCCATTTTGAGGCCAAGCTTCGTCAATCGCCACGCATCGGCCGGTCTTTTTGACGGATTCGATGATCGTAGCCGTGTCCATGGGTCGCAGCGTGCGTAGATCGATCACCTCGGCCTCAACGCCTTCCTTGGCGAGTTCCTCTGCGGCCGCCAGCGCGTAAGTCATGCCAATGGAGTAGGAAACAAGAGTGACGTCCGCGCCCTGTCGGGCGATCCTCGCCTTGCCGATCGGCAGGACATAATCCTCAACCGCCGGAACATCTCCGGTTTTGCCGTATAAAATCTCATTTTCGAGAAACACGACAGGATTGTCGCTGCGGATCGCCGCCTTCAGGAGACCTTTGGCGTCGCCAGCATTCGAGGGCGCAAGCACAATCAGTCCCGGCACGCTCGAATACCATGCGGCGAAATCCTGACTGTGCTGTGCGCCGACGCGCGCAGCTGCGCCATTGGCGCCACGAAACACAATCGGGCAATGGATTTGACCGCCGCTCATGTAAAGGGTTTTCGCCGCCGAATTAACGATATGGTCGATGGCCTGCATCGAGAAATTGAAGGACATGAATTCGACGATGGGGCGCAGGCCCGCAAAGGCGGCTCCGACGCCGATGCCCGTGAAGCCGTATTCCGTAATCGGCGTATCGATGACCCGCCGGGAGCCAAACTCCTGCAATAAACCTTGCGTGACCTTGTAGGCCCCCTGATACTCGCCAACCTCCTCGCCCATGACAAAGACCGCGGGATCGCGTCGCATCTCTTCGGCCATGGCGTCGCGTAGCGCCTCACGCATGGTCATCGGGATCATCTTCGTGTCGGCCGGCACTTCGGTCGCAAAAGTCTCCGGAGGTATAGCGGGTTGCGCCGTCGCGACAGGCGAGACGCCGACTGCGCTTTGAGCGGCGTCCATGTCGCCAGTGAGTTTGGGCGGCGGCGTGATCGCCTCGATCTTTGCAGGATCCTCGCCGTCTTCGGCAATGACAGCGATAGGCGTGTTGACAGCGACATTCTCCGTGCCGCCCGGCACGAGAATGCGCGCCAGGACGCCCTCGTCGACCGCCTCGACCTCCATCGTCGCCTTGTCGGTTTCGATTTCGGCGATAACGTCCCCGGATTTTACCGGATCGCCTTCGTTCTTGAGCCATTTCGCCAGCTTGCCTTGCTCCATCGTGGGAGAAAGCGCCGGCATGAGGACATTGATGCTCATCGGTTCATAACCTCACGCTACAACGTCCGTAAATAATTCGGCGGGGTCCGGCTCGCGGTCGCTCGTTGCAAAATCAACGGCCTCGGCGACGATCTTGCGAATATTGGCGTCGATTTTCTTGAGTTCGTCCTCGCTCGCGCCGCTGGCGAGAAGGCGCGCGCGGACCTGTTCGATCGGATCATGCTCCTCCCGCATTTTCTCGACCTCTTCCTTCGAGCGATATTTCGCCGGATCGGACATCGAGTGGCCGCGATAGCGATAGGTTAGCACTTCAAGCAGATAGGGCCCCTTGCCGCTGCGGCACCACTCAATCGCCTCCTCGGCGGCGGCTTTGACGGCGCGGACGTCCATGCCGTCGACCTGTCGCGCAGGAATCGCGAATGCGGCGCCGCGCCGGAAACACTCGGTTTGGGCGGTCGCGCGGTTGATCGCCGTTCCCATGGCGTAGCGATTATTCTCGATGATAAAAACGACTGGCAGCCGCCAAAGCGCCGACATGTTGAAGGTCTCATAGACCTGTCCCTGGTTAGCGGCGCCCTCGCCAAAAAAGGTGATCGACACCCGTCCGTCGTCGCGATAGGCGTTGGCGAAGGCTATGCCGGCTCCGATTGGCGCAGGCGCTCCTACGATGCCATGTCCTCCGAAGAAGTTCTTCTCCCGGGAGAACATGTGCATCGAGCCGCCTTTACCCTTTGAATAGCCGCCTCGTTTGCCCGCCAGTTCGGCCATCACGCCCTTCGGGTCCATGCCCATGGCGAGCATGTGACCATGATCTCGATAGCTGGTTGTGAACTGGTCGCCCTCGCGCGCCGCCATTTTGACGCCGACGACCACCGCTTCCTGTCCGATGTAGAGATGACAGAAACCGGCGATCACTCCCATACCGTAGAGTTGTCCCGCCTTTTCCTCGAAGCGGCGGATCAGCAGCATGTCGCGCAATGCGGCCTGCTCCTGTTCGCGCGTAAACTCCGCTATCGGAGCGGCAGCTCGGTCAGTTTGCTCGGTCGCCATCCCTTTTTCCGCCTCCTGTCCGCCGCCAAGATGTCAAAAGCACAAATAGCAAAGTTCATGGCCAAAAACGAGCGGCGACGCCGCTTAACGATTGTCGAGCTGCGACTGCAACTCTTCGGCAAAGGCCTCAATGCGTCGCGCATTGGCGCCAAAATCATGTCGACCGTGACGGGTGGCGGCGCGCAAATCAATTCGGGTCTGTCCGGCGAGAGGCCGCAAGCGAACCGTGATGTCCTCGTCCAGACCAAGGATCAGGCTTTGATCGATGAAGTCGGCGTGCGCATCTCCCGTGCGCCCGCCCGCCGGACGTTGGTCGATCAACCGCCAGCCCAGCGATTTCGCGGTTTTCAGCACCAGCGGCAGCGCCTCGTCGGCGTCCAGATCGATAACGATCGGTTCAACATCCGGGTAAGCGGTGCGTTGCGCCGCCCGCGCGCGGGGTGAGAGCGCCCTGGGCTGGAAGCCGTCACGGGCGGCGTCTGCGATACGCGACATGGAAAAATAAGGCGGATCGTCAAGGTCCGTCACAATATCCGAGAGGGTTGGCAAGCGCAGGGCCTGAAAAGCCAGGTATCCTGGCCAGGCTAGCGTCAAAATCGCGATCAGCGCCGCCATGGCGGCCACGCCCATGCCCCGCCGCCCGGTTTGCCAGATGATAAAACAGGCGGCGGCGAAAAGCAGCAGAGCAACCAACGACAAACCCACGGCCGCGCCGAGCGACGCAAGCGCCGAGGCCGGATCGATCGCTCGCAGCCGCGCCAGGATTGTCGCAAGCATCGCGACAGTGGCGGCAAAAAGGGCGACATGACGGCTCCAGAGCGCCGCCTGAGACCAGGGCTCGCGGGGAAGATGTCGGCGCATCCCAGAAAGCCTCCATTACAGGCGCCCGTAGCGGCAAAACGGCCCCATCGCGGCAAGATTAGAGAATCATTAAGGAGAATAGGGCATTTTTCCGGAACCGGGAGACATACCGTTATCCCTATCGAGTCTGGCGAGCGTATCCATGTCCGATCCATTTTCCGTGGACTTCAATCAGGATCAGTCCAACTGCCACCCCCACGATCTGCTGGCGCGTCTATACCGCGAGATCGGAATTTCGGCTGTCGCAGCGGCCCTGGAGGCGACGCGCTTCACCGGCCAACCGGCGGAAATCCCTCCCGTCGGCGTCACCGAGCATCACTCGACGCTGATCGATGAAATTCAGGAAAATATCGCCGCCTGAGAGAGCTTGCGGCGAGAAAAAAAGCGCGGGGTCACCGCGCTTTTTTCACGATTAAGGGGGCTTTTTATCTCTCCCCGATCCCTTCCCGCGCCGATCACTCGATGATCGAGGCGACGACGCCCGCGCCGACGGTG